>DRKU01000027.1 GCA_011051615.1 Gammaproteobacteria bacterium
CCAGCGCAACAGCGCCTCGACACCCAGCAAACGGCCGGTGTGGGCATCCACCTGTGGCTGGTAGACCAGGTGAAACTGCCCTTTTTCCAGCGCGGAACTCAGTTCCCGCTCGATGTGTCCGCTACGTTCGCTGCGGCGTTCCAGATGAGACGCATAGGCGTAGATCCCGCAGCGCAGTCGCTTGGCCTCATACATGGCCATGTCCGCCTTGCGTAACAGCTCATCCAGCTCACTGCCATCGAGCGGTGACTGTGCCACACCAATACTGGCACGAATGGAAAACTCCAGACCGCCACAGTGAATCGGCACCCTGAGTGCGCCAATGAAGCGCTTACAGGTCTGCTCCAGGCTACTGTCATACTCCCCATCCATGAGAACGATAAACTCGTCACCACCCTGGCGGATGGTCAGGGCCGAGGAAAAGCTTTGTTCGATGCGCCGCGCCACTTCGCGCAGGATCACGTCTCCCACCGAGTGGCCATGGAGATCGTTGATGGCCTTGAAATTGTCCAGGTCCACGAAGAGCACGGAAAAATGCTGGCGTTGTGCCTGCTGCCACTCGGCAAAACAGTCCACCAGGTAACGCCGGTTGGGCAAACCGGTAAGCTGGTCATGGGTCGCCAGGTGGTTGAGGCGCTGACCGGTTTCCCGCTGCATCCGCACCGTGGCGCGGAAAATGCCATACAGCACCAGGTTGAATACGAGCAGCAGGGAAACTGTCCAGATCGCGGGCACGCTCAGGCGTGAAAACAGGGTCTCACGTGCAATCGCCGTGAGCACGAAATATTCATAGTGCGGTTCGTACTTCACGCCGGTAAGAAACATGTTGCCCCTGCGGCCCAGGGTAAACAGGGTCACGACCTGACCCGAATGCTGGAATGCGGCCAGGTCCATGTGTGCCTCCTTGCGCAACTCCTGTTCGAAATGTTGCAGCAGGCGCGCATCCACCGGCTTGCCGTAATAGTTATCGTACTCTGATTCATCCACGTACGATCCAAACTGGCGATAAAGGTCGTGACGTACAACGAGAAACTTGAGATGTTCCGGCATGGCCTTGTGCGACCACAGACCATACGTTGAGTTCATCTTCATGCCGGTCGTCATCACCGCTACCACCTGGCCTTCAGCATCACGAATGCGGTAGCGCAGCGGAATGACCCACTCCTTCAGCGCAGGCATGAAATAGCTGCGGCCCATAATCATGTGATCACTTTCCAGTGCGCGCGCGAAAGACTCTGCGGTCTGTGGAGACTGTTTCAGGTTGGGCAGGTGAGTGCGGTCGATATTGCTACTGGTAAGCACCAGTTGGCCATCGAGATCCGCCAGACCGAAACCGGCCAGCTCCAGGTTGCGCGACAGCAGATGGTCCACCAGTGCCCTGGCGCGCGCATCACCGTTCAGGCCATCGAGTTCCAGCAGGCGCTCACCGAGCACCTCCAGCATGGCCTCGTACTTGCGCAACAGGGCCTCCAGCGAATAGGACACCAGGCTGTTGGCATAGCGCACCTCGGTGCCGGCCTCGTCCTTGACACTTTTCCACTGCAACAGGACCACCGCCCCACCGAGCAGCAGCGACATGGCACAGATGAACAGGTAGATCCGCCACAGTACCCCGGGGCGCGTCATGGCCGGGGACTCCCGCGCGGGTCCCGGTATGGCCACAGCAGCCCCTGCCCCGTGATCGGGCTCAGGCTGTGCAAAAGACAGGCGTGCGTCAACGGCATGGTGCGGGACTGGGGGGTGGAAACAAACGGAATTCCTTCTCGCGACTACCAACAAGACTAGCAGACAGGGAGATGATGGCCATAAACCACCGAAAAACAATGGGTTTGGAAACTGCCAGCACCACATGGCTGCTGATCAGGTCGCTGATCAGAAGTTACGTAGCGATGAAAACTGACACACGGGCACCCATTTGGTCAGTCGGCGGAGTAGGAGGGATTATAGGGTTCTCATCCCCCAAAAACGAAAAACGGGCGCCCGCCGGGCACCCGTTTTGTCACTTGGCGGAGAGGGAGGGATTCGAACCCTCGATACGGGGTTACCGTATACACACTTTCCAGGCGTGCTCCTTCAACCACTCGGACACCTCTCCGTAACTTGCTGATTTTTAACGATTCGTTAACCGCAAGGCGCGAAATTGTAGCACACAATTTTGTGCCTGTGGGGCCCGAAATGGCCCGCTGTCGCAATTCCGCACAGGCTGTCCCCCGCCGGACACCGCCCGTGTTGAGGCCCCGACCCGCTTCCCCTATTCTGCCTCCATGAGCACTTCTCTCAACTGGCCGCGGGAGGCGGCCTGCCCGGATGCTGGTGGGTCCAGCTGGCACCACGCGGGCTCCAATCTGTGCCTGGATTTCCACGGCGACCCCCTGCATGCCGGGCTGGCGGTGTTCTCCGACGGTAATCATCACATGGGTTTGGCCGAGACCCTGCAGGGCTTCGTTGCCGCCCATCCCGAGGTGGGCGAGGTCTTCTACGCCTCCACGCCCCCGGGGGTGCTGGTGGCGGCCCTGCGTGACGGGGGCCTGTGGCTGGGCAATCTGCGCCTGACACGACTGCCCGAGGTATTCATCAGCCCGCCGGGGATCCTCGATGCCCTGGCCCGCGACGGGCTGGTGGCATCCCACCGACCCTTCATGGCCAGCCGCGGAAATGTGCTGCTGGTGAGCAAGGGCAATCCACTGGGGATCCGCGGGGTAACCGATCTGCTGCGCGAGGACGTGCGCCTGTTCATCTCCAGCCCGGAGCACGAGAAGGCCAGCTACGAGGTCTATCGCGAGACGCTGCTGAACCTCGTCGGTGATGGCGAGCGCGAGCGCCTCACGGCGCGCCTCGAGGGTCGTGAAGGCGATACAGTGTTTGGCGAGCGCATTCACCACCGCGAGGCGCCCCAGGCGATATTCGACGGCCACGCCAACGTGGCGGTGGTGTACTACCACCTGGCGCTGCGCTATTGCCGGATCTTCCCCGAGACGTTCGAGATCGTTCCCCTCGGTGGCAACGCCGATAACCCCCGGCCGCTGCCGGGGAATGTGTGCACCACCTACCACGTGGGGCTGGTGGGCGATGGCGGGCGCTGGGGCGCGGCGTTCATTGACTACATATATAGTGATGCCGTCACGGCCATCTATGCCGGGCACGGGCTGCGGCGGCCTTGATCGTAAGGGGCTAGTGGCGAGATGCGAGGGCCGAGGATTTGATCCCCTCATCCCGACCTTCTCCCTTAGGGAGAAGGGAATGGTATTTCATGGTCTTGCGGTCGAATGGCGAGG
>DRKU01000028.1 GCA_011051615.1 Gammaproteobacteria bacterium
CAAGGACCGTGACGTGGAACTGGCGGCCCTGCTGGGCCTGTTCCAGCTGGGCTGGCTGCGCACCCCCGATCACGCCGCCGTGGCCGAGACCGTAGCGCTGGCGACGGCACTGAAAAAGCCCTGGGCGCGTGGCCTGCTCAACGCCCTGCTACGCCGCTACCTGCGCGAACGCGAGGCGCTGGAGGCACGCGTAGCGCAGAACGAGGAGGCCGCCTGTGACCATCCCCACTGGCTGCTGGCGCGCCTGCGTGTGGCCTGGCCCGACCACTGGCAGGCAGTGGTGACGGCCGGCAATACGCCCGCGCCCATGACCCTGCGCGTCAACACGCGCCAGACGGATCGTGAGCGCTACCGCGAAAGCCTGGCCGCCGCCGGCCTCGCCGCGCACCCCGCACCGGGCACCGAGGCGGGCCTGATCCTGGCGGCGCCGGTGGAGGTTGGCCGCCTGCCGGGCTTTGCCACGGGACAGGTCAGCGTGCAGGATGGTGCCGCGCAACTGGCCGCGCCGCTGCTCGATGCACGGGCCGGGGCGCGCGTCCTGGACGCCTGCGCCGCCCCTGGCGGCAAGACTGCCCATCTCCTCGAGCGCGAGCCGGTGCTGGCCGAGGTGGTGGCGCTGGACCGATCCGCCGCCCGCCTCGCCGCCCTGGAGGCCGGCCTGCAACGACTGGGCCTGCGGGCCACCACGCTTGCCGGCGATGCCACCGAACCCGCGTCGTGGTGGGACGGGCGCCCCTTCGATCGCATCCTGCTGGACGCGCCGTGCAGCGCCACCGGCGTCATTCGCCGCCACCCGGATATCAAGCTGCTGCGCCGCGAGACCGATATTGCCGCGCTGGCCGCCACCCAGCAGGCCCTGCTGCGCCAGTTGTGGCCCTTGCTCAAGCCTGGGGGTATCCTTTTATATTCCACCTGTTCCGTGCTGCCCGAGGAAAATGCAAGGCAAATTGAGCAATTCCTGCAACAATGCCCGGATGCCCGTTTCGATGCCGACTTTCTGCCCGCCATCCGCGCCCGCCTCGACGGGGTGGCGGGGCACGATACCGGCCATGGCTGGCAGATCCTCCCCGGTGAAGGCGAGATGGACGGCTTCTTCTACGCCCGGCTGGTCCGGCATGGGGGCTGAGGGGACGCCGCCAGGGGTGATGTCGGGCGCCACACCCCGCCGTAACCGTGTCCTGGCGGGCTGCGCCCTGCTGCTGCTCCTCGCCCTGGGCTGGACACCGCTCAGCCGCGCGGAAGAGGGTGTGCTGGTGGAAGACCCGCGCATCGAGGAGGTCGATGACGTAGTGATGCTCTCGGCACGAATCCGCTACCAGCTCAGCGATGAGGTCCTCGAGGCCCTCAACAGCGGCGTGCCGCTGTTCTTCGTCGTCGACATCGAAGTCGTCAAGGTGCGCCGCTGGTGGCCCGATGCCACCGTGGCGGCGCTACAACAGCGTTACCTGCTGCTCTACCACGCCCTGAGCGAAAAATACGTGGTACACAATCTCAACAGCGGCGTGCAGGGCAACTACGGCAGCCTGACCACGGCACTGTGGTCCATGGGCCGCGTGGAACGCCTGCCCGTCATCGATCGTGGCCTGCTGAGCGCCGGCAGCAACTACCTCGTGCGCCTGCGCGCCGCGCTGGATCTGGATGCCCTGCCCGCGCCCATCCAGCCCCTCGCCCACCTGTCCGCCGACTGGCGCCTGGAAAGCCCATGGTACGAATTGTCCCTCGCCCCCTGATCGGCCTCGGTCGTCTCCTCTTCAGCGGCAGTCGCCCGGTGGCACTGCTCACTGTCCTGCTGCTGATCTCGCTCTACCTGCTCTCCAGCGCCACCCACCAGTCGGCACGCTTCGGCGATTACTACCTGGTCCTGCTGGTGGTCAACGTGCTGGCCATGCTCATCCTGGTGGGGCTCATCGTCAAACACATGGCGCAACTGTTGCGCCAGCACCGCGCCAATGCGCCGGGCTCGCGCCTTACCCTGCGCCTGGTGATGTTGCTCGGTGTGCTGTCTGTGACGCCGGTGCTGGTGGTCTACCTGTTTTCGCTCGATTTCATTCAGCGCGGTATCGATTCCTGGTTCGACGTGCGCGTGGAGGATGCCCTCGACGATGCCCTCGAACTGAGCCGTGCCTCGCTCGGTGTACGCATGCGCGACCTGCAACGCGAAACCCGGCACATGGCGCTGGCACTGGCCGAAAGCCCGCCTGACCTCGCCGCGCTGACGCTCAATGAGTTGCGCGAGAACAGCAATGCCACCGAGCTGACGCTCTACAGTTCCCATGGCCGTATCCTCGCTTCCAGCGCGCTGGATCCCAACCAGCTGGTACCCCTGTGGCTGGACGACGCCACACACCTGCGCCTCGATCTGGGCGCCAACGAGGTGGGGCTGGTATCGGTGCATGACAAGGGCCTGTTCATCCGCACTGCGGTGACCGTGCCGGCACTGCTGCCGGGACAGGAAAACCGTATCCTGCGCGCACTGTACCCGGTGACGGCCTACATGAACGAACTGGCCGACAGCGTGCAGGCCGCCTTCGCGCGCTACCAGGAGCTGGCCTACCTGCGTAAACCGCTCAAGTACAGCTTCGTGCTGACCCTGTCGCTGGTACTGCTGCTGAGTATTCTCACCGCGGTGCTCGCCGCGCTGTCGTCCTCGCGTCGTCTCATGCAACCCATCTCCGATCTTGCCGAGGGTACCCGCGCCGTGGCCGGTGGCGACTACGCCAAGCGCCTGCCGTTGCCTTCACGCAAGGACGAGCTGGGGTTCCTGGTACGCTCCTTTAATGACATGACGCGCCGCATTTCGCAGGCCCAGCGCGAGGCACAAACCAGCCAGCGTGCCGCCGAAGTACAGCGCGCTTACCTGGAAGGTGTTCTGGCCAACCTGTCCTCCGGTGTCATCACGCTGGATACTGACCTGTGCATCCGTACTGGCAACAACGTTGCCAGCCAGATGCTCAACGTGCCGCTGGAAGAATATCGCGGCAAGCGCCTCATCGACATCGTCGACGACCACACCCACCTGCAGTTTCTGGTCGATATCATCACGCCGCACCTGGGGCAGAACGATGCCCAGTGGAGCGAGGAAGTGGTGCAGTTCGGTCCCGGCGGGCGCCGCATCTTCATCTGGCGCGGCACCTCGCTGTCTGGCAGCGGTGACACTCCCGGTGGCCACGTCATCGTCTTCGATGACATCACCGCCCTCATGCAGGCGCAGCGCGATGCCGCCTGGGGCGAGGTGGCACGACGCCTGGCCCACGAAATCAAGAACCCGCTGACACCCATCCAGCTCTCGGCCGAACGCCTGCGCCACAAGTACCTGGCCAGCATGGATCCGGCCGATGCCGATGTGCTGGATCGCGCCACGCGCACCATCGTGCAACAGGTGGGCACCCTCAAGGAAATGGTCAAGGCATTCTCCGACTATGCGCGCATGCCCACCATTCACCTTGAACCCATCGATCTCAACCAGCTCATTCGCGAAGTGGCCGATCTCTACGACGAGGGCGATGAGCACTCCTGGTTCGAACTGGACCTGGACGATGCCTTGCCACCCATCGATGCCGACGATGGCCGCCTGCGCCAGTTGCTGCACAACCTCTACAAGAATGCCCTCGAGGCAGTAGACTTCCAGCCCACACAGCCGGTGTGTGTCTCCACCCGCTGCATGCAGGAGGCCAACTGTCACTTCATCGAGTTGCGCGTGCAGGACGCCGGACCCGGGATCCCCGAGGACATCATGGCGCAGCTCTTCGAACCCTATGTCACCACCAAGCCAAAGGGTTCGGGCCTTGGACTCGCCATCGTCAAGAAGATCGTCGAAGAGCACGGCGGCATGGTGTGGGCCGAGAACCGTACCGGCCGGGGGGGTGCCTGCCTGGTGATCCGCCTGCCCGTATCGCGCCAGGAAAACGCATCCCATGACGACGAACTTGAGCGTACAATGGAAGACAGCGAAAGGAATGACAGCCATGCCGCCGCCTGATGCACAGATGACACCCACGCCGGGGACGACGCCCACCCCGACGGCGCATGCGCCCTTTATTCTGGTGGTGGACGACGAACCCGACATCCGTGAGTTGCTGCGCGAGATCCTCGAGGATGAGGGCTACCAGGTGGCCACCGCCGAGAACGGTGCTGCCGCCCGCGAGGCCCACCGCAGGCGCCGCCCCGACCTGGTCCTGCTGGACATCTGGATGCCCGACATCGACGGCATCACCCTGCTCAAGGAGTGGTCGGTGGACGGCCACCCGCCCATGCCGGTGATCATGATGTCTGGTCACGGCACGGTGGAGACCGCGGTGGAGGCCACCCGCCTCGGCGCCTACGATTTCATCGAAAAGCCCCTCTCCCTGGCCAAGCTGTTGCTTACCATCGAGCACGCCATCGAGGCCGACAAACTGCAGAAGGAAAACCAGGGGCTACGCTCGGTCAGCGATCAGCTCGATGAACCCATCGGCCACAGCGCCGTCATGCAGCGCCTCAAGACCCAGGTCCGCCGCCTCGCCGAACACGACACGCCGGTGCTGATCCACGGGGAACCCGGCAGTGGGCTGCGCGCGGTGGCCCGCTACCTGCACGCCAGCAGCCCGCGCGCTACGCGTCCCTACCGCGAGATCAGCGTTGGTGCCCTGCAGGCCGAACGCGCCGAGCAGGCCCTGTTTGGCAGCGAAGCGGGAGAGAAAATCGACTATGGCCTGCTCGAAGAGGCCGCCGCCGGCACGCTGTTCATCTACGACATCGCCGATCTCGACCCGGGCGTGCAACTGAAGCTGGAATCCACCCTCGCCAGTGGCGAATTCTACCGTGTCAACGGCAAGCAGGCCGTGCCGCTCAACGTGCGCCTGGTCGCCGGTACGGCGGCGGACCTCGAGGCGGCGGTGGAGCAGGGCGGTTTTCGCCGCGAGCTGTACTATCATCTCAATATCCTCCCGCTCCAGGTGCCACCACTGCGCGAACATCGCGAGGACGTGCCCGAGTTGCTCAACTTCTATACCAATCTCTATGTCAACCAGGACAACCTGCCCTATCGTCACTTCACCGTGGCGGCACAGAACAAGCTGCGTAACTACAGCTGGCCGGGTAATATTCGCGAACTGAGCAACCTGGTACAGCGCCTGTTGATCACGGGCTCCGGGAATGAAATCGAGCTGGATGAAGTCAACAGTAATATCGAGTCCCTGCGCGCCGGCCAGAACAGCGTGTTGCCGGGACGCAGCGGTTTCGATCTGCCCCTGCGCGAGGCGCGCGAGCAGTTCGAGAAGGCCTATTTCGAGTACCAGCTGGAAAAGACCGGCGGCAGCGTCGGCAAGGTGGCCGAACTGGCGGCCATGGAACGCACGCACCTGTATCGCAAACTCAAGGCGCTGGGCATCGAACCCAGGAAATTCGCCCGCGGCAAATAAGCAACAAGAAAAACACCGATCATGAAGATACTGATACTCGGCGCCGGCCAGGTTGGCTCCTCGCTGGCCAAGAACCTCGCCAGCGAAGCCAATGACATCACCCTCGTCGATGTGGACGAGTTCCTGCTGCGCTCACTACAGGATCGCCTCGACATCCGCACCGTTTGTGGCATGGCCTCACACCCGGACATCCTGCGCCGCGCCGGCGCCGATGATGCCGACATGGTCATCGCCGTGACCGACTCCGACGAAACCAACATGGTGGCCTGCCAGGTCGCCTACACCATTTTCCACACGCCCACCAAGATCGCCCGCGTGCGCCACGTGGAATACCTGTCGGTGCCACAACTGTTCAACCAGGAAGCACTGCCTATCGACGTGCTCATCAGCCCGGAGCAGTTGATCACCAATTATATCCAGCGCCTCATCGAGCATCCCGGCGCGCTGCAGGTGCTCGACTTCGCCGACGGGCTGGTGCAGCTGGTGGCGGTCAAGGCCTACTACGGCGGGCCGCTGGTGGGTCATCAGTTGAAGGAACTGCGTGAACACATGCCCAATGTGGAGACGCGCGTGGCGGCCATCTATCGCCGCGGTCAACCCATCATCCCCGAGGGCTCCACCGTCATCGAGGCCGATGACGAAGTCTTTTTCATTACTGCGAGCCGCAACACCCGCGCCGTGATGGGCGAACTGCGCCGGCTCGACAAGCCCTACAAGCGCATCATCATCGGTGGCGGCGGCAATATCGGCAAGAGCGTGGCGCGCGCACTGGAACACCGCTACCAGGTCAAGCTCATCGACCACAACCCCGAGCGTACGCGCACTATCTCCCAGGAGCTGGAAAAGACCATCGTGCTGCTTGGCGACACCGCCGATCAGGATCTGCTGCTCGATGAGAACATCGAAAACACCGACGTCTTCTGTGCACTGACCAACGATGACGAGGCCAACATCCTCTCTGCCATGCTCGCCAAGCGTCTTGGCGCGCGCAAGGTGATGTCACTGATCAACCGCGCCTCCTACGTGGACCTGGTGGAGAGTGGCACCATCGATATCGCCATCTCACCCCAGCAGGCCACCATCGGCAGCCTGCTCACGCATATCCGTCGCGGTGACGTGGTCAAGGTGCACTCCCTGCGGCGCGGTGCCGCCGAGGCCATCGAAGCCATTGCGCACGGCGACGAGACCACCTCGCGCGTGGTAGGACGTACCATCGACGAACTGAACCTGCCACCGGGCACCACCATAGGCGCCATCATTCGCGATGGCGATGTGCTCATTGCCCACCACGATACGCGCATCGAATCGGAAGACCATGTCATCCTGTTCCTGGTGGACAAGTCGCGCGTTGCCGATGTGGAACACCTGTTCCAGGTTGGTATCACCTTCCTGTAGCCCACCATGCAATTTCTCGTCATTCAGCGCATTGTCGGCCGGCTGCTCACGGTCTTCAGTCTGGCCATGGTGCCACCGATGATCGTCTCGCTGATTTATTCCGACGGCGCGCTGGCACCCTTCATCGAAGCCTTTCTCGTCACCGCCATCACCGGCATGGCGCTGTTCCTGCCGGTACGCAAGCAACGCCGCGAGATGCGCCTGCGTGATGGTTTCGTTATCGTGGTGCTGTTCTGGACCGTGCTGGGCAGTTTCGGTGCCTTGCCTTTCCTGCTCGCCGACTCACTGGTTATGAGCGTCTACGACGCCATGTTCGAATCGATCTCCGGGCTCACCACCACCGGCGCAACCGTCATCGAAAAAATCGATAACCTGCCGCCGTCGATCAAGTTCTACCGACAGCAACTGCAGTGGATGGGTGGCATGGGGATTATCGTGCTGGCCGTGGCCATCATGCCCATGCTGGGTATCGGTGGCATGCAGCTCTACCGTGCGGAAACGCCGGGACCCATCAAGGATAGCAAGCTGACACCGCGCATTACCGAATCGGCCAAGGCCCTGTGGTACATCTACCTGGCCCTGACCCTGGCCTGCATGGCCGCCTACTGGCTGGCGGGCATGGATCTCTTCGACGCCATCGCGCACAGTTTCGCCACCGTCGCCATTGGCGGTTTTTCCACCCACGACCAGAGCATGGGTTATTTCTTCCAGCAACCGCTGGTGGAAGTGGTGGCCATCGTCTTCATGCTGCTGTCGGGTGTCAACTTCGCCCTGCACTTCGTCGCCTGGCGTTCGCGTTCCATCCAGGGCTACCTGCTGGATTCGGAATTTCGTACCTATGTCTTCATCCTGCTGCTGGTCACCATCATCACCACTGGCTACCTGGCCTTTACCCACAGTTTCCCGCACATCGGGCACACGGTTCTGCATGGTGTGTTCCAGGCGGTCTCCATCGGCACCACCACCGGCTTTACCACCCAGGACTATTCCCTGTGGCCAGGCTTCCTGCCGGTGTTGCTCCTGTTTACCAGTTTCATCGGCGGTTGCGCGGGATCCACCGGTGGCGGCATGAAGGTCATTCGCTTCCTGCTGCTGGTCAAGCAGGGTATGCGTGAAATCATGCGTGTCATTCATCCCAATGCGGTGATCCCCATCAAGATCGGCCGCAAGCCCGTGTCCAACAAGGTCATCGACGCGGTGTGGGGTTTCTTTGCCGCCTATGTAGGCCTGTTCATCTTCTTCATGCTGCTACTCATGGCCGACGGCCTCGACCAGGTCACGGCCTTTTCCGCGGTGGCGGCCTGCATCAACAACCTGGGGCCGGGACTGGGCGAGGTTTCCACCAGCTACGCCGGCATTTCCGATTTTGCCAAGAGCGTCCTGAGTATGGCCATGCTGCTGGGGCGCCTGGAGATCTTCACCCTGCTGGTCCTGCTCACACCCGCCTTCTGGCGCCACTGAAGACATGCAACGCCTGCGGCTGATCCAGAACCTGCTTGGCCTGTTTCTGCTGCTCTACAGTCTGACCCTGCTGCCGCCGCTGCTGGTCTCCCTGCTGTACGACGATCACGAGGCCGGACCTTTTCTGCTCAGCCTCGCCATCACCGTGTCCCTGGGTGCGCTCATGTGGTGGCCGGTGCGCACGTTTCGCCGCGAGATGAAGACCCGCGATGGCTTCATCGTCGTCGGCCTGTTCTGGCTGTCGCTGGGCCTGCTCAGTTCCCTGCCATTTCACTTCGGCAGCCACATGGACATGAGCAATGCCGTGTTCGAGGCGGTGTCCGCCTTTACCACCACCGGTGCGACAGTGCTCACCGGTCTCGACCACATGCCGCCGTCGATCCTGTTCTACCGCCAGCAACTGCAATGGCTCGGTGGCATGGGCGTCATCGTCCTCACTGTCGCCATCCTGCCCATGCTGGGTGTCGGCGGTATGCAGCTCTACCGTGCCGAGACCCCGGGCCCCTTCAAGGACGAAAAAATCGCGCCCCGCATCGCCCACGCCGCACGCTCCTTCTGGATGATCTATTCCGCGCTTACCCTGGTGTGCGCCCTTGCCTACTGGCTTGCCGGCATGAGCCTCTTCGATGCCATCGCCCACAGCCTGTCCACCATCTCCACCGGGGGGTTTTCCACTCATGATGCCAGCCTTGCATGGTTCGACAGTCCACTAATCGAGGGCATTGCCATCGTCTTCATGCTGCTTGGCGGTATCAACTTCAGCATCCATTTCATCGCCCTCATACAACGCCAGCCTGGCGCCTACCTTCGTGACATCGAGGTACGTACCTACATGGTATACGTACTGCTCGCCACCCTGCTCATCGCCGGCGAGCTGTTTCGCACTCACTACCACGATGACTTCGGCACCGCACTGCGCTACAGCCTGTTCCAGACCACCTCGGTGATCACCAGTACCGGTTTCGTCACCGAAGATTTCTCACACTGGCCCGATTTCGTACCCGTGCTGCTGTTCATGCTCAGTTTCGTCGGCGGCTGTGGCGGCTCCACGGCCGGGGGAATGAAGGTGATCCGCTTCATCATCATGCTCAAGCAGAGTCCAAGGCTGATACTGCAGCTGATCCATCCCGTGCTGGTGCGCCCGCTCAAGCTGGGCAACCGCGTGGTGCCCGTGCGAGTGGTTGAGGCGGTGTGGGGATATTTTTCTCTTTACGTGGCCACCTTCGTGGTCATCATGCTGGCCCTGATGGCCACGGGCCTCGACCAGGTCACGGCCTTTTCCGCCGTGGCCTCGAGCATGAACAATCTGGGACCCGGGCTCGGCGAGGTAGCAGCCAACTTTCAGGGCATCAGCGACACGGCAAAGTGGCTGCTGGCACTGGCCATGCTCATGGGGAGGCTGGAGATCTTCACCGTGCTGGTACTGCTGACACCGGCCTTCTGGCGCAAGTGAGGCTTGCGCCATGACGGACTCACCGGATCAACGTCGTTGGGATGAACGCTACCGGGACACCCTGGTCCACGGGGAGCCCTGTCGGGTGCTTGAGGAACACGCCCATCTGTTGCCGGCGCAGGGCAGGGCGCTCGATCTTGCCTGTGGTACCGGTGGCAACGCCCTGTTTCTTGCCGCGCATGGTCTCGACACCGAGGCCTGGGACGTCTCGCCGGTGGCGCTGGAAAAACTTGCGGACTTCGCCACGCAAAAGGGGCTGAAGGTGCATACCCGTGCCTGTGATCTGACTCGAGAGACGCCACCGGAAAATTCTTTCGATGTCATCGTTGTTAGCCGCTACCTGCAACGCGATCTGTGCCCGGCCATTGCTGTAGCCCTGCGCCCCCGCGGGCTGCTCTACTACCAGACCTTCGTACGCGACAAGGTCAGCGACGCCGGACCGTCGAATCCCGAGTGGCGACTGGCCGAGAACGAACTCTTGCAGCTGTTTCCATCGCTGGTGGTGCGCACCTGCCGCGAGGAAGGCCGTTGTGGTGATCTCAGCAAGGGATTTCGCGACGAAGCCTGGCTGGTGGCGCAACGACCCGCAACCGCATAGGTCGGTCACGCTGGCCCGGCCAGCAGATCGGTAAATACAAAGCCATCCCGCTCGACGGTCTCACCACGCTCGATGGCAACGGGCTGGCGGAACATGGGGCCGTCCCAGGCAAAAGAATGGAACTCACCGTATTCACCGCAGGGATCGCAGGCCTCGGGCAGTTCGGCGAGCAGGGTGGCATCGAATTCGCGTCCAGCGAATTCACTGGGAAGTTTCCTCGGGTCGAGGCAGGTGAGCGTGGCACGCAGGCCAGCGTCGATCATCTCGGCCGCCAGTTCGTCGGTGGGGATCTCCCAGAGGGGAAACAGCGGGGTGATACCGGTGCCGGCGAGCATCTTCTCGCGGTAGGCACGCACGTCTTCGAGAAACAGGTCGCCGAAGGCCATGTGGGTGACGCCATCGTCCACGGCGCGAGCGATGAAATCCGCCATGATGCGTTCATACTCGGCGTTGGAACAGGGCCAGGGCAGGTCAATGGGGATCCACGGCAGGCCGGCGACGGAGGCCTGTTGGGTTACCAGCTCGGTGCGCACGCCGTGCATGGCGACGCGCTCGAACTCGGCGTTGACGGTGGAGACCAGCCCCACCAGTTGCAGGTCCCGGCACTGCTGCAGGCGATGGAGCATCCACGCGCTGTCCTTGCCGGTAGACCAGGACACCAGCACCTTCACGGGTGTGCCTGTTCCCGCGTCGCTACCACGCGACATGTGCTCACTGGACAAAGGGGATACGCAGTGGGTATTGCCATTCCTCACCGCTGCTGGCCTTGACCGCGGCGATGATGATCACCACCAGCTCGAAGATCATCAGTCCCACGAACAGTAACCAGCCGATAAACACGAACATCAGGAAGAAGCTGACGATGTAGTAGAGGGTCATGCTGATCTGGAAATTGATGGATTCTCGCCCATGGCGATGGACGAAGGGCATCTCGTCCTTCTTGATCAGCCAGATGATCAACGGCGCGATGATGTGGGCCAGGGGAATGAGCAGACCGAGGAAGGCGGACAGGTGGCAGAACATGGCGAGGTTCTTCTCATCGGCACTCAGTTCCGATGTTGTGGTCTCATTCTCGGTCTTGTCGGTGTTATCCATAATCTGCCTTTTTTTTCAGCGTCGCCTGGAGAGAAACAATTCGTTATGCAAAAAGTCTACTCCACGGTGACGGACTTGGCCAGATTGCGCGGCTGGTCCACATCGGTGCCCTTGAGTACCGC
>DRKU01000029.1 GCA_011051615.1 Gammaproteobacteria bacterium
ACATGGTCATGCCCCGGCGCTGGTACGACTTCGATGGACTTCTGATCGAGGAGAAATGGCCGCAATGAGCGACGGACGCGCGGCCTGGCTATGCCGCTGTTGCTCGCTGTTCCAACGACGTGAAAAAAAGCCGCGCCGGGAATCCGGGGCGGCTTTTTTCATGGATGGTGGCCGGGGACAGAATCGAACTGCCGACACGAGGATTTTCAATCCTCTGCTCTACCAACTGAGCTACCCGGCCTCGGATCCAGTTTCTAGCTGCTAGCAGCTAGGACCTGATCGAGCGGCGTATTAAAGCGATCTGCGCGCGGGGAGTCAAGCGCCGTTTTGAAAATCAGGCACTTGCGTCTATTCGCCGGGCGGCGTGTACTGCTCGGGCATCTCGCCGCCCCCGCCGAAGAGGAATTTCTCCATTTCCTTCTCCAGGAAGGCGCGGTGCTGGGGGTCGATGGGGCTGAGGCGGTTTTCGTTGATGAGGATGGTCTGGTACCTGATCCATTCCTGCCAGGCCTCTTTCGAGATCGTGTTGAAGATGCGCTCACCCAGCTCACCGGGGTAGGGCTGGCGATCCAGTCCCTCGGCTTCCTTGCCCAGTTTCGCGCATTTGACCATTCGTGACATCTCGTGGCTCCTCGTGTGTGTGGTCCGGCTCAGGTTTTCGCGCCGAGGTCCGCCAGCAGGCTCTTCACCGGCGCCGGCAGGCCCAGGTCGGCCGGGAGGCGAGTGTTATACCAGACCCGCGCCGCCGCTTCCATGATGCCCCCGCCGGCGGCAGGGGCATGGGCGGTGTCCCGCAGGCGGGCGTGCACCGGCTGGATGTGCAGGCGGAAGTGGGTGAAGGTGTGCGAGAGGGGCGCGCCGTCGCGCACCGCGTCGAGTTCCACGCCGAGGGTCTCGCGGCTCCAGGCGTGCAGATCGGCCTCCGGCGGGCACTCGGGCAGGCTCCACAGGCCGCCCCAGATCCCGGTGGGCGGGCGTTGCTCCAGCAGCACCTGGCCTTCGGCGTCGCGCAGCAGCAGCATGCGGGTGTGGCGCTCGGGCAGGGCCTTGCGCGGGCGCCGGCCGGGAAAGTCGGCCTGGCGGCCCTCGGCGCGGGCGGCGCAGTCCTCGCTCACGGGGCAGGCCGCGCAGCGCGGCTGGCTGCGGGTGCAGACGGTGGCGCCGAGGTCCATGATGGCCTGGGTGTAGTCGGCCACGTCCTCGGCGGGGGTGAGTTCCTCGGCCAGCGCCCACAGGGTGTTTTCCACCGCCTTCTGGCCCGGCCAGCCTTCGATGGCGCGGTGGCGGGCGAGTACGCGCCTGACGTTGCCGTCGAGGATGGCATGGCGCTGATCGCAGGCCTGGGCGAGGATGGCGCCGGCGGTGGAGCGGCCGATGCCGGGCAGGGCCAGTACGGCTTCGAAATCCGTGGGGAAGCGGCCACCGTGCTCGGCGACGATCACCCCGGCGGCACGATGCAGGTTGCGCGCGCGGGCGTAGTAGCCCAGTCCGGTCCACAGGTGCAGGACCTGGTCGAGATCGGCGCTGGCCAGGCTGGCGAGATCGGGGAAGCGTGCCATGAAGCGCTCGAAATAGGGGATGACCGTGGCCACCTGGGTCTGCTGGAGCATGATCTCCGAGACCCACACGCGATACGCGTCGCGCGGTGACTGCCAGGGCAGATCATGGCGACCGTGGTGGCGGAACCAGTGCAGCAGGCGTCGATGGAAGGGCTTGGGGCTCATTGTCCGGTGGCTGGCTGGCGAGGCGTTCGAGGCCTTCGACCGTCTTGTGGGTTTCTTCTTCGAGTACACCTGACAGGAGCCATGGCCCGATGAGTGGCGGAACCCAGAAGTCAGGCACCAGGTCACCGCTGAAACTGATGCGGGTCTGGTCTCCGTCTGCCTGTATATGCCACAGAAGGCGGCCATAGGTAAAGTCACCCTCCGTGGTGTCGAGCACGATGACGATGTAGCCGCTGGCCAGTTCGGTGACCTGCTGGAACTGGGTCATGCGCTTGCAGAAGAACAGTACGCAGCCCTCGGTGATCACGCGCACGCGGTAGTTGGGCGGCGCACTGATCAGCACGGTGCTCTCCACCACGGTGGGATTGATGGCGGTGATATGCGCGTAGTCGGTAAGGACCTCGCGCACTCGCGGCAGCGGCGCGTCGATGCGCATCTCCATGTCCAGCAGGTAGTGGCCGTCGTCGTGGTCCACATGGGAGTGGAGGACTTCGCCCGCCTGGGTGCTGCCGGCCAGCAGCCATAAGGGGATCCACAGCCAGCGCCATGCGAGCCTGCGGGGATCACAGTCCCTTGAGCAGATCCTTTGCCTTGCGGCGAATGCGTTCACGGATCTCGTCCTCCCGCGCCTTTCGTTCGCGCTCGATTTTGCGCTTCGCGTCGCGCTTCACCCAGGCCTTGATCAAATCATCCCAGCCAAAGTGGATATTGGGTGAGGCAAGCGGGCCATTGAGCGTTACGACCACGGGCAGGCCCTCCAGTTCCTTGCCGGCGTCCTTGCCATAAACGAGGTTTATACGGTAGTCGAGGGTCTCGCGGGAAAGATCCACCGTGCCGCTGCCGCTCAGCGTGGCATGGGGGGAGAGTACGCGCAGATCACGATTGGTGAGGAGGCCATTCTTGATCTGTGCGCTGGCGGTGATGGAGTCGTAGCGCGAGGGGCGGTAGAGACTGTCTTCGGGGGGCGTCGGCTGTTTTTTCAGTTTGGCCTTTGCATAGGCGGCCACGGCACTGGTATCGAGCAGCGTGATCTGACCATCGCGGAAGGACAGGCGTGCCGTGCCGTTGAGCGCGGCCCTCAGGGCTGCCACGTCGGCGCCGCGCGTGGTCAGGGCCAGGTTGACGTCGCCCTCGCCGGTGATCCATTCGCGCTGGAACAGGTCCCGGCTCAGGGGTCCGCTGTCGATGCCGCGCAGATCGCCATCGAGGCGCAGGACAAGGTTGTCGCCGTGCAGTTGCAGGCCGAGATCGCCGGCGAAGCGTCCCCCATAGAGGGCGGTGGTGACGGGTTTCAGCGCCAGCCTGCCCTGGCGTGCACGCAGGGTGGTGTTGAAGCGCGTGAGAATCAGGCCACTCACCTTCAGTTCGCCGACGGCGAGCACGGCGTCGAGATCGAGCGTGCGCAGGGGGGCCAGCGCCTCGCCCAGGGGCACGGCTGCCGCGCTGTCAGCGGGCGCGCCTGGCGCTGGGGTGGTGGCAGGGGTCGCTGCTCCGGCAGGCGGGGGCAGGTAGCGATCCACGTCCAGGCGGGTTACCTCGAGACGGGTGCGGATCTGTGGCCGGGCGAGGTTGCGGATGCGCAGCTTGCCGTGCAGTTCGCTGTCATCGAGGAGCAGCTTGAGCTTGTTCAGCGCCAGGCTGTCGTCGCCGTAGCGCAGGGTCGTCTGCAGGGCTACACGCCTGAGGGTGTCGGCATCGCGCATGGGCGGTGGTGGCAACTTGAGGGCCGTGAGCAGGGCGCGCGCATCGAACTCGGCCAGCCGCAGCCTGCCCTCCACCACCGGGGCCTCGGGCAGGCCGCTCAGGGTCAGTGCGGCGCCGCCGTTGAGCAGGGGGCCGCTGAGGGTGATGTCCGCCAAGCGCAGGGTCTGTGCCGCGGAGCCCGCCAGTGGCACGGTGAGCGTGGTGCCCTGCAGCGCCGCCAGATCGGCCCCCTCGGGGAGGGAGGATCCCAGCAGGGTGGTGAGGGCGGCACTGTCGTCCAGTTTCACCACCAGCCCGCCTTCCAGCGCGGCACGGGCGGGTGCGCCCCGCGCGGCGAGATCCAGGCGCAGGGCGAGCCCCGCGGCCTCGACGGCGAGTCCCTCGAGGCGGTAGTGCTCGGTGGCGGTATCCAGGTCCAGCGAAGGCAGGCGCAGGCTTACCGTCAGGGGCTTGCCGCCACGGGCGCCAGCGCCGGGCAGGGTATTGCCCGTCAGGCTGCCCTCGGCTTTCAGCCCCGTGATGCGCACGCGCGCATGCCCGTCGCCGGGGTCGAGCTGCAGGCGGCCGTCCAGTTCGAGTTCGAATCCGAGCTTGCGCGAGGTGGGCGGCGTCGGGGTGGTGTGGCTGAAGGTACCGCTTACCGCGAGGCTGAGGTCGAAGGGGGTATCGGGCGCGATGGCGCCGCTTTCCAGGTCGAAGCGGTCGATGACCAGATGCTGACCCGCCTGTTCATCGTCCCAGCGAATGCGTGCTTTGCGCAGGCTGAGACCGCCAAGCGAAAAGGCGCCCAGCGGCGCGGCCGCCTGGCCACCCGCGGCGGGTTCGCGTGTCGCGGCGGGCGCAGAAGGTGTAGCCGGGGCAGTCGGGCCGAGGAGATCGTCCCAGTTGGTGGAGCCGTCCTTGCGTCGCGCCAGGTTGAGTTCGAGGCCGTCGAGGACCACTTCGCCCACTTCGATATTGCCGAACAGCAATGGCCAGATGCGCACGCGGGCCTCGGCGCGTTTCACGCGCGCGAAGCTGTCACCTTCGAAGCCGGGCGCATTACCCAGTTCGATATCCGCGACACCGAATCCCAGCCAGGGGAAGAAACTGAGTTCCATCTCACCGTTGATGTGCAGCGGTCGCCCGGTGCGCTCCTGCACCAGGGCGATGATCTCGTCACGGCGCGCGTTGGGGTCGAAGGTGGAGAGAAAGACCACCGCGCCCGCGGCCAGAACCACGACCAGCACAAGCAGCGTGAGCAATATCCGTTTGAGCCATTTTTTCATGGAGGGTCCTTTTGACGGGCGGCCTGCCCGGTATCTTAGAGTTTAGAACGAAAGCGGCGGTGATGGGGGTGAGGAAGGAAGTAATGGAGCGGGTGATGGGAATCGAACCCACGTTTGAAGCTTGGGAAGCTCCAGTTCTACCATTGAACTACACCCGCGATAAAACAGTGGCTAGCTGCTAGTGGCGAGGAAAACAACCCCCTGTGACCACGTTTGTATATTAAGGTGCCCGATGCGGGGTATGCAACAGAAGCCCGGAGTCCGGTCGTAAAATCTGGAAAAGACCTGTAGGAGCGCCGCCCCCGGCGCGAAGGCTTTATCACTGTCCTGAAAAATATCGCGCCGGGGCGGCGCTCCTACATGTACATCTGTTCGATTTCGTCGGCATAGTTTTCCATGACCACGGCACGCCTGACCTTTAGCGTCGGTGTGAGCATGCCGTTGTCGATGAACTTCGCTCATATGCCAGCGGGGCGCAATAGCGCAGCGTATTGCGCCGGAGTGATCCACCTGGCGTCATGCCGGAAAGCGCGTAGCGCTTGTCCGGCATCCAGGAGAAAATGCCACCATTGCTCTGAGTATCGTATCCGGGAGGATTACACTTCTGGATTCCGGGTTGCCGCGTTGCGGCCCCCGGAATGACGGCGGCAGGATCCTCGCCACTCGCCACGGTGTTTTATGCGTACATCTGTTCGATTTCGTCGGCATAGTTTTCCATGACCACGGCACGCTTGACCTTTAGCGTCGGCGTGAGCATGCCGTTGTCGATGGACCAGGCTTCGAGCAGCGGTGTGATGCGGCGGATTTTGGCATAGCCGGGGAAGTCCTTGAGCAGTTGCGCGACCTTGTGTGCC
>DRKU01000030.1 GCA_011051615.1 Gammaproteobacteria bacterium
CACTTCGCGCAGGGCATGCAGGCCCACCTCGCGGCGCGCCACCGGGCGACGGGGCAGGCGCTCCCGCCACTCGTGGATCACCCAGGTGTCGAACGCCCCCAGCAGGGACTGGGCCAGTAGCAGTACAAGCACGATTTCCATGACGCGGGCTCCGTTGGGTGCGTGATAATTTCAAAAGTTTCTGTCAATACAGAAATAGCAGAACCTCGGCGATGTGCAAGTCCCCCGAAATGGGTAGATCCCAGCCCGTTGATTTAACGGGTTTTTTCTCCTCAGAGCTTGAGGGGGCGCATGGGGAGGGTGGCCCAGTCGGGGTTGGCGCGCCAGTCGTAGTCCGGGTTGTCCACGTACAACTCGATCTCGTTGCCGTCGGGATCTTCCGCGTAGATACTCTGGCTCACGGTGTGGTCCGACATGCCTGTAATGGTGTAGCCGCCCTCCTGCAACAGGCGATACTTGTCGCGCAACACGTCGAGCGAGTCGCCCACACGCCAGCCCGCGTGGTACAGGCCACGACGCGGCCCTCGCAGGGGGCCCGGTTGATCGCCCACCTCGATGAGCAACAATTCATGATGGGTGCGCCCACCGGTGAGCATGACACCCCGGCCATCGAAGAGACGCCCACATTCACGGAGTCCCACCACGTCACGGTAGAAGGCCAGCGACGGTTCCAGCGCGGTGACGTAGAACACGATGTGACCCAGTTGTACCTGAGATTCTGCCATGCTGTTCCCCGCTTATTCGGTTTTCGACTCGAGAAGGCCTTCGATGACGTTGTTCCACGCCAGAGCCAGGTTGTCGAGATTGTAGCCGCCTCCCCCCATGGCCACCACGCGTCCCGCGCACAGTTCATCCGCAAGCCTGCCAAGGCGTGCCGCTATCTCGCCGTGGAAGGCGACCGACAGGCGCAGGTGCGTGATGGGATCACCGGCGACACTGTCGGCACCACATTGCAGCAGGATGAATTCAGGTTGTACACGGCGGATAAAGTCCTCGCACTTTTCCCAGCGGGACAGGGCGAGGGCATCACCGGCGTCGGGCGGCAAGGGAACATTGAGCTTTGAACCCGCTGCCTCGCCGCGCCCGGTTTCATTCTCACGACCCGTGCCGGGGTAAAGATAACGGCCGTCCTCGTGGAAATCGACAATGAACAGGTCCGGATCATCGTCGAAGCTGTAGAACACACCGTCGCCATGGTGGGCATCGATGTCCACGTACAGTACACGACGCAGGCCGTGATGTTGTCGCAGGGCTTCGATGGCGACACCACAGTCGTTGAAGACACAGAAGCCGGCCGCCGCATCGCGGCGCGCATGATGCAGGCCGGCAACAGGCACGAAGGCGCGCCGACATTCGCCATCGATCACCGCCGTCACGGCAGCGAGGGTGGTACCCACCACGCGTGCAGCGGCTGCGAAGATCCCGCGGCGGGCCGGGGTATCACCCCCGTCCAGGTAACCCGCGCCGCTTTGCGACATCCGTTGCACGGTGTCGATGTAGTCGGGGGTATGAAACAGCGCCAGTTCCTGCGTGCTCGCCACGGCCGGGGCCATGATGTGGACGGCCTTCGCCAGTTGTCGGCGATCGAATTCCTGCTTGAAAGCGGCGTAACGATGCGGGCCAAAGGGATGGGATTCCCCGAAATGGTAGTCACCGAGGGCCTCACCGAGAAAGACACAGCAGGCGCTCATTTCCACATTCCTCAACAGCGATCATTGGCATCGGGGATCACCACCCGACCAGTCTTCTCATCGCGCAGGATCTCCTCGATGGGGCAGGGGATATGCAGGTGATAGCCCTGGGCAAAATCCACCTTGAGTTCAGTAAGCAGGTGGCAAATGGCCTTATTCTCGACGAACTCCGCCACCGTGCGAATATTCATGACATGACCGATCTCGTTGATGGCCTTGACCATGGCATGGTTGACGGAGTTCTTGTGCATGTCGCGCACGAAACTGCCGTCGATCTTGAGGTAATCCACCGGCAGGTTGGACAGGTAGGCAAAAGATGACACGCCACTGCCGAAGTCATCGAGGGCAAACTCGCAGCCCAGCAGTTTCATGGCACGCATGAAACGCGCGGCCGCGGCCAGGTTGGAGACTGCGGCGGTCTCGGTGATCTCGAAGCACAGCGCCCTGGGAGGCAATTTCGCCTCCTGCAACAGGTGTTGTACATAGTCCACCAGACTGGGCTCGCCGAGGGTCAGCCCGGAGAGGTTGATATTGATACGCACATTGGGGTGCTGTTGCAGAAAACGAACGATCTCCGTATCGCGCAGTACCTTACCGATAACCCAGCGATCCAGTTCCGGGGCAAGGTTGTAGCGTTCCACGGCCGGCAGGAATGCACCGGGGTAGCTGATCATGCCGTCTTCATCGATATGGCGAATGAGGATCTCGATATGTTCGATATCCGTGCCGTTGTGCAGCGGGACGATATGTTGCGCGAAGAGCAGGATGCGATCTTCCTCCAGCGCACGATTGATGACTGAAACCCAGTGCATTTCACCATGACGGACGATCAGGTCACGATCATCGGGTTGATAGATATGAAAGCGATTGCGCCCCAGGTCCTTGGCGGCATAACAGGCCAGATCGGCAGCGGCGAAAAGCTCGCGCGAGGTCAGACCCGGTTCGTTAACGGGCACGACACCGATACTGACCCCTATCTTGAAGAGGGTTTCCTCCCAGGTAAAGCTGAAGTCGCTGATCAGCCGACGCAGTTTTTCCGCCACATCAGCGGCCCGCTCCATGGAGCAGTGCGGCAGAAAGACGGCAAACTCATCGCCGCCGAGGCGGGCAACGACATCGGATTCACGTACGGCGGAGCGTAGCAGTTGTGCGATCTGGCGCAGCAGGGCGTCACCCGCGCTATGGCCCGAGGTGTCGTTGATAAGCTTGAACTGATCCAGATCCAGGTAGAGCATGGCATGGTGTTCGTCCTCCACCAGGGCATGCAGATACTGTTCAACGCGGTTCTCGAACTCACTGCGATTGTAGAGATCGGTGAGCGGATCATGAGAAGCCTGGTGGCGCAGGCGATGCGCATACTCACGTGCCTCGGTGACATTCTGGAATACGATCACTGCTCCCGAGACCTTGTGGTCCTCATCGCGCATGGGTGCGATGGAACTCTGGATGGACAGTTTCCGGTTGTCGCGTGTGAGCAGTGCAATATGCTCAAGATCGAAATAGACAGTGCCCGAAAGCAGGGTTTCATCGATATGCTGAGTCAGATCGTCATCGTTGTCCTCGCTGATGATCCGGTAGATATCCCGTGCCGGTCGGCCCAGGGCCTCGCCCTCGCGCCAGCCGGTGATGTTTTCCGCCACGGGGTTCATGTAGCGGACAAGGCCCTGTTCATCGGTGGCGATGACGCCATCGGCAATGGACTCCAGCGTGATCAGCAGTTGGGCCTTCTGTTCGGCCAGTGCCTGCTGGGTCTCTTTCACCCGCGTCGTGAGTTCCGTCAGGCCGGAAAACAGGCGGGCCATTTCGCGCGAGCCGGCTTCCCGGTTATCGAGTGCATACCTGCCTGTTGTCACGTAACTGTTCATCGCATCCACCAGGCGTTGCACGGGACGGGTAAAGAAGCGCTGGAAGTATATGGCAAGCAGGAAGGAAAACAGCAGCAGCAGGGGAACGATGACCGCCAGGCGGTGCAGGAAGCGTGCGAAAGTCTCGTCAAATTTTGCCAGCGAGATGCGAAACCAGGCCATGCCGTAGGTTTTACCGTCATACCTGATGGGCGTGAAGATGCTCGCAAACCCGTCTATCACTTCTGAACGTGGTACCGATACGGACCTGGGCACTACGCGCTGGACGTCGTCCTGCGCATAAGCCAGCACGGCCTCACCGCCACGATAGAATACTGCATTTTCGATTTCCGGGAAGGCATGCAGCTTGTGCACCATGTCCGCCGTGATGTCGGTGGAGTTCAGCACGGCAGCGCGCACGAAGTCCTGCGCCAGCACGTCCACCGCGGTGCGCGCCGCCTGCAGGGCGTTCTGTCGGGAGAGATCGTATTGCCAGTAGATGAACAGGGCCGAAGTAACGGTGAGCACCGCCAGGGTTGCACCAAAGATCACCAGGCTCAACTTGAAACGGATACTTAAGCGCGTGGCCCTGTTATTTTCCATTTCGCTTATCAGTCCTTTTCAATTGGCAGGACGGCATCGTTGCCCCATTCCAGCCATGCGCCATCATAGACCGACACGCTGTAACCCATGTTCCGCAAAACGAGATAGGTTAACGCAGATTCCTTGCCGCGATTGCAATAGGCGATGATATGCCGCTTTTTCCCCAGGGCACGATACAGGGATTGTAGTTCACCCTGTGGTTTGACACGAGGCGCACCGTCTTCGATCTCGATATTCCTCTCTGCGGGTATGTTTATTGCCCCGGGGATGTGTCCGGCACGTCGAGCACGGCTTTCGAGTCCACGGTACTGACGCGGGGAACGGGAATCGACGATGACGACATCGGGGTTATCGAGTGCCAGGCGCGTGGTCAGTCGTGTGGACAGGTGATGGGGTGACATGCCGGGCACATAGACGCTGCGCGAACGCGCTGCCCAGCGTGTTTCCAGCTTGCCACCGGCCTGCAGCCAGGCGGCAAGGCCACCGTCCATGACCGAAACTTTCTCGTGCGCATACACCTCCATGACCCAAAAGAGATGTGCGGCATTCAAAAGCCGGCCGTCATCGTAGATGATGACGTAGTCGCTGTTCTTGATCCCCAGGCGGCTGAACAGGCGGCGAAAGGTTTCCGGTGCGACGATGCGGCTGCGGTCCCCCACGGGCTCGAAACTCGCTTCGATGGACAGGTGCAGGGCGCCGGGGACATGTCCGGCCTTGTAGGCACGTATGCTGCGCACATCGATGAAAACTGGCCTTTCGCCACCTGGCGTCGTGCGCATGGCGCGCACCTGGGCTGCGGGGATCAGCGGACGGATATCGGGATCGCGTTCGGAGTGACTATGCGCCACATGGGGAAACAGGAATGCCAGCAACAGGCCCAGCACGGGAAGGGGGGCATTTCGATTATCTGTCATCCTCGCAATTCCAATGCCCTCCCGGGCGGCCTGCAATTCCACCGGTTTCACTCAGTTTAGCGAAAATCCCGCCGGTTTTTAACTGCTTGCGGTAACCGGGCACACTATCCCCCTTTCTGCCTCGAAATCGGGCAGCAAACGGGGGTGGTGTGCCGTCAGGCCTGCGTCGATGCCGAGCCGGGCGACGCTGCGCCTGCCGGATCCCGATCCGGATCCGGCAGACCGGCGATGCGCCAGGCCTCATCCGGTGACTGGAACAGGTGATCGATGCAGTGGTTCTCCAGATGCGTCAGCGTGCACACCTGTTCAAAGTCGGGACAGGTGCCATGCTTACGGTAGAGGTTACGCAGGGTCCAGATCACCTCCCAGTGATCCGGTGTCAGCACATCGAGACCGTCGCGCAGCGCAATGGCAGCAGCCAGTTCCTTGCACCAACGCTCGGGTTCGGTCAGAAAACCGTTATGGTCGAAATGTATCTTTGTCTGTGTCATGGCCTCGACCTCCCAGACAGATTTGGGAAGAGGAAAAGAAGATTTCACGGACAAGCCGCAAGGACAGAGACGGGAATCGAATAACAGGTGAGAAACGGCACTCAACCATCGGCGGACATGCTCATATCCCATATATAGAGCATAGGCAAGTCGTCCCGGCCTGCAAGTCCCCCGAGTGGCGATGGAGAGAGAATGAAAGCACCGGCGTCCCACAAAATGGAAACTACTTTAATAAACAATTGTAATATATTGTTATTAATGCATTAATCAATACGCCACCCATACCTTCCATGGAAGATTCGCGCCTTACCTGCGCCGGTGGCGGAGATGTGAATATTTCACAGGTGTACGGGCAATTTTCCTTCATCCCCCACCTCGCCAGGGCGTTGTTACCGGCAAGTCGGACAACAACGCACCGGCACCTGCAATTCAACAGGGGGATACCATCATGAAGATACTCCAACAGCCTGGCACTTCTCGCCATTGCCCTGTCTGGTGTCACCATGGCACAGGCCGACGACTTCGAGCTGGCCATGACAGACGACTGGCAGCAAAACCGCCTGCTGGCGCCGACCGCTGCACAACGGGCACAGGAGGAACACGGCACCGTGGTCATTTACCAGGGGCTGCGCGATACCGACGTGGAAAAGGCCCTCGACGTGGCCTTCGATCGCCTG
>DRKU01000031.1 GCA_011051615.1 Gammaproteobacteria bacterium
ATACAGTCGAGCGAGGCCGCTCCGCACTTCCCTGTGCATTGGGATTCTCACCTGCCATTCTGATGTCCGGGGGTTCAACGCACCCGTTCCCTGAAACTGAAAAAGGCCCCGATGGGGCCTTTTTCAGTTTTGGCGACAACAACGACGACAAGGATATCGCCATTGGCCGGTGGCGGAAATATACAGTCGAGCGAGGCCGCTCCGCACATCCCTGTGCTCCCGCGGCACCTGCACTTCCCTGTGCATTGGGATTCTCACCCGCCATTCTGATGTCCGGGGGTTCAACGCACCCGTTCCCTGAAACCGAAAAAGGCCCCGATGGGGCCTTTTTCAGTTTTGGCGGAGAGCGAGGGATTCGAACCCCCGGACCGTTGCCGGTCAACGGTTTTCAAGACCGCCGCTTTCGACCACTCAGCCAGCTCTCCATTCGTTTCTCTGTCGCTGCTTCCTGACCCGCGCGGGGATCCTGTCATCTACCCGACCCGTTTCGGGAAATGCCCGGGATATATATAAGGTCTCGCTGATATAATCAGGAAATTCCTGTTCGACACACCGGAATTTTCGATGTCCAACCCCTTGCCGGGCTGCAGGACAGACCGCACAATGGGGCGAAGCATACCGAAAAGTACCCTCGTGTGACCAGCTTGAATTTGCGTCACCGCACCCCATATTCAGGCTTGATATCGGGAACTGTTCCGGTATGCTGTGTCTAACTAGACAGAAATTTATATCCAGAAATCAGGAGGATACCAAAGATGGCATTTAATCAGCCGGCCGTTAGCCGCACGACCGAATCGGCTCTGGCCACCAACAAGGTGCTGCGCAATACCTACAGCCTGTTGTCCATGACACTGCTGTTCAGCGCCCTGATGGCTGCTTTGTCCATGTACATCCAGACTTCACCGATGACCTACCTGTGGTCCATTGGCGGAGCATTCCTGCTCATCTGGCTGGTGCTGCCACGCACGGCCAATTCCGCGGCCGGCATCTGGGTGGTCTTTGCCATCACCGGCCTGATGGGCTTCGCACTGGGCCCGATCCTGTCCCAGTATCTTGCACTCGCCAACGGGGCGCAGCTGATCATGACGGCGCTGGGCGGTACCGGGGTGATCTTCCTCGGCCTGTCGGGCTACGCCCTGACCACAAAACGGGATTTCAGCTTCCTCGGCGGCATGCTCTTCGTCGGCCTGCTGGTACTCCTGCTCGCCGCACTGGGCAACATCTTCTTCGAGATCCCCGCCCTGTCGCTGGCCATCTCCGCTGCTGTCATCCTGCTGTTTAGCGGTTTCATCCTGTATGACACCAGCCGCATCATCAACGGTGGCGAAACCAACTATCTCATGGCGACCGTTGCCCTGTACCTGGATATCTTCAATATCTTTATCCACCTGTTGAACCTGCTCGGCGCGCTGAGCGGCGACGACTGATCAGGCCAGCGTACAGGTAGCGAAAAAGCCCCGGTAACGGGGCTTTTCTTTTACAGCATTGAGGAGATACAACGATGGACTGGATGAAGATCGGCTCGGTAATTCTGATCGGCATGATGATCGTCTTTCTGCTGCCACGCGCCAGGCAGATGGTCAAGCACAGCCCCAAGGCTGGCGAAGGCGACTGGAAGGCCTTTCTCCTGCCCATCGGCGCGGTGGTGCTGTTCGTCATCTTGCTGATTATGTCGGTGCGCTGAGCGGCGCACCGCACGGGAACGCTGAACAATCAGCTCGCGGCGATCACCGCCTCGCCGCCCATCCAGGGGCGCAGCACTTCCGGGATGGCGACACTCCCGTCGGCCTGCTGGTAGTTTTCCAGGATCGCCACCAGCGTACGCCCCACCGCCAGTCCCGAGCCATTGAGCGTATGCACCAGTTCCGGTTTACCGGTGTCGGGATTGCGCCAGCGCGCTTTCATGCGCCGCGCCTGAAAGGCTTCGAAATTACTGCATGAGGAAATCTCACGATACGTATCCTGCGCCGGTAGCCACACTTCGAGGTCGTAGGTCTTGGCCGCCGAGAAACCCATATCCCCCGCACACAGGACCATGACCCGGTAGGGTAATTCCAGTCGTCTGAGGACTTCCTCGGCGTGGCTGGTGAGGGCCTCCAGCGCCAGTTCCGAATCCTCCGGACGCACCACCTGTACCAGCTCCACCTTCTCGAACTGGTGCTGGCGGATCATGCCGCGCGTGTCCTTGCCATAGGAACCGGCCTCGCTGCGAAAACACGGCGTATGCGCCACGAACTTGCGTGGCATGTGATCGGTTTCGATGATGATGTCACGCACGATGTTGGTCACCGGCACCTCGGCGGTGGGGATCAGATAGTACTCGTGCTCACCCGAGAGTTTGAACAGATCTTCTTCGAACTTGGGCAACTGGCCGGTACCCTGCAGGCTGTCGGCATTGACCATGTAAGGGACATAGACCTCGGTATAACCATGTTCAGAGCTGTGCAAATCGAGCATAAACTGGATGAGCGCGCGGTGCAGACGTGCCACGGCGCCATTCATGACCACGAAACGCGAACCGGTGATCTTTGCCGCGGTCTCGAAATCCAGTTGTCCAAGCTGCTCACCGACGGCAACGTGGTCGCGTGGCGTAAAGTCGAACTGTCGTGGCTCACCCCACTTGCGTACCTCCACGTTGTCGGTCTCGCTGAGACCGGCGGGTACTGAGTCCTGCGGCAAATTGGGGATCCCCATGAGGATCGCGTTGAGCTGATCCTGAATCCCGCGCAGTTCCTGTTCAGCTGCCTTGAGCCGTTCGCCCAGCTCGGCGACCTCGGCCTTGAGGGGTTCAATATCCTCGCCCTTCGCTTTTGCCTGACCAATCGCTTTCGAACGCGTGTTTCGCTCGTTCTGCAGACGCTGAGTCTCACTCTGCAGCGTCTTGCGTTGCGCTTCGAGTTTTTCCAGTGTCGCGGTATCCAGTTTGAAGCCACGCCTGGCAAGGCGGGCCGCAACCTCATCGAGTTGCGTGCGCAGGAGTTGTGGATCGAGCATGTCTTTGTCTTGTCCTTATTCTTCGATGGACATCTGTGCCTGCCACGACACCATGTGGCCCGGCTTGATGAAACTTTCCAGGTGTTCGATGACGCCCGTGATCTTCTCCGGCAGATCGAAGAACTCCACCACGATGGGAAGGTGCACACTGAGGTCGAGCAACGAGGCATTATGGATCACACCTGAGTCGCCGAAACCCGAGATACCGCGAAACACGGTTACGCCACGCAGCTTTTCCCAGTCACGCAGACGTTTCAACAGCGCATTGAGCTGCTTTTCGCCTTCGGTAAGATAGATCCGCACGATGGTGATATTGGCCTGTTTCATAGTTGTCGTCCTGCGATCATGCCAAGGTAAGCGGCCAGTACACAGAAGATGACACTGGCCAGCACGTAGAGCAAGGCGCGCACGACGGTGCCTGCCTGCACCAGGTTCAACGCCTCGACGGAAAAGGTCGAGAAGGTGGTAAAAGCACCGAGAAACCCGATCATCAGCGCCGCACGCCATTCTGGTCCGAGGCTGAGCCGCTCCACCAGCAATACATAGACGAAGCCCATGGCCAGCGAACCGCTGACATTGACCGCCAGCGTCCCCCAGGGAAACCCCTGGCCCAGCACGCGGTAAGTCCAGGTGGAGACCCAGAAACGCATCACGGCACCGACGGCACCCCCGACGGCAATGGCGAACACCTGATTCATGGTTTCCTGTGTTTCCTGTCCAGTTCGCGCCAGTACGCCAGGCGCTCGGCGATGCGTGCCTCCAGGCCCCGCGAGGTCGGTTGATAATACTGCCGCCGTTCCATGCTGTCGGGGAAATAGTGTTCCCCGGCGGCATAGCCGTCCGGTTCATCGTGGGCATAGCGATAGCGCTCGCCGTAACCCAGATCCTTCATCAGCGAGGTGGGCGCGTTACGCAGGCGCAACGGCACTTCCTCGGAGCCACCCTGCTCCACTTCGCGCATGGCGGCCTTGAAGGCCTTGTAGACAGCATTGCTCTTGGGCGCGCAGGCCAGATAGACAATGGCCTGGGCCACCGCCAGTTCGCCTTCCGGACTGCCGAGGCGTTCCTGGGTCTCCCACGCATCCAGCGCCAGGGCGAGACCGCGCGGATCGGCGTTGCCGATGTCTTCCGAAGCCATGCGCACCACCCGGCGCGCAATATACAGGGGGTCGCAACCACCGTCCAGCATGCGCGCGAACCAGTACAGGCTGGCGTCCGGGTCCGAGCCGCGGACCGATTTGTGCAGCGCCGAGATCAGATCGTAGAAGGCCTCACCCTGCTTGTCGAAACGTCGTGTGCCGCTGGTCAGAACTTCGTCGAGAATGGCGCTGTCGATGCGGTCCTGAGCCTGCGCGGTGGCGATCTCCGCTGCCAGTTCAAGCAGGTTGAGCGCGCGGCGGGCATCACCGTCGGCAAAACGGGCGATACGTGCCAGTTCTTCCTCGCTGCACTGCACGCCGGACAGGCCCCGCTCGCTATCCGACAGGGCATCCCGGAGCACGCCGAGGATGGCGTCTTCGTCCAGCGGTTGTAACACATAGACGCGCGCACGCGAAAGCAGCGCGTTGTTGAGCTCGAAGGACGGGTTTTCGGTGGTGGCACCGACGAAAGTGATGGTCCCGTCTTCGATGTGGGGCAGGAAGGCATCCTGTTGCGACTTGTTGAAGCGGTGCACCTCGTCAACGAACAGTACGCTGGCGCGGTTCTCACGCTGCGAAACCTCGCGTGCGGTATCCACCGCGGCGCGGATGTCCTTAACGCCAGAGAGTACCGCCGAGAGGGCAATGAAGTGCGCCTCGCAGGTCGCCGCCATCATACGTGCCAGGGTGGTCTTGCCCGTCCCCGGCGGTCCCCACAGGATGAGTGAGTGCAGGCGGCCTTCTTCGAGTGCCTGGCGCAGGGGCTTGCCGGGAGCGAGCAGATGCTGTTGACCGAAGAATTCATCCAGCGTGCGCGGGCGCATGCGATCTGCCAGCGGGCGCCAGGGTCGCTGTTCCGCCTGTTCATCGGACAGACTGGCAAACAGATCACCGGACCGGGTCATGAGCGGGGACCACCTGAAAGCGGGATTGGCGCAGACAGGCGCAGTACGTAGTGCATCTCAGAGTTCGTCATCAGCACGG
>DRKU01000032.1 GCA_011051615.1 Gammaproteobacteria bacterium
GCGCCCTTCGGTATCGAGTACCTGCGCACCATCAGCTTCATCCTCGTCATTGCCGTCGTCGTCCAGTTCACCGAGATGGTGATCCGCAAGACCAGCCCCCTGCTCTACCAGGTACTGGGGATCTTTCTGCCACTCATTACCACCAACTGTGCCGTGCTCGGCGTCGCCCTGCTCAACGTGCAGACGCGCCACGGCTTCGTCGAATCGGCCGTCTACGGCTTCGGCGCTTCCATCGGTTTTTCCCTGGTTCTGATCCTGTTCGCCGCCATGCGTGAACGCATCAACGTGGCGGACGTTCCCGCGCCATTTCGTGGCGCGGCCATCTCCCTGATCACAGCCGGGCTGATGTCCATGGCCTTCATGGGCTTCACCGGGCTGGTCAAGGGCTGACCATGTGGATAGCGGTTCTTATCATCACCAGCCTGGCGGTGAGCTTCGGCCTGTTGCTGGGCTTTGCCGCCGTGCGCTTTCGCATCGAAGAAGACCCGGTGGTGGATCAGATCGATCGTATCCTGCCACAGACCCAGTGCGGGCAGTGCGGCTACCCCGGCTGCCGGCCCTACGCGGAGGCCATCGCCGCCGGCGAGGCGGACATCAACCAGTGCCCCCCCGGTGGTGAAACGGTGATCCTCGCACTGGCCGACCTGCTGGGCCGCGATCCCAAGCCGCTAAATGAAGAACACGGCGAACACAAGGAAAAACGCGTCGCCGTGATCCGCGAGGCCGAATGTATCGGCTGCACGCTGTGTATCCAGGCCTGCCCGGTGGATTGCATCATCGGCGCCGCCAAGCAGATGCACACGGTCGTCGAAGAGGAATGCACCGGCTGCGAACTGTGCGTGCCGCCCTGCCCGGTGGAATGCATCGACATGGTGCCGGTAAAAACGGAAATCAGCGAATGGACCTGGCCCTTTCCCGAAGAAGCGGAAGAGGAGACGCATTCGTGACGCGCAAGCTGCACCACTTCCACGGTGGCCTGCACCTGGATTTTCACAAGTCCATGTCCATGCGCGAAGCGGTGGAACGTGCCCCCCTGCCCGGGCAACTGGTGCTGCCCCTGCACCAGCATATCGGTGAGCCCGCCGAGCCAGAGGTCGCGGCAGGTGACCACGTGCTCAAGGGCCAGCGTATCGCACGCGCCACCGACTATGTCAGCGCACCGGTGCATGCCCCCAGTTCCGGCACCGTGATCGCCATCGAGGACCGCCCCGTCCCGCATCCGTCGGGACTCAGCGCGCCGTGCATCGTCATCGAACCCGATGGGCAGGACCAGTGGTGTGAACTGCGGCCCGTGGCCGACTATCGCAAGCTGGATCGCAGTGCACTGCGCAATCGCATCCGTGATGCCGGCATCGTCGGCATGGGCGGCGCCGGCTTTCCCACCTATATAAAACTCAACCCCGCACAGGACCATGCCATCGAGACCCTGATCCTCAATGGTGCCGAGTGCGAACCTTATATTACCTGTGATGCCCGGCTGATGCAGGAACGACCACGCGAGATCATCGAGGGCCTGAAGATCATGCGCCATGCCCTGCATGCGCGCCAGTGCCTCATCGGCATCGAGGATAACAAGCCCGAGGCCATCGCCGCCCTGCGTGAAGCCCTTACCGCCGAGGAAGCTACCTTCATCGAGATCTGCGTCATTCCGACTATCTACCCGGCCGGCGGTGAAAAACAGTTAATCAAGGTCCTCACCGGCAAGGAGATCCCGCGCAACAGCCTGCCCGCCAGTATGGGCGTGATCTGCCACAACGTCGGTACGGCGGCCGCCGTGTATCGCGCCATCGTCCATGGCGAACCGTTGATCTCACGCTTCGTCACCATCACCGGTGAGGCCTGTGAACGACCGCGCAACCTGGAGGTGGCACTGGGGACACCAGTAGCCACCCTGCTCGAGGCGGGTCAGTGTGACCGTGAAAAAATGGCCAAGTTGATCCTCGGTGGCCCCATGATGGGTTTCGAACTGGCCAATGACACCGTGCCAGTAGTCAAGACCAGCAACTGTATTCTTGCCCTGCCAGAATTACGCTCGCCATCCAGCCAGCCGGTACTGCCGTGCATCCGCTGTGGTGAATGCGCCAACGTCTGTCCCGCCTGCCTGCTGCCACAGCAGCTCTACTGGTATTCACGCGCACGGGACATGGACAAGGTACAGGACCACTACCTGTTCGACTGCATCGAGTGCGGCTGTTGCGCCTATGTCTGCCCTTCGCATATCCCGCTGGTACACTACTTCCGTTATGCCAAGACCGAGATATGGGCTCAGGAACGCGAGAAGAAAAAAGCTGACCTGGCGCGGCGCCGCCACGAGTTCCGCCTTGAACGCCTGGAACGGGAAAAGCGTGAAAAGGAAGAACGACAGCGCCGCAAGAAGGAGCTGTTGAAGAAGAAACAGGCAGAAAAGGGTGAAGCCGTCGATCCGAAGAAAGCTGCTATCGAGGCCGCCATGCAACGAGTCAAGGCACGCCGGGAACAACAAAACGCCGAGGCGCAGAATACTGAAACACCCGGTGAGGAACAGCAGGCGACCGTGGACGAGCCTGATCAGAAGCGCAAACAAGGGGAGCACGGCGAGTGAACGAGCCTTTCCACCATCATAGTTCACCCCATCTGCCGGTGAGCGTCAGTGTGCGTGGTGTCATGACCACCGTCATGCTGGCTATGATCCCCGGTAGTGCTGCCATGGTGTACTATTTTGGTTATGGCGTGCTGGTCAACATGGTACTGGCGGTAGTCACCGGGCTGGCGACAGAAGCAATGATGCTGAAATGGCGAGCACGCCCGCTACAACCCTTCATTTCCGATGGTTCTATAGTACTCACTGCCCTGTTGCTGGCGCTGGCCATGCCACCGCTGGTGCCGTGGTGGATCCCGGTCCTCGGCACCATCTTTGCAACCATCCTTGGCAAGCATCTGTTTGGTGGCCTGGGTTATAACCCCTTCAATCCCGCCATGCTCGGCTATGTCATGTTACTCATCGCATTTCCCTTCGAGATGACTACCTGGCTGTCACCCACCGCGGGCGGTGGCCTCTACACGCTGGGTGAGAGCCTGTCCTACAGTTTCATCGGCGTGCTCCCTGCCGCAACATCCATCGATGCCATATCACAGGCGACAATACTGGATACGCTGCGTACCGGCATCATGCTCAAGCAATCCGTCGGCGAAATTCGTGCCGCGCATCCGGATCTCTATGCCGGGGTATCCGGTCTCGGCTGGGCATGGATCAACGGCCTGTTCCTGCTCGGTGGCATCTGGCTGATGTGGCGACGTACCATCGCCTGGCAGATCCCGCTGGCCATGCTTGTCGCACTGGCGGCCATGGCCCTGATCTTCTGGCTTTTCGATGCGCAACACTACAGCCCTCCACTGTTTCATCTCTTCAGCGGTGCGGCCATGCTAGGTGCCTTCTTCATCGCCACCGATCCCGTCACCGCCAGCACCACGCCACGCGGGCGCCTGATCTACGGCGCGGGTATCGGTGTGCTGGTCTACGTGATCCGCAGCTGGGGCGGATACCCTGACGGGGTTGCCTTCGCCGTACTGTTGATGAACATGACCGCACCCACCATCGATTACTTTACCCAGCCACGTGTTTTTGGTGAGGAATCTCGATGAAACTGGCGCGCAACATGTTCATCGGTGCACTCATTCTCGGCGTCTTTGCTATTGTTGGCAGCCTGTCGCTGGCGCTGATCCACGATGCCACCATCGATCGTATCCGCGCCAATGAACGCGCCACCATCCTGCGCACCCTGCATATCCTTATCCC
>DRKU01000033.1 GCA_011051615.1 Gammaproteobacteria bacterium
AGTTTCCTGCGCAGGCTGTTGCGCGCACGGTGGATGCGCGACTTGACCGTACCCACGGGGATATCAAGGATTTCCGCCACCTCGGCGACAGCAAAACCCTCGATGTCGTGCATCACCAGCACGTCGCGAAACTCGGGGCTCAGGGTATGTAGCGCCCGGTTGAGTTCCGCCCGTTGCAGGTGGCGCTCGGTGAGTGCCTCGGGGGTGTTGTGTTCATCTTCGAGTCCGTCGAGCACGTCCTCGTCGTGTTCCAGGTAACCGAAGGGAGAGCGGCTTTCGCTGCGGCGGCTGTTGAGGTACTGGCGGAACAGGGATTTGTAGAGCCAGGGGCGCAGGCGATCCACTTCGTCGAGCCGTGCACGCGACTGGTAGAGGCGCGTCACCAGATCCTGGACCACGTCCTCGGCACGCTCACGATTGCCACACAGGCGCCAGGCGTAGGTATAGAGTTCCCGCAGGTGGGGGCGAATGAGGGCCTCGAAGCGACGTCGCCAGGGCAGTTCCAACAGAGATGCCATATCCGTGTCCACACCGTCGTGGCGCCATTGGTTCCCGGCAAGAGGAGAAGTCAGGCCTTGCTGGTCGGCGGGTCCTCGTCGTCGTCGCCGCGATCCTCGCCGGCCACCGTTTCATCTGCATCCGCATGACTGTCCTCGGATGCGGCCTCGTCCACGCCGAGCTTTTCTTCCTCTGCGATGGCGCGATCCAGCTCGGCGTCCATTTCCGCGTCGCTCAGCTCGACGAATTCATCGTCCTCGTAGTGGGGATTGTGCTCCTCGTACCACGGCTCGCCGTCCTCATCGGTGGCCTCCGCTGCCCCGCCGGTACCACCGGCCGGTGGCGTGGCAGGCGGGACGCCGCTGTCCGGTGCCGACGGCGCCGTCGCGGGAGGCGTAGCGGCGGGGCCCGTCGCCACCACTTCCCCACCTTCGCCCCCTGGCGCGATGCTGGCTTCGTCCCTCTTTTTCAGTAACACGCTGGACATGATGAGCCCCATCTCGAACAGGGCCCACATGGGCAGGGCGAGCAGGGTCTGGGAGATGATGTCCGGCGGCGTGAGCAGCATGCCGATGACGAAGGCGCCGACGATGATATAGGGCCGCTTGTTGGCCAGGCTCTCGCGCGTGGTCATGCCGGTGGCGATGAGGATGATGGTGGCGATGGGCACCTCGAAGGCCACGCCAAAGGCAAAGAACAGCTTGAGCGAGAAATCCAGGTAGGTGCGAATGTCTGGCGTATGTGCGACACCCTCCGGCACGATGGTGGCGATGTAACCGAACACCAGCGGGAAGACCACCACGTAGGCGAAGGCCATGCCGAGGTAGAACAGCACGATGCTGGAGATGAGCAAGGGCAGGGCGAGGCGTTTCTCGTGCTGGTAGAGGCCCGGTGCGACGAAGGCCCAGAACTGGTAGAGCAGGTACGGGATGGCGAGGAAGAAGGCCGCTACCAGCGAGGTCTTGAGCGGGGTCAGGAACGGCGAAATGGGATCGATGGCCACCATGCGCTGGCCCTCGGGCAGATACTGGGTCACCGGCGCGGCGAGAAAGCTGTAGATCTCGCTGGAAAAGGGAAAGCAGGCGAGAAAGATCACCAGCAACACCACCACGCTGCGCAGCAGGCGATCGCGCAGTTCCATCAGGTGGCTGAGGAAGCTCTGTTCCCCGCTGGCGGGCGGCTGCGGTGCCGACGGCTCGGTCATGGTGCGGTTCCGCTGTCTTTGGCCTTCGCCGGTGTCGTCGTGGTATCGCCGCCCGGCGCGCTGCCGGTATCATCTGCCGCGGTCGTCGCCACATCCCCCGTACCGCCATCGTCGTCCGTGGCGGCCCTGTCCTCGTCCGGGGTGGCACGCACCAGGTAATCGGGTTGAGAGATTTCGCTGACCTGTTTCTGGCCGCGGCGCACGATTTCCTGGATCTCCTGCAGATCCGCGTGACGTTCGATGGCCTGGCGCAATTCTTCGGCGTTGAGTTCCTTTTCCACGTCGGTGCGCACCTTGCCCAGCCAGCGCTGGAGGCGGCCTGCCCAGTAACCGGCCTTGCGCGCCAGGCCGGGCAGGCGCTCAGGGCCGATGACCAGCAGGGCCACGACGCCAATGACCAGTAATTCGAGAAAGCCGATGTCGAACATGGGATCAGAACCACGCGCGCAGGCGGACCGGTGGTCTCACCCTGCGTGCGGAAAGGTTCAGGACTTGTCCTTTTCCTTGTCGGGTACGGACTCGCCCTCGACGGTCTCGCCTTCGCGCTTTTCGATCTGGGCGGGGGTCTCGCTCTCGTCCTGCATGGACTTCTTGAAACCCTTGACCGCCGAACCGAGATCGGAACCCACGTTGCGCAGGCGCTTGGCGCCGAACAGCAACAGGACGATCACCAGGATGATCAACAACTGCCAGATACTGATACCCATAATTCCTACTCCGTGTTAGCCAAAACCGGGCAGGCTCGCGCCACCCAGCAAATGCATGTGTAAATGAAACACCACCTGGCCACCCGCGGGGCCGGTATTGATGATGGTGCGAAACCCGTCCTTGAGGCCCTGCTCGCGCGCCAGTTGCGGCAACAGGCGCAGCATGTACGCCACCAGGGCGTCGTGGCTGGCGTCCAGTTCATCGAGACTGGCGATATGCTGCTTCGGGATCAGCAGCAGGTGGACATCGGCACGGGGGTGGATATCGCGGAATGCCAGCACCCGCTCGTCCTCGTAGACCTTGTCGCAGGGGACCTCGCCGGCCACCATGCGGCAGAACAGGCAGTCGCTCATGCCGAGTCCCGGTCGGGATCCGCGCCGCGCGCGGCCTTTTCCTCGATACCGGAGACGCCAAAGCGGCGCGCCAGTTCGTCGAGTACCTGCCGGTGGCTCAGGCCCTGCTGGGCCAGCAGGACGAGGCTATGAAACCACAGATCGGCGATCTCATAAACCAGCTTGTCCGCTTCGCCGTCCTTGGCCGCCATGACCGTCTCGGTGGCCTCTTCGCCGATCTTCTTGAGAATGGCGTCCAGCCCCTTGGCATACAGCCCGGCCACGTAGGAACTGTCGGGGGCGGCCTGCTTGCGCGCCTCCAGTACCTCGGCCAGCTTGTCCAGAATATCGCTCATGGCGGTGGCTGTCTGTTAACTTGATTCTATTTATATATATCGTCGGGGTCACGCAAAACCGGCTCCACCGCCACCCAGCCGGCGTCCTGCAACTGGCGGTAGAAACAGCGGTGGCGCCCGGTATGGCAGGCGATGCCGCCCTTCTGTTCCACCTGCAGGAGGATCACGTCGCCGTCGCAGTCGAGGCGGATGTCCCGCACCACCTGCTGGTGACCCGACTCCTCGCCCTTGTGCCACAGGCGATTACGCGAGCGCGACCAGTACACCGCGTGGCCCGTCTCGCGTGTCAGCGCCAGCGCCTCGCGGTTCATCCAGGCGAGCATGAGCACCTGGCCGCTGCCCGCCTCCTGGGCGATGGCCGCCACCAGACCGTCGGCGTCCCATTTTACCTCATCCAGCCAGTCGTCACTCATTCCAGTTCCTGCAGGGTTTAACCACGGGGACCACGGGGAGAAAAATGACCGTTAATTCTCGCCTGCGGGCGAAAAACCCTGCCGAATCGGTCACATTGCACACATGGTGGTAAGCCCGCAAACATTCCATATCCCCGTGTGCCCCGTGCTCCCCGTGGTTATTATCTGGACCTAAATTCGCATCTCGATGCCGGCGGCGGCCATGTGGCGCTTGGCCTGCTCGATGGTGTATTCGCCGAAATGGAAGATACTCGCCGCCAGCACGGCGTCGGCGTGGCCTTCCGTGACGCCCTCGACGAGATGGTCGAGGTTACCGACACCACCGGAAGCGATCACCGGTACCGGTACGGCATCGGCGATGGCGCGCGTCAGCGCGAGATCGAAGCCGATCTTCGTGCCGTCGCGGTCCATGCTGGTGAGCAGGATCTCGCCGGCGCCGTAGTCCACCATCTTGCGCGCCCAGTCGATGGCATCGAGGCCGGTGGGCTTGCGCCCGCCGTGGGTAAAGATCTCCCAGCGCGCCGGCTCGCCCTCGGCGCTGACCTTCTTCGCGTCGATGGCCACCACGATGCACTGGGAACCGAACTTCTCCGCCGCCTCGCGCACGAATTCCGGGTTATTGACCGCGGCGGTGTTGATGGCCACCTTGTCGGCACCGGCATTGAGCATGCGCCGGATGTCGGCCACCTCACGGATACCACCGCCCACGGTCAGCGGAATGAACACCTGCCCGGCCACGTCCTCGACCACGTGGACCATGGTCTCACGGTCCTCGTGGCTGGCAGTGATATCGAGAAAGGTGATCTCGTCGGCACCCTGCTCGTCGTAGCGACGCGCGATCTCCACCGGGTCACCGGCATCGCGGATGTCCACGAACTGGACACCCTTAACCACGCGGCCATGGTCCACGTCGAGGCAGGGAATGATGCGTTTCGCAAGTGCCATAAAATTCAGTTGCGAGCTGCGAGTAACGAGTTTCGAGGCATCGATCCCCTCACCCTTTCCCTCGGCTCGGGCATCCTGCTTCGCACTAACGCCACCATCCGTGGCGGCGTCTCCCTGAGGGACCTCGGTGCCCCGCAGGGGTAGAGGGGACGGTTTTTTGTCTTTGTGCCATATTCTCCTCGCTACTCGCTACTCGTCACTGTCGAGTTCATCGGCGAGTTTCTGTGCCTCGGCGTAGTCCAGCGTGCCTTCGTAGATGGCGCGGCCGGTAATGGCACCGACGATGCCTTCCTCGGCCACTTCGCACAGGGCGCGGATGTCGTCGAGGTTGGTGATGCCGCCCGAGGCGATGATCGGGATGTTCACCGCACGCGCCAGCTTGACCGTGGAGTCCACGTTGACGCCGGTCATCATGCCGTCGCGGCCGATATCGGTATAGATGATGGCCTCGACGCCGTCCTCGGCGAACTTCTGCGCGATGTCGATGACGTCGTGCTTGGAGAGCTTCGACCAGCCGTCGATGGCCACCTTGCCGTCCTTCGCGTCGAGACCGACGATGATGTGGCCGGGAAATTCCAGGCACAGGTCATTGACGAAATGCGGCGCGTTGATGGCGCGCGTACCGATGATGACGTACTGCACGCCGGCTTCGAGGTAAGTCTGCACCGTGTCCTCGTCGCGTATACCACCGCCCACCTGTACCACCAGGTCCGGGTGGGCACCACAGATCTCGTGGATCACATCGGCATTGATGGGCACACCGGCAAAGGCGCCGTTGAGATCGACGATGTGCAGGCGGCGCGCGCCGGCCTCGACCCAGCGGCCGGCCATGGCCACGGGGTCGTTGGAAAACACCGTCGCGTCTTCCATGCGCCCCTGCCGCAGACGCACACACTGGCCGTCTTTCAGGTCAATGGCAGGAATGATTAGCATGTCTCTCGGATCCTCGGGAGCGTGGGTTGATAGTCGTGGCTCAAACGGTCCAGCGCAGGAAATTGGCGTACAGCTGCAGACCCGCGTGCTGGCTCTTTTCGGGGTGAAATTGCACGGCGAATACATTGTCACGCGCCAGCGCTGATGTAAAGGGAACGCCGTAGTCGGTGGAGGCGGCGATGAGTGATGGCTCCGCCGGTTCCACGTAGTAACTGTGCACGAAATAGAAACGGGCATCCTGCGGAATATCCGCCCACAGGGGGTGTGTCACCGTCTGGTGTACCCGGTTCCAGCCCATGTGCGGGATCTTGAGGCTCGGATCGGCGGCCAGTTCGGGAAGGGCGGCGAAGGCGCGCACCTGGCCGGGCAGGATACCGAGACAGTCCACGCCATCGTTCTCCTCACTGTGGTCCATGAGCACCTGCATGCCCACGCACACCCCGAGCAGGGGCCGCGAGTCGGCCACCTCGCGCACCACGACATCAAGACCACGTCTACGCAACTCACCCATGCAATCACGGATGGCACCCACCCCCGGCAGGACCACGCGCTCGGCGGCAAGAATGGCCTCGGCGTCGCCCGTGACGCGCACGCGCACGCCCTCGCCCACTTTCTCGAGTGCCTTGGCTACGGAATGGAGGTTCCCCATGCCGTAGTCGATGACCGCCACCGTGCTCATGGAATATTTATCCGAATACTTGCACTGCCCGGTTTACAGGCTACCTTTGGTGGAGGGCACCGCCTCGCCCATGCGCGGGTCGGCCTCCAGCGCCATGCGCAGGGCACGGCCGAAGGCCTTGAACACGGTCTCGGCGACGTGGTGGGCATTGACCCCGCGCAGGCTGTCCACGTGCAGGGTAACCTGGGCGTGGTTGACGAAGCCCTGGAAGAATTCGCGGAACAGGTCCACGTCGAACTCGCCGATGCGCGCACGTGGCCAGCTCACCGCGAACTCCAGCCCCGGGCGGCCGGAGAAGTCGATGACTACCCGTGCCAGCGCCTCGTCCAGCGGTACGTAGGCATGCCCGTAGCGACGAATGCCCTTCTTGTCGCCCAGCGCCCTGGCCACCGCCATGCCCAGCGTGATGCCGATGTCCTCGACGGTGTGGTGGGCGTCGATGTGCAGGTCGCCACGGGCGCTGATGTCCAGATCGATGAGGCCGTGACGGGCCACCTGCTCGAGCATGTGCTCGAGAAACGGGATCCCCGTTTCCAGGCGGCAACTGCCGTCACCGTCGAGATTGAGCGTTACCTGGATCTGCGTCTCCAGCGTATCGCGTTTTACCGTTGCTGCGCGTTCCGTCATGGTTGGTCTACCCGGCCTGCGGCCCGAAAAAGGCATGAAAAACAAGGTGCACAGGATACCGTTAGATGGCCCGCGGGGGAACTCAATTCCTTTGATTTCCCACCATTCCGCCCCACTTTTCGGTGCCCCCATACGGTGCATCCTTTGACCCGGTCTTGATCCAGGTCAACACCCGTTTGTGACCAAGTCGGCAAGCTGTGTAGCCGTCGCCTGCCCGGCCCCCCGCCACGCGGAGGGTTTTTTGCGGGCGGTCCAAACATGGTCCCAAACATCGTCACAGCCAACGAGGTGGGTATGGAGTCACAGGAAACCTACAACTACAGGGTCGTGCGGCAGTTCGCCGTGATGACCGTCATCTGGGGTGTCGTCGGCCTGCTGGTAGGCGTCATCATCGCCGCACAGCTCGCCTGGCCGGCACTCAATTTCGACATCCCCTGGCTGACCTACAGCCGCCTGCGGCCACTGCATACCAATGCGGTGATCTTCGCCTTCGGGGGCTCGGCCCTGTTCGCCACGTCCTACTACGTGGTCCAGCGCACCTGCCAGGCACGCCTGTTCGCCGGCGGCCTGGCGGCCTTCACCTTCTGGGGCTGGAACCTGGTCATTGTCGCCGCCGCCATCAGCCTGCCCATGGGCTGGACCACGGGCAAGGAATACGCCGAACTGGAATGGCCCATCGACATCCTCATCACCCTGGTGTGGGTGTCCTATGCCATCGTCTTCTTCGGCACCATCGTCAAGCGCAAGGTCCAGCACATCTACGTGGCCAACTGGTTCTTTGGCGCCTTCATCATCACCGTCGCGGTGCTGCACATCGTCAACAGCGCCGAGCTGCCGGTGAGCCTGACCAAGTCCTACTCGGCCTATGCGGGCACCATCGATGCCATGGTGCAGTGGTGGTATGGCCACAATGCGGTGGGTTTCTTCCTCACCGCCGGCTTCCTCGGCATCATGTACTACTTCATTCCCAAGCAGGCCGAACGTCCGATCTATTCCTATCGCCTGTCGGTGGTGCACTTCTGGACCCTCATCGCCATCTATATGTGGGCCGGACCCCATCACCTGCACTACACGGCGCTGCCCGACTGGGCGCAGTCGCTGGGCATGGCCTTCTCGCTGCTGTTGCTGGCACCGAGCTGGGGCGGCATGATCAACGGCATCATGACGCTGTCGGGCGCCTGGCATAAGCTGCGCACCGACCCCATCCTGCGTTTCCTCATCGTCTCGCTGTCCTTCTACGGCATGTCGACGTTCGAGGGCCCGATGATGTCCATCAAGACGGTCAATGCCCTGTCGCATTACACCGACTGGACCATCGGCCATGTGCATTCCGGTGCACTGGGCTGGGTGGGCCTGGTCTCCATGGGCGCCATGTACTTCCTCATTCCGCGCGTCTTCAACCGCGACGGCATGTACAGCAAGAAGCTCATCGAGGTGCATTTCTGGACCGCCACCATCGGCATCGTGCTGTATATCGCCGCCATGTGGATCGCCGGCGTCATGCAGGGCCTCATGTGGCGTGCGGTCAATGACGACGGCACGCTGACCTATAGCTTCGTCGAAAGCCTCGAGGCCACCTACCCGTATTACGTGGTGCGCCTGCTCGGTGGCCTGCTGTACCTCTTCGGCATGCTGGTGATGCTCTACAACACCATCAAGACCATCTCGGGCGCGAAGTCACCCGAAGCCGTGCCGCAAAGCGCATAAGGAGACGTCCACATGAGTCATGAAAAAGTCGAAAAAAATATTGGCCTGATGATGATCCTCATCCTCGTCGTCATCAGCTTCGGTGGGCTGGTGGAGATCGTGCCCCTGTTCTTCCTCAAGGACACCACCGAGCCGGTACAGGGCCTCAAGCCCTATACCGCCCTGCAACTGGAAGGCCGCGACATCTATGTCCGCGAAGGCTGCTACGTGTGCCACTCGCAGATGATCCGCCCCTTCCGCGCCGAGACCGAACGCTACGGACACTACTCGGTGGCCGGCGAGTTCGTCTGGGACCACCCCTTTCAGTGGGGCTCCAAGCGCACCGGCCCGGACCTGCACCGCGTCGGCGGGCGTTACTCGGATGCCTGGCACCGCGCGCACCTGATGAACCCCCGTGACCTGGTGCCGGAATCCAACATGCCGGGCTTCCCCTGGCTGGCGGAGAACGTCATCGATGCCAGCCTGACGCCGAAGAAGCTCGAAGCCATGCGCACCCTCGGCGTGCCCTACAGCCAGGCCGACATCGATGGCGCGAGCGCCGCGGTGGAAGGCAGGACCGAAATGGATGCCCTCGTTGCCTATCTGCAGGTACTGGGCACGGCCATCAAGACGCGGAGGTAGACCATGGATATCAACGACCTGCGCGCCCTCTACACCGTGCTGATGTTCCTCGTCTTCATCGGCGTGTGCTGGTGGGCCTACAGC
>DRKU01000034.1 GCA_011051615.1 Gammaproteobacteria bacterium
ACGGGGATCTGCCGGTAGTGTTGCCCGAAGAGGTCAGCTTCGACGGCGTCGGCTCACCGATCAAGAAGATGCCCGAGTTCTATCGCACCACCTGTCCCGAGTGCGGCGGCGAGGCCGAGCGCGAGACCGATACCTTCGATACCTTCATGGAGTCGTCGTGGTACTACGCGCGCTATACCTGCGCCGATAACCAACGCGCCATGCTCGATGAGCGCGCCAATTACTGGTTGCCGGTGGACCAGTACGTGGGCGGCATCGAGCATGCCATCCTGCACCTGCTGTATGCGCGCTTCTTCAACAAGCTGCTGCGCGACGAGGGACTGGTGAAGACCGACGAGCCCTTTGCCAACCTGCTTACCCAGGGCATGGTGCTCAAGGACGGCGCCAAGATGTCCAAGTCCAAGGGCAACACCGTCGATCCCGAGTCCATCCTGCGTGACTACGGCGCTGACACCGCGCGCCTGTTCATCATGTTCGCCGCGCCACCGGACCAGTCGCTGGAGTGGTCCGATGCCGGTGTCGAGGGTGCCAACCGCTTCCTGCGTCGCCTGTGGAAACGCGTCCACCAGCACCTGCGTGCGGGTGTCGTGTCGCCACTGGACACCGCCGCGCTGGATCAGCGCCAGGGCGCGCTGCGCCGGCGTGTGCACGAGACCATCCGCAAGTGCAGCGATGACGTGGGGCGACGCTTTACCTTCAACACCGCCATTGCCGCGGTGATGGAACTGCTCAATGCCCTCTACAAGTTCGACGACGACAGCGCGCAGGGTCGCGCGGTGGTGCAGGAAGGTCTCGAGGCCTGCGTACTGTTGCTCGCGCCCATCGTACCGCATGTCTGTCACGTACTGTGGCAGCAGCTTGGGCATGACACGCCGGTCATCGATGCACCCTGGCCGCGGGTGGACGAGTCGGCGCTGGCGCGCGATGAACTGGAAATGGTGGTGCAGGTCAACGGCAAACTGCGCGGGCGCATTACCGTGCCCACCGAGGCCGATCGTGAGACCATCGAACAACTGGCCCAGGCGGATGCCAACGTGCAGCGCTTCCTGGCAGGCCACGGCATCGTCAAGGTCATCGTCGTGCCCGGCCGCCTGGTCAACATCGTGATCCGCTGAATGAATATCACCGCCGCCATCGCTGGTTTCACCCGCGCGCTGTTGACCATCGGCCTGTTGCTGTCACTGGCTGCCTGCGGCTTTCATCTGCGCGGTGCAGTGGACCTGCCACAGGCGGCGCGCAATGTCTACTTCGACGGCTTCAGCCGCGACAGCACGCTGGGTATCGCGCTGGAACGCCAGGTATTGCGCAACGGCGGGCAGGTACTCGAGTCGCCGCTGTCGCCCTCGCTCGGTGTGGCCGTGGTGCGCGACGAGACCCTGCGTAATGTCCTCAGTGTCGATGCCTCGGGCAAGGCCAACGAGTACGAGCTTTCCTATATCGTGCAGTTTCACATCGTCTCGGCCCAGGGTGAGCCACTCACCGATACCCAGCGCATCCTGCAGGTGCGTGACCTGTTCTTCGATGCCACCAATGTGCTGGCCAAGTCCGACGAAGAGAACCAGTTGAAGGCGGAAATGGTGGAGGCCGCCGCCGCGCAGATCCTGCGCCAGCTCGTCACCGTGGCGCAGCGCATGAGCACGGTGGACGCGGCGCAGTGAAATACCGCTACGCGCAACTGCTCGACGCCCTCGCCGAACCTGAGCAGGCTCGCCTTGCGCCCATCTACCTGCTGTGTGGCGACGAACCCTTCCAGCTGGGCAGTGCCGCCGACGCCGTGCGGTGTTGTGCCCGCGCCCAGGGCTACACCGAACGCAAGGTGCTGTTTGCCGGGCGTGACTTCGACTGGCAACAACTGGCGACGGAACAGGACAGCCTGTCCCTGTTTGCGGAGAAGAAACTCATCGATCTGCGCCTGCCCACGGGCAAGCCGGGTGATGCCGGTGGCCGCGCCCTGCGCGCCTTCGCCGAGCGGCCGGTCGAGGATACCCTGTTGCTGATCACCGCCGGCAAGCTGGATCGCAACCAGCTGCGCACGCGCTGGGTCACGGCACTGGAAGAGGCCGGCGTGCTGGTGCAGATCTGGCCGGTAAAACATGGCGAACTGCCAGGCTGGCTGCGGCGCCACATGCAGGCGCGCGGCCTGCAACCGGATGCGGAGGCCGTGGCGTTGCTCGCCGAGCGCGTGGAAGGCAACCTGCTGGCGGCCGACCAGGCGGTGGAGAAACTGCTTCTGCTCAACGGTCCCGGCCCGGTGGACGCCGCGGCGGTGCGCGCCAGTGTCGCCGACAGCGCGCGTTTCGATGTCTTCGACATGGTGGACACGGCGCTGGCCGGCGAGGCCAGCCGGGCCCTGCGCATGGTCTTTGGCCTGCTGGAAGAGGGCGTCGAAGCGGTGGTGATCAGCTGGGCGCTGGGTCGCGCGGTTCGCGAGATCCTCGACATGGCCATGGCGGTGGCGCGTGGCCAGCCGGTGGAGGCGGTCATGGCCGGCGCGCGCGTCTGGGATTCACGCCGCACGGCGGTGCGCGCCGCCCTCACGCGCCACCGCGCCGGTTACTGGGGCGGCCTGCTACAGCGCGCCGATCGCCTGGAGTTCATGGTCAAGGGCATGGCGGCAGGCAATAAACGGGACGAATTGGTACAATTGGTGTGCGCCATGGCGGGGCAGCGCCCACTGCCGGCGTCCTTCACCGCGCCGGGCTGACGACGGTGTATGTACCCGGCCTCGCAATGGCGGCAATCTTTACCGGCCGATGACTCGGCCGACGACAGAGAACAGATGGATACCAACGTGGACGTAACACAGTACATGCACGGACTTGGACGCGCCGCCCGTGATGCCGCGCGCCAGCTGGCGCGTGCCAGTACCGCCGCCAAGAATACCGCCCTGCTGGCCATGGCCGACGGCATCACCGCCCGCGAGACGGAACTGCTCGCGGCCAATGCGCGTGACATGGAGGCCGGTCGTGAACACGGCCTCGATGCCGCCCTGCTGGACCGCCTGGAACTGACGCCCGAGCGTATTACCGCCATGGCCGAGGGCCTGCGCCAGATCGCCACCTTGCCGGACCCGGTGGGGGAGATCACTGATCTCAATTACCGTCCTTCGGGGATCCAGGTGGGTCGCATGCGCGTGCCGCTGGGCGTGGTGGGGATCATCTACGAATCCCGTCCCAACGTGACCGCCGATGCCGCCGGCCTGTGCCTGAAGTCGGGCAATGCCGCCATCCTGCGTGGTGGCTCCGAGGCGCTGCATTCCAACCAGGCCATTGCCGCCTGTATCCGCGAGGGCCTGGAGGCCGCCGGCCTGCCGGCCACGGCGGTGCAGGTCATCGAGATCACCGATCGCGCCGCCGTCGGTGAGCTCATCACCATGCGTGAGTTCGTCGATGTCATCGTCCCGCGTGGTGGCAAGGGCCTCATCGAGCGCGTCAGCGAAGAAGCGCGCGTGCCGGTCATCAAGCACCTGCATGGCGTATGTCACGTGTACATCGACGCCAGCGCCGATCATCGCAAGGCCATCGAGGTGGCCTTCAATGCCAAGACTCAGCGCTATGGCACCTGCAATACCATGGAGACCCTGCTGGTGGACGCCGCCATTGCCAGCGACGTGTTGCCGGAACTGGCGCAGCGGTATGAAAAGGAAGGCGTCGAACTGCGCGGCTGCGAACGCACGCGCGAACTGGTTCCCGGCGCCAAACCCGCCACCGAGGCTGACTGGGACACGGAGTACCTGGCGCCCATTCTTTCCATTCGCATCGTCGATGGTCTCGATGCGGCCCTCGAACACCTTTTTCGCCACAGCTCGGGCCATACCGAGAGCGTCATTACCGAGGACCTGGGTGTGGCGCGGCGTTTCCTCGCCGAAGTGGATTCCAGCTCGGTGATGGTCAATGCCTCGACGCGCTTTGCCGACGGTTTCGAGTATGGCCTCGGCGCCGAGATCGGTATCAGTACGGACAAGATCCACGCCCGCGGGCCGGTGGGTCTCGAAGGGCTGACCTCGCAGAAGTACATCGTCATCGGTGACGGTCATATTCGCACCTGAGCGCAGCCGCGCCGGTCGGCCCGTGGCAGGCAGGGGACGGGCGTCGTGATCGGCCTCTTCGGCGGTACCTTCGACCCGGTCCATTTCGGTCACCTGCGCCCGGCGGTGGAAGTGCGCGAGGCCCTGCAACTGGACGAGCTGCGTCTCGTGCCCTGCGGCGTGCCGGGCCATCGTGCCCCGCCACTGGCCAGCGCCGAACAACGTCTCGCCATGTTGCGCGCCGCCATCCAGGGCGTGGCGGGCCTGCGTGTCGATACGCGTGAAATTGCCAAACCAACGCCCTGTTACAGTGTCGAAACACTGGAGGCGTTACGCCAGCAATACCCCGGGCGACCGCTGGTGCTGGTCATCGGCATGGATGCCTTCGCCACGCTGGACAACTGGCACCGTTGGCGGGACATCCCCCGCCTGGCGCACCTGGTGGTGGCGCACCGGCCGGGCTGGCAGGCCGACGATCTGTACGGCCATCCGCGGCTGGGACCCCTGTTGCAGGCGGGATACTGTGAGCAGGTGGCGGCCTTACGGCGCCAGGTCGCGGGCCGGATCTTTTTTCAGCCGGTAACTCAGCTGGATATTTCCTCTACCCGCATCCGTGCCCTGCTGGCAGCAGGCAAAGACGTGTCTTTCCTGTTGCCGGCGAGGGTGATTGAAGTGATCCAACAACAGCGTATTTACTCATGACAGACAAGCATCCCGGTTTTGAACAGGTCCGCGATCTCGCCGTTGCGGCGCTGGAAGACATCAAGGCCATCGACATCCACATCATCGACATGCGCGAAGGCTCCAGCTTTACCGACTGCATGATCATCGCCAGTGGCAATACCGATCGCCAGGTCAAGGCGCTGGCACAGAACGTCATTCGTGCCGCCAAGGAGGCCGGGATCCCGCCGCTGGGTGTCGAAGGCGAGCAGCAGGGTGAATGGGTGCTGGTGGATCTCGGTGACGTGGTGGTGCATGTCATGCAACCGGCGGTGCGCGAGTTCTACAATATCGAGAAACTGTGGGGCGATGCCTCACCGGCCAGCGCCGGGAAAGGCTGAAACCGGCTGCGCCCGCCGCCATGCATATTCATCTGCTTGCCGTGGGCACGCGCATGCCGGCGTGGGTAAGCGCGGGCTACGAGGATTACGCCCGTCGCCTGCCGGCCGAGTGTCGCCTGCATCTGCGCGAAGTGCCGCTGGCGCGTCGCCACAAGAGCAGCAAGCTGGACAGGCTCAGGGAGGAGGAGGGTCGCGCCCTGCTGGCGGCGGTGCCGCGCGGGGCGCTGGTGATCGCACTGGAAGTGGGTGGCCAGGCCTGGACCACGCCGCAGCTGGCGGATCACCTGGCGGACTGGATGCAGGGTGGCCGTGACGTGGCCCTGCTGGTGGGTGGCCCCGATGGCCTGGCGCCGGCCTGCCTGGCGGCGGCGGAGCGGCGCTGGTCCCTGTCACCCCTGACGCTGCCGCATCCGCTGGTGCGCCTGGTGGTGGCCGAGCAGATCTACCGCGCCCACTGTATTCTGCGCAACCATCCCTATCACCGCGAGTGACGTGGCATGATGGGCGACATGGCGAGCGATGCGCATATCTATCTGGCCTCGCGCTCTCCGCGGCGACGCGAGTTGCTGGCGCAGGTGGGGATCCGCTGCGAGGTGGTGACGGTCGAGGTGGACGAAACACCGCGCGCCGGCGAGGCCCCGGCCGACTATGCCCTGCGCCTGGCGTGCGAGAAGGCCGCGGCCGGCTGGCAGGCCGTTGGTGCGAGCGGCACCCGTCCCGTGCTGGGCGCCGACACCGTGGTCGTCATCGACGATGCGATCCTCGGCAAGCCCGTCGATCGTGAGGCGGGGCTGGCCATGCTGGCACGCCTGTCAGGACGCGAACACCGCGTGCTGACCGCGGTTGCCCTGTGCCGGGGCGAAACGCAAAGTCGCCTCAGCGAGACGCGGGTGTTTTTCCGGCCGCTGGGCGAGGCCGAGTGCCGGGTATACTGGGACAGCGGTGAGCCGGCAGACAAGGCCGGTGGCTACGGGATACAGGGACGCGGCGCGATCTTCGTGACGCGTATCGAGGGCAGTTACAGCGGTGTGGTGGGCCTGCCGCTATATGAAACGGCCGAGCTGCTCGCCGCGGCGGGGATCCGCGTGCTCTGAGTACCGCCCGCGGTTGTCCGCGCGCGTTGAAGGGAATGGCCCGCGCCAACAGGATTGTTAATCGGATAGTCACCATGAGCGAAGAATTACTCATCAATATCACCCCGCAGGAGACACGCGTCGCGGTGGTCGAGAATGGCGTGCTACAGGAAGTGCACATCGAACGGGCGCGCAAGCGCGGCCTGGTGGGCAATGTCTACTATGGAAAGGTCAGCCGCGTATTGCCCGGCATGCAGGCGGCGTTTCTGGACATCGGCCTGGAGCGCACTGCGTTCCTGCATGCCTCGGATATCGTCGTACCCGGCGAGAACGGCAATGGCAACAATGGGGATACCCCTCGCCCCGGCATCGCCGGCCTGTTGCGCGAGGGTCAGATGGTACTGGTACAGGTCATCAAGGACCCCATCGGCAGCAAAGGTGCGCGCCTGACAACCCAGATCTCCATCCCCTCGCGTTATCTGGTGTATATGCCCGGTGCCGATCACATCGGCGTGTCGCAAAAGATCGAGGACGAGGCCGAGCGCGAGCGCCTCAAGGAGACCGTGCGCAGTGGGCTGGCCGAGCTGGACCCGGGCGGCTATATCCTGCGTACCGTGGCCGAGGGTGTGGACGAGGAGTCCATTCATGCCGACATGCATTTCCTGCACCGGCTGTGGAACGCCATCAAGGAAAAGACGCACCAGAGTGATGAGATCGGTCTGGTGCATGAAGACCTGCCGCTGGTGATGCGCACCATGCGCGACCTGGTAGGCACCGAGATCGAGCGTATTCGCATCGATTCACGCGAGACCTTCACGCGCGTGGAGAAATTCGCGCGCAAGTTTATCCCCGAGCTGGCCGAGCGTATCGAGTACTACCCCGGCGAGCGGCCGATCTTCGATCTCTACGGCGTCGAGGACGAGATCCAGAAGGCGCTGGAACGCAAGGTACAACTGAAGTCGGGCGGCTACCTGATCATCGATCAGACCGAGGCCATGACGACGCTGGATGTGAATACCGGCGCCTTTGTCGGTCATCGCAATCTCGAGGAGACGATCTTCAAGACCAACCTCGAGGCCACCCAGGCCATCGTGCGCCAGCTGCGTCTGCGCAACCTGGGCGGCATTATCATTATCGATTTTATCGATATGCAGGACCCGGAACACCGCCGCCAGGTACTGCGCGCACTGGAAAAGGGCCTCGACAAGGATCACTGCAAGACCCAGATCAGCGAGGTGTCCTCACTTGGCCTGGTGGAGATGACGCGCAAGCGCACGCGCGAGAGTCTCGAGCACGTGCTGTGCGAGCCCTGCCCGGTATGTCAGGGGCGCGGCACGCTCAAGACCGCCGAGACCGTGTGCTACGAGATCTTCCGCGAGATCCTGCGCGAGGCACGCCAGTTCGATGCCACACGCCTGCTGGTGCTTGCCAGCCCGGAAGTGGTGGATGTACTGCTTGACGAGGAATCGACCAGTGTCGCCGAGCTCGAGGAATTCATCGACAAGGAAATCCAGTTCCAGGTGGAGAGCCAGTACACCCAGGAACAGTTCGACGTCGTGCTGCTCTGAGGCACGGCAACCGGTTTTTTGCCGGCGGTCATCACGAAATTTGCTGGCAGCACGGGTAAACTGAAGTCGTGACGGTCACCAAACCACATCCCACGCTGTTTCACCGGATCTTCCGTTCCGTGTGGTACCTGTTTGTCATCCTGCTGGTGCTGGCGGCGGTGGCGATCAGCCTGATACGCGTGTTCTTCCCTGAACTGGGAACCTTCCGTGAAGACGTGGAGCGGCTTGCCAGCGAGGCCCTCGGACACCCGGTGCGTATCACCGAGTTCGATGCCCGCCTGGTGGGTATTACCCCCACGTTTATCTTCCGGGATATTCGCCTTGTCGACGAGAATGGCGAAGACCTGGTGCGTTTCGATGAGGCGCGTATTGGCCTGGCGGTCATCGCCAGCCTGCTGGATATGAAGCCGGTACCGGACGAGGTCAGCGTTTCCGGTCTTGACCTCTCCATCATTCGGCACCGTGATGGCAGCCTGTCACTGGAGGG
>DRKU01000035.1 GCA_011051615.1 Gammaproteobacteria bacterium
GAGGGACCCGCCGTGGGCGTGCCCACCTGCCACACACCGCGGTCCGCGTGCCAGTCGCCCCACCCGCCTTCGAAATCTCCGCTGAAGACCGGGGGCTTGGTGATGATCTGGATATCGTCAAGATACCAGCCGGTGCTTTCGTAGTTGGCACTGCTGCAACACGGCCGGGAGGCGGTGTGGAAAAAGGCCACCCGCACCGTCTCGCCGGCATAGGCGGTCAGCTCCACGTCGCCCTGCGACCAGCCGGAGGTGTTGGCGGCCACGGTGCCCAGGTTGACCCAGTTGCCCCACGTGCCACCGGCCGCATCCCACACCGAGACGTGCACCTCGCCCCAGTCACCGCCGGCGTAGGAGAACCATTGCTGGAAACGCAGGTGGACCTCTTCATCAACAGAAGTCAGAGCAGGAAGCGCTAGCGACGGGCTGATTAGCCGACTATCCGCATCGGGCGGGTAGTTACCACCCAACACCGTCCCCGCACACTGTGCCGAGCTACCGGCACAGGCGGCCGGACCGGCACCGGGGGTACCGATCTCCCACACGCCGTTGTCCATACTCCAGCCGGCGGTGCCGGCCTCGAAGTCTTCCACAAATACCGTGGCAGCATAGAGCGGAGGCACCATACCGAAAAAGATGATGAGCAACCCGAAGAGGCGGAACCTGACTAATAATTGATGAATGCACTTCATTTCCCTCTCTCCCTGGACGAACTTCCTGCTACTTGTTTGGTGGATCCACGGCCTCATTTTGCAGAGCCTTGTTTGACTTCTTATGTATCTCTGCCAGTGATCGCAGCACCTTCACCTCTGCTGTCGGTAGTCTCTTCCCGATCGTGCCCGGCAACCCATTCGTGATAGGCGTGCATGTTCTCCAATGCGTTTCCAGACCCTGATAATTTTGCGCACGCTAATAGCCGGGGACCAGCCCTTCCAGCACCCGGTAGTAATCCAAGGCACTGGTAGTGACCTTGTCGAAAAAGATCCACCAGAAGGCGATGATCAGTGTCAGGGGCGGGAAGGAAGGCGAATCCCTGGATCCGTGCCGGCGGGCGGCCTTCTCCGCCTCTAAGCAATGTCACATTCAAACCCGGCAGCAAGTCCGTTGACGTAGCAATGGTGGCAGTAGTGAGAAAGGTGACCCGGCCCCCTTTGGGATTGTGCAGCGCCTGCCGAAGCACACTGCGCTCGGCCTCGTGGAATGTCATCGTATGACTACCGTGTGACATTGCCTTGTTTCCCTGCAGCGACATCTTTGCCCTTCAACAAGCATCAAGGTTACTGACACATAAACGTGGGGTCAGTAGGATTACGTTGTCCCGCAAAAAGACTCGTCTGTTGTTTCTCAAGATCAAGCCGGTTATTTGCTTCAAGCATTATTCATGGGATGCCTTTCAGCAATCCAACAGATGTCGTAGATACTCATCCTCTGGCTACCGTCTCTCGGCGTTCATACACCACTGATTTAAAGGAAGTTTTTCTAACTCCGGGATATCCCTACGACAAATATCGTACTCCTTTAAGGGGCAACAGCTGATAGGCTCTCGGCCTTGTAGTTAGAGCACTGTAAGGACGTGTTATGAAAAAGGAAGGGCAAGCAAAAGAATCACCCGCCCTGAAAGAACGCCTGCGCGCCGAACTGGTACGCATCCATTTCACGCAACTGCCGGCCATGATCGTCGCGCCCTCCCTGGGCGGCCTGTTCAGTACGTGGGTGTTGTGGGGGGCGGTGAATAACGACTATTTGGTGATTGGCATGAGCGCGGTGTTGTCCTTATCCACGGCGCGGGTGTTCCTTTACCGCCGATACTTTGCATCGCCAAGCGAACGACAAGACCAGCGCCGCTGGAGCCACTTCGCCGTCTGCGGGGCCCTGTTATCCGGCGTCGTCTGGGGCAGTGCGGCGCCGTTCCTGTACCCGGCTCAGATTCCCGAATACAACATATACCTGCTGGTACTACTGGCCCTGGTGCCGGTGGCGCCCATTGCCGCCCTGGCGGTCTATCTGCCAGCATTCTACGCCTATTACCTGCCCTGTGTGACGCCCTATATCGTCACCCTCGCTCTGCAGGACACACGCGCTGAGCAGCTCACCGCTGTATTGCTGGTGATGATGTCGGGCGCCACCATCAACTTTGCCCGTGAATACGCCAAATCCCTGACTGAGGCCCAGCGCCTGCAACTGGAGTTGTCCGACCAAAAGGCGGCCCTGGAGCAGGCCGCACGAGTCAAGACCCAGTTCCTGGCCGCCGCAAGCCACGACCTTCGCCAACCAGTGCACGCAATGGGGCTGTTTCTCGAAAGCCTGCAACAGCGTGTCGCCGATAGGGAACAACAATCCCTGTTACGGCACATGCACAGCGCCCAGCAGGGCTTGCGCGGCATGCTGGACGAGATGTTGGATATCTCGCGCCTGGACGCGGAGGTGGTGCGGGTCCACCCGCAGGACTTCTCTTTACGCCCCCTGCTGGAAAAACTGGCCCGGGAATACGCGCCGCTGGCGACACAGCGCGGCCTGCGGTTTCGCTGGGTGTTGAAGGATGCCGTGGTGCACAGCGACCCGGTACAGTTGGAGCGCATCCTGCGCAATCTTCTCGACAATGCCCTCAAATACACCCGTCGGGGCGGCATCCTGCTGGCCTGCCGTCGGCGGAACGACCAGTTCCTGATCCAGGTCTTCGATACAGGGGCCGGCATCCCAGCCCGGCGGCAGAAAGAGATCTTTCTGGAATTCACCCAGATCGGCAACCCCGAGCGCGATGCAGGCCAGGGCCTAGGGCTGGGGTTGGCTATCGTGGATCGTCTGGCTCGGCTGCTAGGGCATGCCATAGAGGTGCGTTCACGTCCAGGACGTGGATCGATCTTCGGCCTGTGGGTGGCAGCCGGACAATCGCCGGCCAGGGTTCACCACTCCGCCGCGGCAACGCTAGACGCAGCCGGGCTGCGACCGAAACGCGTCCTAATTGTGGATGATAACGCCGCTATCCGGGCCGGCATTCGCACCCTGCTGCAGCAGTGGGGCTGTCAGGTGACCACCGCAGACTCGGCGCAAACGGCCCTGCAGCGATTGCGAGACACAGCCATACTGCCTGAAGCGATGATCGTCGATTACCGCCTGGCCAGGGGAGAAACAGCCCCCGAGGCCATCGCCTGGCTGCAGGAGCAACTACAGACCGACATCCCGGCCATCATCGTCACCGGCGATACTGACCCGTCACGCATCCGAGAGGCACACGCCTCAGGCTATCTGCTGTTGCACAAACCCGTGGCCCCTGAACGCCTCAAGGTCTGCCTCAACAGCCTGGCCGAAGCTGCCGTCTAGGGGGAAGCGCCCAGCAGGCCCAGCTGGCGGGCCCGCACCACCGCCTCGGTGCGGTTGCCCACCCGCAGGGCCTGCAAAATATCGGAGACATGCACCCGAACCGTCGCCTCGGCGATGCCCAGTTTGTGGGCAATACGCTTGTTGGCGCAGCCCTCTGCCAGCAGCGTCAAAACCTCGGACTGACGCGCCGTGAGCATCCCGTCGTGCAACACCGACGTCGCTCCCACAGGTCGTCTATTGCCCAAAGTGGCCGCGGGCACGTAGGTTTCGCCCGCCAGCACCAGACGCAAAGCGCTGAGCATGATGTCGCTACTAACCGACTTGGGAATGTAGCCCCGAGCGCCCGCCGCCAAGGCCGTGGTCATCACTTCCGGGTCTTCGTTGGCAGAGACCACCACCACCGGCGTAGCCGGCAGCAACTGGCAAATGGCCACAAGGCCGTGCAGCCCACCTCCTTCGGGTAACCGCCAATCGTACAGCACCAGATCCGGTGGATCCGCCTCAATGCAGTCCATGGCCTCGGCGACGGAATCCGCCTCCTGCACCCGCAGTTCATCGGCGAAATCCCACAAGGCCCGACCCAGAGCCTTGCGGAACAGCGGATGATCATCGATCAACAACACGTCCACAGGTTACGACCTCGTTTCAAGTTTCGCTGGAAAGGATCCTTATCACACAAAAGAAATAAGGGTTATCATCCAGACGGTCAAGGGGAATACGGCCGCCCGCAGTAATCAGGCATGGTTCTGCCGCAGCGCCTCATACAAACACACCCCTGTGGCCACGGAGACATTCAGACTTTCCACCGTACCGGCCATGGGGATCTTCACCAGGTAGTCGCAGTGTTCCTTGGAC
>DRKU01000036.1 GCA_011051615.1 Gammaproteobacteria bacterium
GAGTAGAAACGAACCAGCAGGGTGCGGAATTCGAGGATGAACTGTTTCTTCTGTGCCCGCGTGGCACCGCGCCAGTGTTTGCCCAGCACCAGGCGCGAGGCACTGATCATGTCCACGTGCGGCAGCAGGATATCGGCGATGAGCCGGTTGAGCTGCGCCGGGTTGTCCCGGATGGCGTCCTGGTCCTCCTGGATGGCGGCGATCATCTCGTCCGCCGCGGTAACGAGGATTTCATCGGGACTGCGTTTGGCCCAGGCGGTACCGCCCAGCAGGAGGGTCAGCAGAACGATGAGGCCCACCTGCTGCCAGCGGTGGTGTATGTGGGGACAGGCTGTGGTCATGTGAATTACCCTTTGTTACGTTGCCGATAGCGGGTCATCCGGGCAGCCCCGCAGTTTATGTATATGGTACCGTTTTAGTGTAGTCCATGGGGTCAAAGTTCCAGCGCCGGGCCTCGAAACGGGAACCGTTTCGCATTGTGGACGGCCTCGCCCCCGCGGGAATACCGTGGGGCGGTGGCCTGACCTGCGCCATTCGGGTAAGGTTGCCCACATACCATTAGAGACGGCCACGCCCCGGCGCGACGGCCGAGCAGGACTTCCGAGGAGTTCCCCGTGAGCAGACCCGAAACCGGACGCGGCAGTTTCCCCTGGGTGCGCATGCGGCGCATGCGCCACGATGCCTTCTCGCGCCGACTCATGCGCGAGTCGCACCTCAGCATCGACGATCTCATCTGCCCCCTGTTCGTCCTCGAAGGCGAGGGCCAGCGCGAGGCAGTGGCCTCCATGCCGGGGGTCGAACGCCTGAGCATCGACCTGTTGCTGGAAGAAGTCAGTGAGCTGGCTGCGTTGGGCGTGCCGGCGGTGGCCCTGTTCCCCGTCACGCCGGCGGAGAAGAAGAGCCTCGACGCTGCCGAGGCCTGGAATCCCGGGGGGCTGGCCCAGCGCGCGGTGCGCGCCATCAAGGCCGCCCTGCCGGAGATGGGCGTCATCACCGACGTGGCGCTGGACCCCTTCACCACCCACGGCCAGGACGGCATCATTGACGACGACGGTTATGTGCAAAACGACATCACCGTCGAGGCGCTGGTCAAACAGGCCCTCTCCCATGCCGAGGCCGGCGCCGACGTGGTCGCGCCCTCGGACATGATGGACGGGCGCATTGGCGTGATCCGCGACGAGCTGGAGGATGCCGGCTTCGTCAACACCCGCATCCTCGCCTATGCCGCCAAGTACGCCTCCAGCTTCTACGGGCCCTTCCGCGACGCGGTGGGTTCGGCGGGCAATCTGGGCGCGGGTAACAAGTACACCTACCAGATGGACCCGGCGAATTCCGACGAGGCCCTGTGGGAGGTGGCGCTGGATCTCGACGAGGGCGCCGACATGGTGATGATCAAGCCGGGCATGCCCTATCTGGACATCGTGCGACGGGTCAAGGATCAGTTCGGTGCGCCCACCTTCGTCTACCAGGTCAGCGGCGAGTACGCCATGCTCATGGCGGCGGCACAGAACGGCTGGCTCGACGAGCGCGCGGTGGTGATGGAATCCCTGCTCGGTTTCAAGCGCGCCGGTGCCGACGGCATCCTGACCTATTTCGCCAGACGCGCGGCGGGCTGGTTGAAGGAAGGCTGAGACCGTGGCGGATATCTTCGACTTCGAGCCGCGGCGCGATCAGTACGCGGTGATGGGCAACCCCGTGCGCCATTCGCGCTCGCCCCGCATCCATACCCTGTTCGCTGAGCAGACCGCCCAGAACATGGATTACACCGCCATCCAGGTGGATCTCGGTGGCTTCCCGCAGGCGGTGGGCAACTTCGCCGCCGCCGGGGGCAAGGGTCTCAACGTGACCGTGCCCTTCAAGCAGGAGGCCTTTGCCCTGGCCGAGACGCGCTCCGAGCGCGCCCAGCGTGCCGGCGCGGTCAATACCCTGGTGCTCGGTGGGGGCCCGATCCACGGTGACAATACCGACGGCGTTGGTCTGGTGACCGATCTGGGCCGTAACCTGGGACTGGAACTGGCGGCGCGGCGGATCCTCGTCATGGGCGCCGGCGGCGCGGCGCGTGGCGTGCTTGCCCCCCTGCTGGCCGAGGGTCCCGCGCAACTTGTGATCGTCAATCGCACGCCCGACCGCGCCGTGGAACTGGCGGCCGCCTTCGCCGATCTCGGTCCTGTCCTTGGCTGCGGCTACCCGGATCTCAACGGACAGCACTTCGACCTGATCATCAACGCCACCTCGGCGAGTCTGCAGGGGGATCTGCCGCCCCTGCCCGATGGCCTGCTGGCGCCCGGTGCGGCGGCCTATGACATGATGTACGGGGCCGAGCCGACACCCTTCATGACCTGGGCCAGCGCCCATGGTGCGGCGCAGGTCGACGACGGGCTGGGCATGCTGGTGGAACAGGCGGCGGAGTCGTTCTTCATCTGGCGCGGGGTGCGCCCGGATACACCCGTGGTGATCGCACAGTTACGCGCCGAAATGGCACAGGAACGGGATGCGTAAGGGGAATGCCCCTGCCACACGGGGCGGGGAGCGTGGCCGGGTGCGAGGCGTCAGGCCTGAATGGCGCCGCTTTCCTTGCCCGTTTCCCCGCTGGTTTCCGTGGCCCGGGTCACGGCGCTGTGCTGTGGGTCCGGGATATGGCGGCGGTCCCGGTGGCGGCGTTCCACGCCACTCCATGCCATGCTGCGCCAGCCCACGGCGCGGCGGTCATTGCTGTAGGCGCGATAGACGAACTCGCGCAGCGTGACCGGCTGGCCCAGCAGGGTCTTGCCGTTGAGCTTGCGCAGTGCCTTGTGTGCCACACGATCCGACACGATCCGCACCAGCCCGTAACGCAGCGGTGGGGTGCCCTCGCGGCGGTTTTCGACGATACGGAAATCTGCCTCATCGGCGTAGTCCTGGAAAAGCAGGGCCAGGTCGCGCATGGTGGCGTTGTGCGGGAAGTTGCCGACAAAGATGTCCACGGCAACACCTCCCCTCGGGTAGTTTGCCTGCTAAAACTATAGGCCTAGCCGGATCGGTGTACCACCCAAAAGACGAAAAATTCGGATAAATGGTGTCCCGCGGGGGATGAGCGGAGGCGGCTCCCGTGCTCAGCCCAGCCGGGCCAGCAGCGCCCGATGGTGTGCCTCGCGTGCCGCATCGGGATCGGCACGGGCGGCCACCCGGGCAATGGCCTCCCGGTAGCTTGCGGGCAGCGCATGGTAGCAGGCACCGCGGTATACGATATCCCGGTACCATGCCCACGGTCGCAGTTCCTCGTCGATACAGGACGTCTCGGCCACGTAGGCGAAGGCCGTCACCGCACCCTCGGACAGCGTCACCGGCAGGGCTTCCGTGCGGTAACCCGGCCCCTCGAAGCGATCCAGCAGCGGGCGGTGCCCGGTGGCCATGACAAACACGGCGCCGTGGACCCTGTCCCCCGTCGCACCGGTGGCAAGGATGTTGCACTTGCCGGAGCCGTCGCTGCCACGCTTGTGAAAGGCCAGGCGATAGCCCGGCAATGTTGCCAGGCCCATGAAACGGGCCGAGGGGACACGCTCGGCAAGACGCAGCGGGTGCAGGTTGGAGCCGTAGGCGAGGTAGTAAAGCGTCGGCACGGTGGCGGATTTAACGGCTACCCGTCGCCTCGTTGCGCTGGCGCTGGTAGTCCTCATACGTCTCGTAGCGGCGGCAATCGCTGCGCCCCTCCCTGAGGCAGAGCTGGTATTCACGTTCACGGAGCATGTCGTAGGAGGTCTGTTCCAGGCCGCGCCCGTTGCAGGCCGACAGTTGCGTACTGCCGGCGAGCAGCAGGCACACAAAGAGCGCCCTGGGATTGGGGTTAAGCTGCATTCCGTTTCCTCGATATCTGGATGGGGTTTGTGTCCCGGCACAGGGCGGGGTCGCTTGCATCAATGTACATTACTTCGGGTGAACATGCCTGTTCGGTGTTCACATGGCAAGCCTCGACCTTGTCGCCGCCCTTGTCTGTCACGCGAGGTGCCTGTTTTTCAGACGCACGTAGTGTTGCGCCGAGTAGGCGATGGCAGCCAGTTCCTCGTCCCGCAGGGCGCGGCGTTTCTCCACCGGTGAGCCCATCCACAGGTACCCGCCTTCCAGCTCGCGGCCCGGCGGCACCAGGCTGCCGGCGGCGATGAAGGTGTGGGGCGGGATCACCGCGCCATCGAGGATATTGCTGCCCATACCGATGAGACAACGGTCCCCCACCGTGCAGCCATGCAGGATCACACGATGCCCGACGGTGACATCATCACCGATCTCCAGTGCGTGGCCACCGGGGTTGTATGGCCCGTCGTGGGTCACGTGCAGCACCGAATGATCCTGGATGTTGGTGCGGGCGCCGATACGAATGGAATTGACGTCGCCACGCGCCACCACGAAAGGCCACAGGGAACTGTCCGCGCCGATCGCCACGTCACCGATCACCAGCGCCGCCTCATCCACATACGCGGAGGCGTCGATGGTGGGTGTCAGGTTCTCGAAGCGGCGTATTGTCATAACTGTTTTTTCTAACCACGGAGACCACAGAAAAAATGTTAAGGAAGCGCTGATTAAATACCTGTTCCGAATACCCGATCACCTGACCATGGCGGGATCAGTCCATCTGCCTGTCTCTCGCCGGGGAGGACGTTTACGGACCGTCAGCCGCAGGGACGCGGCTGTCGAGCGTACAGGGACGTATTTACCGCGTGTCCGTAAACGTCCTCCCCGGCGAGAGCCTGACGTCCTTAAACTGTAGTGGTATTCGGAACACGTATTTAGCCCTCGCTACTATTCTTACCTCATCGTCACCAGCTCTTCCGCGGCGGTGGGGTGGATGGCAACGGTGTTGTCGAAGTCCTTCTTGGTCGCGCCCATCTTCAGCGCCACGGCAAAGCCCTGCAACATTTCATCGGCGCCACGACCGATGACGTGTACACCAACGATCTTTTCGTCGGCACCGACACAGATCAGTTTCATGGCCGTGCGCGGGCTGTGCTGCGTCAGGGCGTGGTACATGTTGGTGAAGCGCGAGGTATAGACCTTGACGGCATCGCCGTGCTGTTCACGTGCTTCGTCCTCGGTAAGACCGACAGTACCGATGGGTGGGTGCGAGAACATCACGGTGGGGATGTTCTCGTATTCGAGGCGGCGTTCGGGCTGGTTGTTGAACAGCCGATCACCGAGACGCCGACCGGCAGCGATGGCCACCGGCGTCAGAGGTGCGCGACCGGTGATGTCGCCGACGGCATAGACGCCGGCGACATTGGTGTTCTGAAATTCATCGGTGGGGATGACACCGTTGGGCTGGTATTCGACACCGGCGGCGTCGAGGTTGAGATCCAGCGTCGCCGGGTTACGACCGATGGCCCATAGCAGGGTATCGAAGCCCTCGAGGGTGATGCCGCTCTGGCAGTGAATGGTCAGGTGGCCATCGTCATCGCGCACGATCTCACTGATGTTGATACCGGGCATGATGTTGACACCGGCATCGACCATTTCCTCCATGAGCGTATCACGCAGCAGGCAATCGAAGCTGCGCAGAAAGTGATCACCGCGCAGCAGCATGGTGACCTCGCTACCCAGGGCGTTGAGCAATCCCGCCAGTTCCACGGCGATGTAACCGGCACCGACCACGGCCACGCGGCCCGGGCGTTCCCCGAGTTCAAAGAAGCCATCCGAGGTGATGCCATGTTCCGCACCGGGCACATCGGGTACGGTGGGAGAACCCCCGGTGGCGATAACGATGTGATCAGCGGTGTACTGTTCGCCGTCCACATCGACGGTGTGGGCATCGACGAAGCGGCCCTTGCCGCGCAGGTGGTCGATCCGGTAGTCCTTGAGATAGTTGACGTACCAGTCGTTGATGCCCTGGATGTATTTTTCGCGTCCCTCGATCAGTGTCTGCCAGTTGAAACCATTGATGGAGATATCGAAACCATAGCCGGCGGCATCATGGTGCAGTACATGGGCCACGTCAGCGGCGTTCCACATGATCTTCTTCGGTACGCAACCGACGTTGACACAGGTGCCACCCAGCTTCTGATACTCGATGACGGCGCACTTCGCACCGTATTCGGCGGCACGCTCGGCGGCAGAAAGACCGCCGCTGCCGGCGCCGATGGCGATCAAATCGTAATGTTTTCCCATGCTGGATCCCTGATGCTGAGGTTGGGTGTTACCGCACCCGTCGTGGTGCCAATACCCCTTGTGGACGCGGTCGATGTCTGTGTAAGGTTGGCCATCATTCTACGGCACGAGGCCCTCGCATGAATACCCTGTCGTCCCTTACCCGCCCGGGTGGCATTTTCTCGTTCTGTCTGGTGGTGCTCAGCCTTGTGGTACCGGGTGCCGCCATGGCCGAACAGGCCGAACTCCCGCCACCCCGGCAGCTCTCGCCCCACGTGTGGGCATGGATCGGCCCGCTGGGGCCACCGTCGCGTGACAATGGCGGCTACCGCATGAACATGGGTTTCGTGGTTGGCAGCCGGGGGATCGCCGTGGTGGATACCGGTTATACACCGGCCATGGCGCGCGCCATGCTGGCGCATATTCGCAAGGTCTCGGATCGCCCCGTGCTGTATGCCATCAATACCAATTCGCAGCCCCACCGTTTCATGGGCAACGGGGTGTTCAGGGACGCCGGGGCGGTGCTGGTGACCCACCCGCTGGAGGCGGCACGCATGGAGCGCCTGTCGGGACAGTATGTGGCCACCATCGAGCGCGTGCTGGATCTCAGACCCGACAGCCTGCCGTTTCCCGTTCTGCCACAGCGGCTGGTGGCCGATCACCTCGATGTGGATCTCGGTGGTGTGACACTGGTCATTCGCCATCTGGGCGCGGCGCACACCCCGGCGCCGCTGGTGGTGCACGTGCCGGAGGACAGGCTGGTGTTTGCCGGCGACGTGCTCTACGGGGAACGCCTGCTGGCAGTGTTGCCTGATTCCAGTGTGCGTGGCTGGATAAGCACCTTCAGGGCCCTGCGCCAATACGGCACGGCCACCTTCATTCCCGGACACGGCCAGCCGGGCAAACTGGCGCAGTTCGAGTTTCCCACGCTGGCCTACCTGCAACGCCTGCACACCCACATGACACGCATGGTGGACGAGGGTGTCGATGTACAGGACGCCATCACACGACTCGATCAGCGTGCCTGGTCAAAACTGGCCAATTTCGAACAACTGGCGGGACGCAATGCCAGCTGGGCCTACCTGGAGGCCGAGTCGGCTGCCTTCGAATAACCGCCCCCATGCAGGGTTTTATCGGTTGGCCAGGGCAGACTCCCTGGCGGTAGAATTGGCAGCCGAATTTCACGTACAGCACACGGGCGGTAACCGACAATGAGCAAGGGTATTCAGTTAAGCAGTGAACTCATCGAAAACATGATGCGCGTCATCGCCGAGCACGACGAGGAGGTCAGGGAAAACGGCACCCTCGGCCTGCAATACATGGCCGCCGTAATGGGGATCCTCGCCGCCGACTACCCCGGCAGTGACAGTGATCGCATGGAATTGCTGGAGCACCTGGCCGGTTTTACGCGCCATGTCTATGAAGACCAGATGCGTGCTCGCGAACAGCAACAGCAGCGGGCGCCACAGCAGCCCGCACCGGCAAAGGGCCGTTGCGTACCGGATCCCGACAATCCCGCTGCCGGCGTGTGGAAAGCGGAGTAGTCTTTTTTCATCAGGTATTGATACGGATCAGAATCCGGGCACGATTTTGCTGTCTATGATTGCGGGCTCTTCTTTTCTGGTCGCTGCCACGGGCAGCAAGGAGAAAAAACCATGTTCATGAATGAAGGCCTGGTAGATCGTATTATCCGCGTAGTCGTCGGCCTGGTGCTGGTGGCACTGGTGTTCGTTGGGCCACAGACACCGTGGGGCTGGATTGGCCTGGTGCTGGTGGTTACCGGTGTCGTGGGTTTTTGCCCGATCTACAAACTGCTTGGTCTGAAGACCAACAAGTAGCCATCAGGATTCGAGCGAGAGGGGTGCCTGTTGCAGGCGCTCCAGTTGCTCGCGCAGGGTGACCATCTGGTCTTCCCAGTAACGCGGCGTGTTGAACCATGGAAAGTGTTGCGGGAAGGCCGGGTCGTGCCAGCGCCGCGCCAGCCACGCGCTGTAGTGGATCAGACGCAGGGCGCGCAGGCTTTCCACCAGATGCAACTCCAGCGGGTCGAAATCGGCGAAGTCCCGGTAGCCGTGCATGAGTTCGCGTAATTGCCCTTCCATGTGGGTGCGATCGCCCGACAGCAGCATCCACAGATCCTGGATGGCCGGACCCTGCATGCAATCGTCCAGATCGACGAAGTGTGGCCCGGCATCGGTCCACAGAATATTGCCCGGATGGCAGTCACCGTGCAGGCGGATCTCCCGTTGCGGGCCGCAGGCCTCGAACTGATTCTCCACCGCTTCCATGACGCGTTCAGCGGCATCGAAATAATTGTTTTCTACCTCGGGGCTGACCAGTCCGCACTGGCGCAGAAAGGCCAGTGAGTCGTGTCCCAGGCGCTGCGTGGTGAGGCGTGGACGGTGGGCAAAGCGCTGCGCACCGCCCACCTGGTGCATGCGCGCGAGGAAGCGCCCCAGCCATTGCAGGTGTTCCGGCTGGGTCAGTTCCGGCGCACGCCCGCCGCGTCGCTCGAAAAGTGCGAAGCGGTAGCCGGCGTGGTTGTGCAGGGTGGTGGGTGCCGTGCTGCCCGGCGGGCTGAGCGCCAGCGGTGGCACGATCGGGATCTCCTGTGCTGCGAGTTCCAGTGCGAAGGCGTGTTCCTCGAGGATGGTGGCGTCACTCCAGCGCTGCGGGCGGTAGAACTTGGCCACCACGAAGGCACCACCCGCGGTGGCATCGTCGATGCCGATCTGATAGACGCGGTTTTCGTAACTGTTGAGCGCCAGCAGATGGCCGGACGGTACCATGCCGAGCCCGGCCACGGCATCGAGCACCGTATCCGGGGTCAGCCGCGCGTAGGGCGTCGCGTCATCGTTGCCCGGTGAGTGCGCCGCGTTATCGTCGTCCATTTCTCACTACCGGTGATCTCTGTTAGATTTAGCGCCTGCCGCCCAACGGGGCGTCCGTATCACCGCGCACACTAGAAGGTTTATCCTGGCATGTCCAATCCGCTTCTCTCCATGCACCATCTGCCAGCCTTTTCACAGATCAGGCCCGAGCACGTGGAACCGGCCATCGATACGCTGCTTGCTGAGGCGCGCCAGCTGGTCGAGGAGTTGCTCGCCGGCGGCGGACCGTACACCTGGGACAACCTGGTGCAGCCGCTGGAGGAGATGGACGATCGCATCGAACGCGCCTGGGCGCCGGTCAGCCACATGAATTCGGTGGTCAACAGCGAGACACTGCGCAAGGCCTACAATGCCTGCCTGCCGAAACTGAGCGAATACAGTACCGAGATGGGTCAGCATGCCGGCCTGTATGCCGCCTACAAGTCCATTCGCGAGGGCGGGGAATATCCTCGACTCACCGAGGCACAGAAAAAGATCATCGACAATGCATTGCGCGATTTCCATCTCTCCGGCGTCGATCTGCCGGCCGACAGGCAGCAACGCTATCGCGAAATTCAGCAGGAACTGTCACGCCTGACGACCCGCTTCGAGGAAAACGTGCTCGATGCCACCCACGGCTGGGATCGTCACGTCACCGATGAGGCGGAGCTCGCCGGCCTGCCGCCCTCGACGCTGGGCATGGCGCGCCAGAATGCCGAACGCAAGAAAAAGAAGGGCTGGCTGTTGACGCTGGACTTTCCGATCTACTACGGCGTCATGAGCTATGCCGACAACGGCGAGCTGCGCCGCGAGATGTACGAGGCCTATGTCACCCGTGCCTCGGACCAGGGACCCAATGCCGGCAAGTGGGATAACAGCCGGTTGATGAACGAGATCCTCGCCCTGCGCCACGAGCTGGCGCAACTGCTGGGTTTTGCCAATTATGCCGAGCGCTCGCTGGCCACCAAGATGGCACGCACCACTGACGAGGTGCTGCGTTTTCTGCATGACCTGGCGCGGCGTTCGAAACCACAGGCCGAGAAGGACGTGGAGGAACTGAAGGTCTTCGCTCGCGAGCAGCACGGTGTCGAGACATTGCAGGCCTGGGACTACTCCTATTACTCGGAGAAACTGCGCGAACACAAGTACGCCATCACCCAGGAAGAACTCAAGCCTTACTTTCCCGAGACGCGCGTCGTACCGGGCATGTTCGAGGTGGTGCAACGCCTCTACGGCATCGAGATCCGTGAAGTGGACGCGGTGGATACCTGGCACGAGGACGTGCGCTTCTTCGAGATCCGCGACAGCGAAGGGAATTTGCGTGGCAACTTCTACCTTGACCTCTACGCACGTGAAAACAAGCGCGGTGGTGCATGGATGGCCGACTGTGTCTCACGCATGCGCAAGCACGATGGCGAAGTGCAACTGCCAGTGGCCTTTCTCACCTGCAATCTCAGTCCGCCGGTGGGTGATGAGCCGGCGCAGTTCACCCACGACGAGGTCATCACCCTGTTCCACGAGTTCGGCCACGGCCTGCATCACATGCTGACCCAGGTAGATTACCTCGGTGTCTCCGGTATCAATGGCGTCGCCTGGGATGCGGTGGAGTTGCCCAGCCAGTTCATGGAAAACTGGTGCTGGGAGCGCGAGGCACTGGATCTCATTGCCGGCCACTTCAAGACGGGCGAGCGTCTGCCCGATGCCCTGTTCGAACGCATGACGGCGGCGCGCAACTTTCAGTCGGCCATGCAGATGGTGCGCCAGCTGGAGTTCTCCCTGTTCGATTTCCTCATTCACCTGGAATACGATGCCGGTCGGCCTGACTTCATCCAGCAGACGCTGGAACGCGTGCGTGAGGAAGTCGCCGTGATAACGCCACCGGACTACAATCGCTTTCAACACAGCTTTACGCATATCTTCGCCGGCGGTTACGCTGCGGGCTACTACAGCTACAAGTGGGCCGAGGTACTGTCGGCGGACGCCTTTTCCCTGTTCGAGGAAAAGGGCATCTTCGATGCCGCTACCGGCCGCGCTTTCCTGCACCGGATCCTCGAGCAGGGTGGTGCGAAGGAGCCCATGGAACTGTTCGTCGCCTTTCGTGGCCGCGAGCCACAGATCGACGCGCTACTGCGTCACAGCGGTATTGCCGCCTGAGGTGGCATAATGGCATGCTGTGAGCCTGGTGCCGTGGCTCGAACCCTGCGACCGAACCGACGGTCGGCCAGAACCGACAGCCGTATGCCGCATATATAAAAGGAAGAAACAAATGCGCCGAATGCTTCGTTTGCCACTCCTGGCCGCCCTGCTGGCGCTGGCCCTGCCGGCACTGGGCGAGAGCCTGTATGTCACGGACAATATCCTGCTCGGTATCCACCAGTTGCCCGACGAACAGAGCCCCATCCTGCAGTCGGTCTCCAGTGGCACGCAGATCGAGGTCCTCGAACGCACCGGTAATTTCGTGCGCGTGCAGACCGCCGACGGCGTGGAAGGCTGGATCAATGCCCAGTACCTGGTACCGCAGGCACCGGCCGTCGTCCAGCTCAAGGCGATGCAGCAGCAGTTGCAGGCCGTGCAGAAGGAACTCGAGGCACTGAAGGAGAAAAACCGCAAGCGTGAGCGTGAAACACAGATCCTGCGCGACGAGCTGGCCAATGCCAAGACCACTATCAAGAACCTGAAGAAAAAGCTCGAAGGGCAGGGCAAGGATGCCGCCGAATCGGCCGAACTGGAACTGGCGCGTGCGGAGATCGCCACCCTCACCAACCGCGTCAGTGAACTGGAAGCACAACTGGCTGAGCGCGCCGCGGTACCGGTGGATGCCGATACCGAGGACCTGCAAAAGCTCATCAGGCAGAATCAGGAGCTGGTGGCACGCATCGAAATGGCAGTCGCCAACCTGCAGGGTGAGCGGGTACCCACTGCCGAGGAACTGGCCGCTATTCATCCCCAGTTCCCGGTGTGGTACTGGTTGCTGGTGCTGTTCGTGCTGGTGGTGGGCATCATCGGCGGGCTGTTCTGGTTCGATTACGTGCATCGCAAGCGCCACGGCGGCTTCCGCCTCTGAGCGACACTAACATGAATGAAACGGCACGCTCGTTGGGCGCGTGGCGCGGTACAATCCCATCATGCTCAAAATTGCCACCTGGAACGTCAACTCCATCAAGGTTCGCCTGCCGCAGGTGATCGACTGGCTGGAGACCGCCCAACCCGGTCTGCTGTGCCTGCAGGAGATCAAGACCGTCAACGACAACTTCCCCGTGCAGGAACTGGAAGACGCCGGTTACCAGTGCCAGGTCAACGGCCAGAAGACCTACAACGGTGTCGCCATCCTCAATCGCACGCCGCATGATCCCGAGGACATCATCGAGGCCATCCCCGGCCTGGACGATCCCCAGCGCCGTGTACTGGCGGCCACCTATGGGGATGTGCGCCTGGTCAATCTCTATGTCCCCAACGGCTCGGAGGTGGGCTCGGACAAGTATGCCTACAAGCTCGACTGGCTGGCGCGCCTGCGTGACTGGCTGGCCGAGGAACTGGTGCGCTACCCGCAACTGGTGGTGGTGGGCGACTTCAACATCGCCCCCGAGGATCGCGATGTCTACGACCCGGAAGGCTGGCAAGGTTCGGTGCTGGTCAGCGAGCCGGAACGCAAGGCCCTGCAGGCGCTCCTCGATCTCGGCCTGCGCGACAGCTTTCGCCTGTTCGACGACAGTGCGGGTCAGTATTCATGGTGGGACTACCGCGCCGCCGCCTTTCCCCGCGACCGCGGCCTGCGTATCGACCATATCCTGATCAGCGAAGCGTTGACCGGCGCGTGCAAGTCCTGTGTGATCGACAAGGTACCGCGTGGCTGGGACCGACCCTCGGATCACGCGCCGGTGATCGCCGAGTTCGATCTCTGAGCGATCCGTGAAACTTTCCCTGTACCAGATCGACGCATTCAGTGATCGGGTGTTTGGCGGCAATCCCGCCGCCATCGTGCCCCTTGCGCACTGGCTCGATGACGCCGTCATGCAGGCCATTGCTGCGGAGAACAATCTGGCGGAAACCGCGTTCTACGTTCCCGAGGGCGATGGTTTCGCGTTGCGTTGGTTCACGCCCACCTGCGAAGTGGATCTGTGCGGTCACGCCACCCTCGCGGCGGCCTGGCTGTTGTTCTTCGAACGCGGTTATCAGGGTGAGGTGGTGAATTTCACCACGCGCAGCGGCGTGCTTGCCGTCTCGCGGCATGCGGACGGTTTGCAAATGGATTTCCCCGTGCTGAGCACGGAACCGTGCGATCCCCCCGACCTCCTCGCCAGGGGTCTCGGCATCCCGGTCGAGGAATGCTACCGGGGCATGGACTACATGGTGGTGGTGGCCGATGCCGCCGTGGTGGCCGGGCTGGCGCCCGACTTCCCGGTTCTCGCAAAACTCGATCGCCGCGGCGTGGTGGTCACCGCGCCCGGCGAGGACGGCGTGGACTTCGTCAGTCGCTTCTTCGCCCCCGGCGCCGGGATCGACGAGGATCCGGTCACCGGCTCGGCGCACTGCATGCTGACACCGTACTGGGCGAAACATCTTGGCCGCACGCACTTGTCTGCGCGCCAGCTCTCGCCGCGCGGCGGCGAGATCGGCTGTGAACTGCGCGGTGAACGCGTCGTGCTGGCGGGCCGGGCCGCCCTCTATCTGCGCGGTGAGATCCACATCGATGACTGATCGCGCGGCTGTCACCCCGTCGCTTCCGGGCGCCAAACAGGCTAAGCTTGGCGGCAGTGATTTTCCCGGTGAACCCACGGCCAGCGCATGAAATACAAAGACCTGCGTGACTTCATCGCCCAGCTCGAAGCGCGGGGCGAACTCAAGCGCATCACCACCGAGGTCGATCCGAACCTCGAGATGACCGAGATCTGTGACCGGACCTTGAAGCGCGGCGGTCCGGCGCTGCTGTTCGAAAACCCCAAAGGCTTCGATACCCCGGTGCTCGGCAACCTGTTCGGCACGCCCGAGCGCGTCGCCCTGGGCATGGGTGAGGACTCGGTGGACGCCCTGCGCGAGGTGGGCAGCTTGCTCGCCATGCTCAAGGAGCCCGAGCCGCCAAAGGGCATGAAGGACGCATGGCAGAAACTGCCCATCTTCAAACAGGTGCTCAACATGTCGCCCGCGGTGGTGAAGAAGGCGCCCTGCCAGGCCCATGTGATCGAGGGTGACGCGGTGGATCTGGGCAAGTTGCCCATCCAGACCTGCTGGCCAGGCGACGCCGGGCCGCTCATTACCTGGTCGCTGGTGGTGACCAAAGGGCCCAACAAGGCGCGCCACAACCTCGGCATCTATCGCCAGCAGGTCATCGCGAAGAACAAGGTCATCATGCGCTGGCTGGCCCATCGCGGCGGCGCGCTGGACTACCGCGACTGGTGCGAGAAACACCCCGGCGAACCCTTCCCCGTGGCCGTGGCGCTGGGCGCCGATCCGGCCACCATCCTCGGTGCCGTGACGCCGGTGCCCGACAGCCTCTCCGAGTATGCCTTCGCCGGCCTGCTGCGCGGCGGCAAGACCGAAGTGACCAAATGCATCGGCAACGACCTGCTGGTGCCGGCCAGTGCCGAGTTCGTCCTGGAAGGTGTCATCCATCCGGGCGAGGAGGCCGACGAGGGGCCGTTTGGTGATCACACCGGCTATTACAACGAGGTGGAGCGTTTCCCGGTATTCACCATCGAGCGCATTACCCACCGCGCCGATCCCATCTACCACTCCACCTACACCGGCCGCCCGCCCGACGAACCGGCGGTGCTGGGTGTGGCGCTCAACGAGGTCTTCGTGCCCATCCTGCAAAAACAGTTCCCGGAGATCACCGATTTCTACCTGCCGCCGGAAGGCTGTTCCTATCGCGTCGCGGTGGTGAGCATGAAGAAACAGTATCCCGGTCATGCCAAGCGCGTCATGCTTGGCGTGTGGTCCTTCCTGCGCCAGTTCATGTACACCAAGTTCGTCATCGTCACCGACGACGATGTCAACGTGCGCGACTGGAAGGACGTCATCTGGGCCATGACCACGCGCATGGACCCGGCGCGTGACACGACGATTATCGAGAACACGCCCATCGACTATCTCGACTTCGCCTCACCGGTGTCGGGGCTGGGCTCCAAGATCGGCTTCGACGCCACCAACAAGTGGAAAGGTGAGACCACGCGCGAATGGGGGCGGCCCATAACCATGGACGCAGATGTGAAAGCCCGCATCGATGCCCTGTGGGACGAGCTGGGTATCTAAATACGTGTTCCGAATTCCACTACAGTTTACAGACGTCGAACTCTCTCCGGGGCGACGTTTACGGACCGTCAGCCGCAGGGAAGCGGCTGTCGAGCGTACAGGGACGTATGTACCGCGTGTCCGTAAACGTCGCCCCGGAGA
>DRKU01000037.1 GCA_011051615.1 Gammaproteobacteria bacterium
CAGGTGTCAGGGGGCGTTTCGCCCCCTGACACTGATACCTCGCAACTAGCGACTCGCTACGCGCAACTTAGTTAGCGGCAACGTGTTTTACAAACCGCAGCATGTTGCAGGTATAGCCGTACTCGTTGTCGTACCAGCTCACCAGCTTGATAAAGGTGCCATCCAGCGCGATACCGGCCTCGGCATCGAAGATGGAGGAGAAACCGACACCACGGAAGTCGGTGGAAACCACCTTCTCATCGGTGTAACCCAGGGTCTGGCTCATGGGGCCGGACTCGGAGGCGGCCTTCATGGCGGCACAGATGTCATCGTAGCTGGCGTCCTTTTCCAGTTCCACGGTCAGGTCAACCACGGAAACGTCAGAGGTCGGTACGCGAAAGGCCATGCCGGTGAGCTTGCCGTTGAGTTCGGGCAGAACCACGCCGACGGCCTTGGCGGCGCCGGTGGAGGACGGGATGATGTTCTCCAGGATACCGCGGCCGCCGCGCCAGTCCTTCATGGACGGACCGTCGACGGTCTTCTGCGTGGCGGTAGCAGCGTGAACGGTGGTCATCAGGCCGCGCTTGATGCCCCACTTGTCGTTCAGGACCTTGGCGACAGGCGCCAGGCAGTTGGTGGTGCAGGAAGCGGCAGAGACGATGGCCTGGCCGGCATAGGTGTCGTGATTGACGCCATAGACGAACATGGGCGTGCCGTCCTTGGACGGTGCAGACATGACGACCTTCTTGGCGCCGGCGTCGATGTGCTTCTGGCAGGTCTCTTCGGTGAGAAAGAAGCCGGTGCACTCGATGACCAGATCGGCGTTGATGTCGCCCCACTTGAGGTTGGCGGGATCACGCTCGGCGGTCAGGCGAATGGTCTTGCCGTTGACCACCAGGTTGCCACCCTCGGCCTTGACATCACCGTCGAAACGACCGTGTACGGAATCATACTTGAGCATGTACGCCAGGTAGTCGGCGTCGAGCAGATCGTTGATACCGACCACTTCGATGTCGCCGGAAAAGTCCTTGGCAATGGCGCGGAAGGCCATGCGGCCAATACGGCCGAAACCGTTGATACCTACTTTGATTGTCATTACATATCTCCCCTTAAAGCGAAAAGGTTGAAAACCGGATAGTTACAAAACTTCGTTGACGGCCTTGACCACGTTCTCCACGGTAAAGCCGAATTCCTTGAACAGTTCGCCGGCCGGTGCGGACTCGCCGAAGCGATCGATACCGACGACCCTGTTGGCGTACTTGTACCAGCCCATGGTGGCGGCGGCCTCGACGACCACGCGCGCGGTAACGGACGCAGGCAGCACGGATTCGCGGTAAGCCTCGTCCTGGGCCTCGAAGGTATCCACCGAGGGCATGGAGACGACGCGGATCTTCCTGCCGCTGAGTTCTTCCGCCGCGCCCATGGCCAGCGCCACTTCGGAGCCGGTGGCAATGATGATGGCGTCGGGCGTGCCGTCGCAGTCGCGCAGGATGTAACCGCCCTTGCTGATGTTGGCGATCTGCTCGTCGTTGCGGGTCTGATGCGGCAGGCCCTGGCGCGAGAAGATCAGGCAGCTCGGCCCGTCCTTGCGCTCGATGGCGCGTGCCCAGGCCACGGCCGTCTCGACGGCATCGCAGGGACGCCACACGGACATGTTGGGGATCATGCGCAGGGTCGGGATCTGCTCGATGGGCTGATGGGTCGGGCCGTCTTCGCCCAGACCGATGGAGTCGTGGGTATAGACGAAGATACTGCGGATCTTCATCAGCGCCGCCATGCGCAGGGCATTACGCGCATATTCCGAGAACATCAGGAAGGTGGCGCCGAAGGGAATGAGACCGCCATGCAGGGAAATACCGTTCATGATGGCCGACATGCCGAACTCGCGCACACCGTAGCGTACGTAGTTGGCCTCTTCGTTGCTGTCCATGGGCTTATAGCCGGACCACTCGGTGAGGTTGGAGCAGCCAAGATCGGCCGAACCGCCAAACAGCTCGGGCACGGCCGGTGAATAGGCCTCGATGGAGGCCAGCGAGGCCTGGCGCGTGGCCGGGCTTTTGGCCTCGGCATTGGTCTGTGCGATGAAGGCGGCGGCCTTCTCTGCCCAGTCGGCAGGCAGCTCGCCATTCATGCGGCGTTCGAATTCACCCGCCAGTTCCGGGTAGTCCTTCCTGTAGGCGTCGAACTTCTCCTGCCAGGCCTTCTCGGCAGCGGCACCCTTCTCCTTTGCATCCCAGGCGTGATAGATGTCGGAGGGGACTTCGAAAGGACCGTGATCCCAGCCCAGTGCGGCCTTGGTGAGATTGATCTCTTCTTCACCCAGCGGCGCACCGTGGGAGGCATGGCTGCCGGCCTTGTTGGGCGAACCGAAACCGATGGTGGTCTTGCAGCAAATCAGGGTCGGCTTGTCGGTCATGGCGCGCGCCAGATCCACGGCCTTCTTGATGGCGTCGGGATCATGCCCGTCCACGTCGGGGATCACGTGCCAGCCGTAGGCCTCGAAACGCTTCGGTGTATCGTCGGTAAACCAGCCTTCCACGTGGCCGTCGATGGAAATGCCGTTGTCGTCCCAGAAGGCGATGAGCTTGCCCAGGCCCAGGGTACCGGCCAGCGAGCAGGCCTCGTGGGAGATGCCTTCCATCAGGCAGCCGTCACCGAGGAACACCCAGGTGTGGTGATCGACGATATTATGGCCCTTCTGGTTGAAGTGACCCGCCAGCGCCTTCTCGGCGATGGCCATGCCGACGGCATTGGTGATGCCCTGACCCAGCGGACCAGTGGTGGTCTCGACGCCGGGGGTATAACCGTACTCCGGGTGACCGGGGGTCTTCGAGTGCAACTGGCGGAACTGCTTGAGATCCTCGATGGAGAGGTCGTAGCCGGTCAGGTGCAGCAGGGAATAGATCAGCATGGAGCCATGACCATTGGAGAGTACGAAACGGTCGCGATTGGCCCAGTGCGGGTTGGTGGGGTTGTGGACCAGGTAGTCGTTCCACAGTACCTCGGCGATGTCCGCCATGCCCATGGGGGCTCCGGGGTGACCGGAATTGGCCTTCTGCACCGCATCCATGCTCAGCGCGCGGATGGCATTGGCTAGTTCTCTGCGAGATGGCATAACTCTCTCCTGTTTCCAAAATTGAAAAAACGACCGTACCCGACCGGCGCCCGTGGGCTGCCAGGACAGACACCTGTTGCCGGCCCGTGCCGGCATGAAACCTGTTTAATCGTGGGATAACGGCTGGACAGCCGCCCCTGTGGCGTTTCGGCCTCCCCACTTCCCCCGGCGTCTCCCCACTCGCCAGGGCCGAAGAGGCGCAATTTTCCCTTTTTTACCCCTCCCGGGCAATAGCCGGGGGCAGTTTTTCCTCGCCCGGATAAGCCCAGTTATAACGCAAATAAATGATTTTTATTGTATTTTTGCCCTCTCAGGCCTCGCCTTCGTCCTTCCATTTGATAGAACAGCCCATGGATGGCACCTGCTCAGCCGGCCCCTGACCGGTCTTCGCCACCTGTACCATGGCCTCGAACAGCTCGCGGCGAGCATCCTCAGGTGCGGTCTCCTTGCGGCTGGCGTCCAGACGCCCCCGGTACTGGAGTTCCAGATTGGCGTTGTAGCCGAAGAAGTCCGGCGTACACACCGCCCCGTAGGCCCGCGCCACCTGCTGGGACTCGTCTATTAAATAAGGAAAGGGAAAATCGTACTCCTCCGCCACGCGGCGCATGTTGTCGAAGGAGTCCTCGGCGTAGAGGCTCGGGTCGTTGGCCATGATCGCCACGCTTTTTACGCCATGGTCCAGCAGCTCGCGGGTGTCACGCACCAGGCGCTCGCGGATGGCCTTGACGTAGGGGCAGTGGTTGCAGATGAACATCACCAGCAGGCCGTTCTCGCCACGGCAATCGGCCAGCGTCCAGGTGCGGCCATCGACGCCGGGCAGGGCGAAATCTACCGCCGGTTTGCCAAATTCACAGACGGGGGTCTCCAGACTGACCATAATGTATCCTCCCTTGTTGGTATTTCCATGCCGCCAGGACGGGGCACAAGTATACGGCTTCCGGCGGCAGGGATCAGGTCCCGCCCCGTCTGTTCAAAGCCGGTCGGAGCCGCTAGACTAGTTCGCTCTTCGGCCCACGCATGGGGCCGGGGACGAGCGAACACCGGGATATAACACAACCCAAGGGATACCCATGGCAGAGCAGCACCTCTTTACTTCCGAATCCGTTTCCGAGGGCCACCCAGACAAGGTTGCCGATCAGATCTCCGACGCCATTCTCGATGCCATCTTCGAGCAGGATACCGCTGCGCGTGTCGCCTGCGAGACCATGGTCAACACCGGTATGGTGATCATCTCGGGTGAAATCACCACCAGCGCCTGGGTGGACATGTCGAGGGTGGTGCGCGAGACGGTGAAGGAAATCGGCTATAACTCCTCGGAGATGGGCTTCGACTGGGAGTCCTGTGCGGTACTGACCTCCATTGACCAGCAGTCGGCGGATATCGCCATGGGCGTAAACGAGAGCGAGGAGCACGAGCAGGGCGCCGGCGACCAGGGCCTGATGTTCGGCTACGCCAGCAATGAAACCGATGTGCTGATGCCGGCCCCCATCACCTATGCCCACCAGCTGGTACGGCGCCAGGCCGAAGTACGCAAGAATGGCACGCTTTCCTGGCTGCGACCCGATGCCAAGAGCCAGGTGACCTTCCGTTACGACGACCACAAGCCGGTGGGCATCGACGCCGTGGTGCTCTCCACCCAGCACGAGCCGGACATCGAGCAGAAGGTGCTGCGCGAGGCAGTAATGGACGAGATCATCCTGCCCGTGTTGCCTGCCCAGTGGATCGACAAGGACACACGCTTCTACATCAATCCCACCGGGCGTTTCGTCATCGGTGGCCCGGTGGGCGACTGCGGCCTGACCGGGCGCAAGATCATCGTCGATACCTATGGTGGCATGGCGCGCCACGGCGGCGGCGCCTTCTCCGGCAAGGATCCTTCCAAGGTAGACCGCTCGGCAGCCTACGCCGGGCGCTACGTGGCCAAGAACATCGTCGCCGCGGGGCTGGCCGAGCGCTGCGAGGTGCAGGTCTCCTACGCCATCGGTGTGGCCGAGCCTACCTCGGTGATGGCCAATACCTTCGGCACCGGCAAGGTCTCCGACGATCGCATCGTCGAACTCATCCGCGAGCATTTCGACCTGCGCCCCAAGGGCCTCATCAAGATGCTCGACCTGCTGCGGCCCATCTATCGCCAGACCGCCGCCTACGGCCATTTCGGCCGCTCGGAGGCCGACTTCACCTGGGAGCACACCGACCGGGCCGATGCCCTGCGCGACGCCGCCGGGCTTTGAGTTCGCTGTTCCGAATACCAGACGCGGTATGATGCCGAGCATGCCGTCGGTGAGGGGTGGGCAGGACCGTCCGCCGCAGGGATGACGTACATGGATGTACTAATGCCGCGGGAGGGCAGGATGCCCGGAGCGGCCGCGGCGGTCGAGCGTACAGGGACGTATTTACCGCGTGTCCTGACCACCGCTACCCGACGGCATGTGCGTTTCGTGCCAAGGTACTGTAGGGGTTGTAGAATTCAGAAGGCGGAGTCATCACCGACCAGCCGACCACTTGCATCTGGCGGCCGATGTACTAAAAATAAGACTCTGGAACGAAGCTGTTCCTGCCGAGGGGCGCTGCAGCGGGGACATCCCGTCAGGCTCGGCAGGCAGTATCTGTAACAACGGCGCTCAGTAAGCATGGGAGAACACACCATGAGTGCTGTTGCCGATTCAAAGTTTACCGATTTCAAGGTCGCCGACCTGTCCCTGGCCGAATGGGGCCACAAGGAGATCGCCATCGCCGAATCCGAGATGCCGGGCCTGATGGCCCTGCGCGAGGAGTACGGCGACAGCAAGCCGCTCGAAGGGGCGCGTATCTCCGGCAGCCTGCACATGACCATCCAGACCGCGGTGCTCATCGAAACCCTCGTCGCGCTGGGCGCCGAGGTACGCTGGGCCTCGTGCAACATCTTCTCCACCCAGGATCACGCCGCCGCAGCCATCGCCGATCAGGGCATTCCGGTATATGCCTGGAAGGGCGAGACCATCGAGGAATACTGGTGGTGCACCGAGCAGATGATGACCTGGCCGGACGGCAAGCTCCCCAACATGATCCTCGACGACGGCGGTGACGCCACCCTGCTGGTACACAAGGGTGCCGAATTCGAGAAGGCCGGCGCCATCCCCGAGACGAAACCTGACGACAACGAGGAATGGGCCGCCATCCTCGACGTGCTGCGCCGCACGAAGGAAAACGACAAGTGGACGCGCATCGCCGAGAGCGTCAAGGGCGTCACCGAAGAGACCACCACCGGCGTGCATCGCCTCTACCAGATGCAGGAAGCCGGCGAGCTCATGTTCCCGGCCATGAACGTCAACGACTCGGTCACCAAGTCCAAGTTCGACAACCTCTACGGTTGCCGCGAGTCACTGCTCGACGGCATCAAGCGCGCCACCGATGTCATGGTCGCCGGCAAGATCTGCGTCGTGCTGGGTTACGGCGACGTGGGCAAGGGCTGCGCCCAGGCCTTCCGCGGCATGGGTGCCACCGTCCTGATCACCGAGATCGACCCCATCTGTGCCCTGCAGGCAGCCATGGAGGGCTACCGCGTCGTTACCATGGACGAGGCCTGCGGACTCGGCGACATCTTCGTTACCGCCACCGGGAACGTCAATGTCATTACCCATGACCACATGGCGGCCATGAAAAACGAGGCCATCGTCTGCAACATCGGCCACTTCGACTCGGAGATCGACATCGCCTCGCTGGAGAAATACCAGTGGGAGGAGATCAAGCCGGAAGTGGACCACGTCATCTTCCCCGACGGCAAGAAGATCATCGTGCTGGCCCGCGGCCGCCTGGTGAACCTGGGTTGTGCCACCGGCCATCCCAGCTTCGTCATGTCGGCCTCCTTCACCAATCAGGTCATGGCGCAGATCGAGATTTTCCAGCATGCCGACAGGTACGAAAACAAGGTCTATGTCCTGCCCAAGCACCTGGATGAGAAGGTGGCACGCCTGCACCTGGGCAAGATCGGCGCCAATCTGACCAAACTGAGTCAGGCCCAGGCCGACTACCTCGGTATCCCGGTGGACGGCCCCTACAAGCCCGATCACTACCGCTACTAAAACCAGGAGCGAGGCGCGAGTGACGAGGAACCAGGGGCTGTCCCTCGTTCCCGTCGCGCGTGCCTCGTGACCCGCGCTCAACGGTTCATCATGGATTCTCAGAAAAAATACGACCCCACGTTCAGCTTCGAGTTCTTTCCACCCAAGACGGCGGAAGGCGCAGACAAGCTGCGTCGTGTGCGTGACGAACTGGGCAGTCTGAAACCACGCTATTTCTCAGTCACCTTCGGTGCCGGTGGCAGTACACAGAAAGGTACGCTGGAGACGGTGCTGGAGATCCGCCAGGCGGGCTTCGATGCCGCACCGCACCTGTCCTGCATCGGTACCAGCCGCGAGTTCATCCGCGAGTTGCTCGACACCTACCTGGAGCACGGCATCACCCACATCGTTGCCCTGCGCGGCGACATGCCCTCGGGCATGCAGGAGAGCGGTGATTTCGAACACGCCAACGAACTGGTGAGTTTCATCCGCGAGGAGACCGGCGATCGCTTCCACATCGAGGTGGCGGCCTACCCCGAGTTCCATCCCCAGGCGCGCACTGCGCAGGAGGACCTGGCGAACTTCAAACGCAAGGTGGAGGCCGGCGCCAGCAGTGCCCTGACGCAGTACTTCTACAACCCGGATGCCTACTACCGTTTCATCGAGAGCTGTGAGCAGATGGGCGTGGATATCCCGGTGGTACCAGGCATCATGCCCATCACCAACTACACACAACTGGCGCGCTTCTCCGATGCCTGTGGCGCCGAGATCCCGCGCTGGATCCGCCGCCGCCTGGAGGGCTTCGGTGATGATCGCGAATCGCTGCTGGCCTTCGGCCATGACGTGGTCACCACCCTGTGCGAACAACTGTTACGGGCCGGTGCGCCGGGACTGCATTTCTATACCATGAACCGCACCGAGCCGACCCTGTCCATCTGGAAGGACCTGGGCCTGTAGTTCGATCCACGCCGGTCAAAATTCATCTCGTGGCAGAACGGTGGTATAAGCGACGGGAACGCGGCTGTTACCTGCCGGGACCGTGCGCCACAGGGATGTGGCGCCCGAGCCTGCAGGGATGCATATACGGCGTGTCCCGGCAGGTAACAACCGCGTGACAATTCGAGCCTGAACATGTCCCACAGCCGACCTCCAGACAACAAAGCACTGACCCGGCGCGACCTCGCCGTCCTCTGGCACCCCTGCACGCAGATGAAGGATCACGAATCCCTGCCCATGATCCCCATCGCGCGCGGTGAGGGCGTATGGCTGTATGACTTCGACGGCAGGCGCTACCTGGACGCCATCTCCTCCTGGTGGGTCAACCTGTTCGGCCACTGTAATCCCCATATCAACGCCCGCCTGCGCGAACAACTGGATACCCTGGAGCACGTGATCCTCGCCGGTTTCACCCACGAGGCGGTGGTGGAATTGTCCGAGAAGCTGGTGGCGCTGACCCCGCCCGGCCTGTCGCGCTGCTTCTACGCCGACAACGGCTCCTCGGCCGTCGAGGTGGCGCTGAAGATGAGCTTCC
>DRKU01000038.1 GCA_011051615.1 Gammaproteobacteria bacterium
AGATCGAGGAAGACATCGAAGCCCCGCGCGGCAAGTTTTTCCACCACCGCGGGCCCGCTGCGCGTGAACAGTTCCTTGCCCACCTTGAGGCGGCAGCGCCCGGGCTCCAGTTGCTCGACCAGGCCCAGGGCCGAGGCCATGTCGGGGAAATCCAGGGCCACGATGATGGGGGAATCACTCACGCATTATTCTCCTTCGACGCCATGTACGGGTTTAATGGTGTTCCACTTGCGGCAACCAGGGCATTGCCAGTGCAGGGTCTTGCCCGCAAAACCACAACTGCGGCAGGTGTAAATGGGCTTGTCTTCCAGCAGCAGATCGGTGATGTCCTTGAGCAGCTTGAGGTTGTCGCGCGCCGCACCGTGGCTGCGCTCCATGCTCAGGCCGATGAGGTGGTCCATGCCACGTACCGAGGGCCGCCGCTTCAGGTAGTCGATGATGTAGTCGATGGCCGCCTGGGTATCGTCACGGGCGAGGATCTCCGCCGCCGCCAGCACCGCGGAGATACCACCGTGGCGCGCCTGGATCTCGTGCAGCCAGGCGCGGGCTTCCTCGTCGCGCCGGAGCTGGTGCAGGCAGGTCTGCACCGGCTCGATGATCTCGGGCACGTATTCCGGATCCTGATGCTCCACCCGCCGGTAGGCGCGCAGGGCGTCCTTGTAGTCGCCCCGCTCCTGCTCCAGGCGCCCCTCCAGCAGGCTGGCACGCACGCAGTTGCGGTCCTCGGCGAGGGCGCGGCGCAGCATGCGCAGGGCGCGCACGGTCTCGCCCTGGCGGTGTTCCTGCTCGGCCAGCTCGCAGTAATACTGGGCGATGCGCGCGCCACGCGGCTTGCCCGAGCGCGTCTCCAGCTTGCGCGCGGTCTCGATAGCCTTGTGCCAGTCACGTTCCTGCTCGTAGATCCCCAGCAGGTAACGCAACGCGGCCTCGGTATGCGGCCCGCTGTCGATGAGCTCATTGAACAGGGCCTCGGCGCGATCCAGCAGCCCGGCGCGCATGTAGTCCTGCCCCAGTTCGAACAGGGCGTGGGCGCGCTGGGCGTGGTTCAGGGTCGGTCGGGCGATGAGGTTCTGGTGGATGCGAATGGCACGGTCCACCTCGCCGCGGCGACGAAACAGGCTGCCCAGCGCCAGGTGGGTCTCCACAGTATCGCGGTTGACCTCCAGCATTTCGATGAACAGCGCGATGGCCTTGTCGGGTTCCTCGTTGAGCAGGTAGTTGAGGCCCTTGAGGTAGTCGGGAGGGATGCCGCCGGTCGTGGTGGTCGGTTCCTCGTGGCTACCCCGACGACCGATCCACCAGCCGGAAATGGCGGCGGCCGGCAGCAACAGGAAGAGGATCTCCAGTCCCATTCAGTGGCGGTCCTTGATGGGAATGGCGCGCAGGTTGGCGACTTCCTTCTCCGCCAGCTCAGCGGTACGGCGTAGACGCGCCGCCTCGCGGCGGCTGCGTACGATGAGGCCGAAGCTGGCGAGGATCCCCAGCAGTGAACCGAGGATCAGCGTAACGATAATGATCAGCGACAGCGGCTGTTCGGTACTGCCAAAATAGAAATCGAACTGTACCGGCTGCGCGTTGAGCACGGCAAAAATGATCCCCAGCAGGATGATCACCAGCAATACTGTGTAGGAGATGATGCGCTTCATTTATCCTGGCTCCCTGACTGACACCCACCATTGTCCATTTGCCACAAAAAAACGGCATGCGGGGCTACGCATGCCGTTTCACGAAATCTACAGATCGAAAATCGGAAACTGCTACCGTCAGTGATTCTGGATCTCGACACGCTCACGGCTGGCATTGACGCGCTCCCGCAGTTCCTTGCCGGGCTTGAAATGCGGCACATGCTTGGCATCCAGTACCACGGTATCGCCGGTCTTGGGATTGCGCCCGGTACGCGGTGGACGGTAGTGGAGTGAAAAACTGCCAAAGCCACGGATCTCGATGCGCTCGCCACTGGCCAGGCTCTGTGCCATGTGCTCGAGCATGGTTTTGACGGCCAGTTCGACATCCTTGTATGCCAACTGCGTCTGCTTGCGAGAAAGAACTTCAATCAATTCCGACTTTGTCATTGTTCTTGTCCACTGTTGTTAATGCGGGTGCCGGCACAGGCCGGCACCCTGGTCAACACTTACTCCTGCGAGTCGTCCATCTGCTCCTTCAACAGGTCGCCGAGGGTCGTGGTAGCTGGTTCGGCAGCACGGTTGAAATCTTTAATCGCGGCCTTCTCTTCCTGCGTATCCTTGGCCTTGATGGAGAGCGAAATGGCACGGCTCTTGCGATCCACGCCCATGAACTTGGCTTCGATCTCGTCGCCTACGTTGAGTATAGACCGTGCATCCTCGATGCGATCGCGGGAGATCTCCGAGGCACGCAGATAGCCCTCGACCCCGTCGCCAAGATCGACAACCGCGCCCTTGGCGTCCACTTCGGTGATGGTGCCCTTGACGATGCTGCCCTTGGCGTGCTCGGCGACGAAGTTGGAGAAGGGGTCCTTCTCCATCTGCTTGATGCCCAGCGAGATGCGCTCACGATCCGGATCGACCGACAGCACGATGGCCTCGATCTCGTCACCCTTCTTGTAGTTGTGCACAGCCTCTTCGCCCGGGATGCTCCAGGACAGGTCGGACAGGTGTACCAGGCCGTCGATGCCGCCATCGAGGCCCACGAAGATACCAAAGTCGGTGATGGACTTGATGACGCCCTTGACCTTGTCGTTCTTGTTGAAGTTGCCGGCGAACTCTTCCCACGGGTTGGACTTGCACTGCTTCATGCCCAGCGAGATGCGACGACGCTCCTCGTCGATGTCCAGCACCTGCACTTCCACCTCGTCGCCAAGCTGCACGACCTTGTTGGGGTGGATGTTCTTGTTGGTCCAGTCCATCTCGGAGACATGCACCAGGCCTTCGACGCCGTCTTCGATCTCCACGAAGCAGCCGTAGTCGGCGATGTTCGTGACCTTGCCGAACAGGCGGGTGCCCTCCGGATAACGGCGGGCGATGTCTTCCCAGGGATCTTCACCAAGCTGCTTGAGACCCAGCGAGACGCGCATACGATCGCGTTCGAACTTGAGCACCTTGACTTCGATTTCTTCGCCGACGTTGACGATCTCGGAAGGATGCTTGACGCGCTTCCAGGCCATGTCGGTGATGTGCAGCAGGCCGTCGATGCCGCCAAGATCCACGAATGCACCGTAGTCGGTGAGGTTCTTGACGATACCCTTGACGACGGCACCTTCCTGCATCTGTTCGAGCAACTGCTCGCGCTCTTCGGAGTTCTCGTTCTCTACCACGGCGCGGCGCGAGACAACCACGTTGTTGCGGCGACGGTCGAGCTTGATGACCTTGAATTCCAGCTCCTTGCCTTCGAGGTAGGAGGTATCGCGCACCGGGCGCACGTCCACCAGGGAGCCCGGCAGGAAGGCGCGGATGTCCTTCAGATCGACGGTGAAACCACCCTTGACCTTGTCGACGATGATACCGGTAACAGTCTCGCCGGCCTCGTAGGCCTTCTCCAGCTTGGCCCAGGTCTCCAGGCGCTTGGCCTTCTCGCGCGACAGGCGCGTTTCGCCGAAGCCGTCTTCGACGGTATCGAGTGCGACTTCTACTTCGTCGCCGACGCTGACTTCCAGCTCGCCGGCCTCGTTGCGGAATTGCTCAATGGGGATAACGCCCTCGGACTTGAGTCCGGCGTTAACCACGACGAAATCGTTGTTGATGTCCATCACGGTGCCCGTAACGATGGCGCCGGGACGCATCTGAGTCTGGCTCAGACTCTGTTCGAAAAGTTCTGCGAAGCTCTCGCTCATGTTAGTGATCATCCCTGGTCAGCGGCGCTGACCATGTTTTCAGTTACTGACAGGTTGCCCTGCAGGTTGTGTGTGCCATGGCCCGTCAAACTGGCATTTGCGGACCCCTCGTATTGCCTGCTTCCGGCATGCCGCCGGCGCGTCAGCCCGGCGTGGCGAATCGGGTCGCCGCCGCCTGCTTCACCGTCTGCAGCACTTCTTCGATCGTCATCGACGTGGTGTCGATGCGAAGGGCGTCGTCGGCGGGAACCAGCGGCGATGCGGCGCGCTGGCTGTCGCGAGTATCCCGTTCGGTGATCTCATCCAGAAGGGCGGCCAGACTAACATCAATCCCCTTTTCTTTCAACTGTTTATAGCGCCTTTGGGCCCGTTCCTCGGCGCTCGCGGTGAGGAAGATCTTGAGCGGTGCGTCGGGAAAAACCGTGGTCCCCATGTCCCGCCCGTCGGCCACCAGGCCGGGCGGACGACGGAAGGCGCGCTGGCGCGCCAGCAGGGCGGCGCGCACCGCCGGCAGGGCCGCCACCTGCGAGGCCCCGGCGCCACAGGTCTCGGTGCGAATGGCGTCGCTGACCTCCTCCCCGTCCAGGTAGATGGCCAGCCCGTGGGTGGCCCCCTCGCCGGTGCGGAATTCCACCGGCAGGGACTCGGCATAGGCCGCCAGCGCGGCCTCGTCGTCCAGTGCCAGGCCGCGACGCTCGGCGCCCAGTGCCACCAGCCGGTAGAGGGCGCCCGAATCGAGCATGTGCCAGCCCAGCTCGCGGGCGAGCAGTTGGGCGATGGTGCCCTTACCCACGCCGCTGGGGCCGTCGATGGTGATGACCGGTACCGTGTCGCCCATGGCTCAGTCTCCGGCCGCGATGGCCAGCCCCAGGCGGCCGGCGAGATCCACGAAGCCGGGGAAAGAGGTATTGACGTTGGCGCAGTCGTGAATGACCACCGGGCCGTCGGCGCGCAGGGCGGCCATGGCGAAGGCCATGGCAATGCGGTGGTCACCGTGAGCATGCACCTCGCCCCCGTGCAGGGTGCCACCGCGGAGGATCATGCCGTCCTCGGTGGGCCGGGCGTCGGCACCCAGCGCAACGAGGCCATCGGCCATCACCTGGATGCGGTCGCTCTCCTTGACGCGCAACTCGCGCGCACCGGTGAGCACCGTCTCACCCTCGGCGCAGGCAGCGGCCACGAACAGGGCGGGAAACTCGTCGATGGCCAGCGGCACCTGGTCCTCGGGGATACGGATGCCACGCAGGGCCGCCGCGCGCACGCGCATGTCGGCCACCGGTTCACCACCCACGGTGCGCTCGTTGGACAGCTCGATGTCGGCGCCCATGTCACGCAGGATATTGAGCACACCGATGCGCGTGGGATTGATGCCCACGTGGCGCAGGGTCAGGTCGGAGCCCGTGGCGATACTCGCGCCGACCAGAAAGAACGCCGCCGAGGAAATGTCCGCCGGCACGTCGATCTGCGTGGCGGTGAGCGCGCCGCCGCCCTGGATGCACACCCGTGCCCCGTCACGTTCCACCGGGTAGCCGAAGCCGGCCAGCATGCGCTCGGTGTGATCGCGCGTGGGTGCCGGTTCGGTGACACAGGTCTGGCCGTCGGCATACATGCCGGCCAGCAGCAGGCAGGATTTGACCTGGGCGCTGGCCACGGGCATCACGTAGTCGATGCCGTGCAGGGGCTGGCCACCGTGGACGCGCAGGGGGGGCGTGCCGTCCGCCGCCGTCTCCACGCGCGCGCCCATCTCGGCGAGCGGTTTGGTCACCCGCGCCATGGGGCGCTTGCTGAGCGAGGCGTCGCCGGTGAGACAGGTATCGAAGGCCTGCCCGGCGAGCAGGCCGGCGAGCAGGCGCATGGAGGTGCCGGAATTGCCCAGGTCCAGGTCCGCCGCGGGGGCATGCAGGCCGTGCATGCCGACGCCGTGGATCACCACCTTGCCGTCACGCGGTCCTTCGATGTCCACCCCCATGGCCTGAAAGGCACGCAGGGTGGCAAGGCTGTCCTCGCCTTCGAGGAATCCACTCACCGTGGTCGTGCCCTCGGCCAGCGCGCCGAGCATGATGCTGCGGTGGGAGATGGACTTGTCGCCGGGCACGCGCGCCTCGCCCTGGAGGCAGCCGCCGGGCTGGACGGTGAAAATGAGATCGTCTGCGTTCATGGCATTGGTCCGGAACGGTTTGGGGCAGGCTGACCTATTCGCAGGCGCCGGCGTCGTTGTGATGGGTTTCGCACCACTGGTCGCGGGCCTGCTTGGCGCGCTCGAAGGTCTCGCGCAGATAGGTGCTGTCGCCCTTGCGGATGGCCTGGGCGAGGCGCTCGAGATCGTCGATGAAGCGTTCGGTGATGCGCAGCAGCTCGCCGCGGTTGGCCAGACAGATGTCATGCCACATGGCGGGATTGCTCGATGCGATGCGGGTGAAGTCGCGGAAACCGCCGGCGGCGAACTCGAAGACCTCCTCACGATCATCGAGACGCGCCAGCGAGTCCACCAGCACATAGGCAAGCATGTGCGGCAAATGACTGGTAGCGGCCAGCACTGCATCGTGATGGGCCACCGAGGTCTCCACCACCTGCGCGCCGCAGGCTTCCCACATGCGGCGCACCGTCGCCAGCGCGGCCGCATCGGTATTCTCGTCGGGGGTGAGGATCACCCGCCGGCCGCGAAACAGCTCGGCGAACGACGCCCCCACTCCGCTCTGCTCGGTGCCGGCAATGGGATGGGCGGGCACGAAACGCGCCGGCAGGCCGCCGAACACCCGCTGCGCCGCCTCCACCACGCTGCCCTTGGTGCTGCCCACGTCGGTGAGGATGGCGTCGTCAGCGAGCCTGTCGTGAATGCGATCCAGCACGGCCACGGTCTCCCCCACCGGTACGGCCAGCACCACCATGTCAGCACCGCGCACTGCCTCGGCGGGATCGCTCTCTGCGCGATCGATAACACCCAGTTCCAGTGCCGTATCGAGGCTCTCCTGGTGGCGCGCGCAACCGACGATCTCGCCCACCGCACCCGCCTCGCGCAGGGCACGCGCCAGCGAACCGCCGATGAGGCCGACGCCGATGAGGCACAGTCGTTTGATGAAGGGTTCCGCCATGTCCTGCTCGCGTGTGACCCGGCCTCAGGCCAGGATGGAAGCCAGCGTATCGAGGCAGCGCTGGTTTTCTTCCTCCAGCCCCACCGTGATGCGCACGTAACCCGGCATGTCATAGTTCTCCACCGGGCGCACGATGATACCGGCTCGCAGGAGCCGTTCATAGACAGGCATGGCCTTCTCGCCCACGCGCACGCTGAGGAAATTGCCCGCCGAGGGGATGACATCCAGCCCCAGCGCCGCCAGGCCCGTCGTCAACTGGCGCAGGCCGGCCACATTGACGGCGATGCTCTCCGCCAGGTGGTCCACGTCGTCCAGTGCCGCCTCGGCGGCCGCCAGCGCGACGCTGTTGACGTTGAAGGGCGGGCGAATGCGGTTCATGAGATCGGCCAGATCGGGGTGAGACAGGCCATAGCCCACGCGCAGCCCGGCCAGCCCCCAGGCCTTGGAAAAGGTGCGCGTGACCATGAGGTTGGGGAAATCGGCCAGCCAGCGGCTGGCGTCGGGATAGCCGTCGAGCGCCATGGCGGGCGCCGAGGCATATTCGAAATAGGCCTCGTCCACCACCACCACGACGTGCTCGGGCACGGCGGCGATGAAGGCGCGCAATGCCTCGCCGTCCAGCCAGGTGCCGGTGGGATTGTTGGGGTTGGCGATAAAGATCACCCGCGTGCGCGCGGTGATAGCCGCCCGCATGGCGTCGAGATCGTGGCCCCAGTCGCGCGCCGGCGTGACCACCGCGCTGCCGCCGGCGGCGCGGGTGACGATGGGATACATGGCAAAGGCGTGCTGCGAGAAGATCACCTCGTCACCGGGCTGCACCAGCGCGCGCACGACGAACTCCAGCGGATCGCTGGAGCCGTTACCGAGGGTGATCTGCACCATGTCCACACCGTGGCGCGCCGCAAGGCGCTGCTTGAGAGCGAAGCCGTTGCCGTCGGGATAGCGCGCCAGTTCTGCGCTGGCAGCGGTCACGGCCGCCTTCGCCTTCGCACCGGGGCCAAGCGGGTTCTCGTTGGAAGCCAGCTTGATGATGTTGGTGATACCCAGCTCGCGTTCCAGTTCCTCGATGGGCTTGCCGGGCTGGTAGGGCTGCAGGCGGCGCACGCCGGGAACGGCCTGATCTTCGAAACGGTTCATGGCGCGTTCCTACAGCGCGGCACGCGGATAGGAACCCAGCACCTTGAGGAAACTGGACTCAGCATCAAGCTCGTCGAGCGCCGCGGCGATACGCGCCTCGCTGGCATGGCCGTCGATATCGACGAAGAAGACGTAGTCCCACATGCCGCGCCGCGAGGGCCGCGACTCGATGCGCGTGAGCGAGATGTCGTGCTTCTGGAACGGGCTCAACAGGCGATGCAGGGCACCGGGCTTGTTGTGCGTCGAGACCAGCAGCGAAGTCTTGTCGTCGCCACTTGGGCCAACTTCGTTGCGCCCGATGATCAGGAAACGCGTGGTGTTGTCTGGCTCGTCCTCGATATTGGCCACCAGCACCGGCAGATCATAGATCTCGGCGGCGGTCTCGCTGGCAATGGCGGCACTGTCCGGCGCCTCGGCGGCCATGCGCGCGGCCTCGGCATTGCTGCTCACGTCGCACAGTTCCACGCCGGGCAGGCGCGTCTCCAGCCACTCGCGGCACTGGGCAAAGGATTGCTGGTGCGAATAGACGCGTTTCACGCCGGCCAGATCGTCGGCGCGGCTCAGCAGATGATGATGAATACGCAGCTCCACCTCACCGCAGATCTTCAACGGTGAACTCATGAACTGATCGAGGGTGTGGTTGACCACGCCCTCGGTGGAATTCTCCACCGGCACCACGCCATAGTGGGCATTGCCCGACTCCACTTCACGGAACACGTCGCCGATACTGGCCATGGGCGCGGTGTGCACCGAGTGGCCGAAGTGCTTGAGCGCGGCGGCCTGCGTGAACGTGCCTTCGGGACCCAGATAGGCGATGGTCATGATCTGTTCCAGCGCCAGGCAGGCGGACATGATCTCGCGGAACAGGCGCGCCATCTCCTCGTCGCTCAACGGCCCCCGGTTGCGTTCCATGACCTTGCGCAGCACCTGCGCCTCGCGCTCAGCGCGATAGAAACTGGCATCACCATTGTCCTGCTTGACGCGGGCCACTTCCTCGGCAATGCGCGCGCGCTCGGTGATCAACGCCTGGATCTGTTCATCCAGGGCATCGATGCGTTCGCGCAGGTCTTTCAGGTCTTTCAGGTCTTCGCTCATAAACAAGCCCGGTAAACTCACCAAACTCCGTATCGTCATTCCCGCGCAGGCGGGGATCGATGAACATGTTTTTCTGGATACCGGGTCTCCGCCATGTTGCACATGGCTCGCCCGGAATGACGCCGCAAGGCGCCAATCAATCGGGCTGTGTGGTCGTTCCCGCCCTGCCCGATACAACCGTCCCCCCGCCTTCAGGGCGGGGGACAGGGGGCGGGGATCAATGCCTCGGCGCCTGCGCCGCTCACCCGGAATGACGCCCTTTTCGTATCCTACAACGGATGCGGCGCAGGGTCATGGCCATTGCCTTGCACAGACGGCGGTGACCA
>DRKU01000039.1 GCA_011051615.1 Gammaproteobacteria bacterium
CCAGCGTGCACATCGAGGACATCCAGGACCAGGTGGAACTGGCCCTGATGCGCAACGGCGAGCACCGTATTGCGCGCGCCTATGTGCTCTATCGGGAACAGCATGCCCGTGAACGCGCCGCCCAGCGGGAAACGGGCGGTGAAGCAGAACCGACGCCGGCCATCTATATCATGCTGGCCGACGGCAGCCGCCAGGCGCTCAACGACCATCGCTTGCGCGCCATCATCGACGAAGCGGTGGCCGGGCTGGCGGACGTGGACGGCGAGTTGATCCTCGAGCAGACCCTGCGCGGCGTCTTCGACGGCATGAGCGAGGACGATCTCCATGCCGCGCTGGTGATGAGCGCGCGCAGCCTCATCGACCGCGAACCCAACTACAGCCAGGTCTCGGCGCGCCTGCTGCTCGATTCGCTGCGCCGCGAGGCCCTGAGCACGGTCTATGCCGCGCCGCAGGAGGCCACCCAGGCCGAGATGGCCGAGCGCTACGGCGCGTATTTCCACGACTACATCTTCCATGCGGTGGAGCACGAGCTGCTGGACAGCGAGCTGACGCGCTTCGATCTGGAACGGCTGGCGGCGGCCATCCTGCCCGAGCGCGATCAGCAGTTCACCTACCTCGGTCTGCAAACCCTCTACGATCGCTACTTCCTGCACCACGACGATCGGCGCTTCGAGCTGCCGCAGGCCTTCTTCATGCGCGTGGCCATGGGGCTTGCCATCAACGAGGTGGATCGCGAAAGCCGTGCCATCGATTTCTATCGCCTGCTCTCGTCCTTCGATTTCATGAGCTCCACACCGACGCTGTTCAATGCCGGTACCCTGCGCCCACAGTTGTCGTCCTGTTATCTCACCACCATTCCCGACAAGCTCGATGGCATCTATTCGTCCATTCGTGACAATGCCCTGCTGTCCAAGTTCGCCGGTGGGCTGGGCAACGACTGGACACGGGTGCGCGGGCTGGGCTCGCACATCAAGGGCACCAACGGCAAGTCGCAGGGCGTGGTGCCCTTCATGAAAGTGGCCAATGATACGGCGGTGGCGGTCAATCAGGGCGGCAAGCGCAAGGGCGCGGTGTGTGCCTACCTGGAGACCTGGCACATCGACATCGAGGAATTCCTCGAACTGCGTAAGAACACCGGTGACGAGCGGCGCCGCACCCACGACATGAACACCGCCAACTGGGTGCCGGACCTGTTCATGAAACGCGTGGTGGAGGAGGGTGAGTGGACGCTGTTCTCCCCCGACGAGGTGCCCGAGCTGCACGATCTGTATGGCCGTGCCTTCGAGGAAACGTATGTTGCCTGCGAGGAGAAGGCCGTGCGCGGCGAGATCAAGCTGTTCCGCAAGCTGCCCGCGGTGGAACTGTGGCGCAAGATGCTGGGCATGCTGTTCGAGACCGGGCATCCCTGGATCACCTTCAAGGACCCCTGCAACGTGCGCTACACCAACCAGCACGTGGGTACGGTACACAGCTCCAACCTGTGCACCGAGATCACCTTGCACACCAACGATCACGAGATCGCCGTGTGCAACCTGGGGTCGGTGAATCTCGCCGCGCACGTCAACGAGAACGGCATCGACATGGACAAGTTACGTGCCACGGTGACCACTGCCATGCGCATGCTGGACAATGTCATCGACTACAACTATTACAGCGTGCCCCAGGCGCGCAATTCCAACCTGCGCCACCGGCCGGTGGGGCTCGGCATCATGGGTTTCCAGGACGCACTGTACAAGCAGAACATCGCCTGTGCCAGCGAGGCGGCGGTGGAATTCGCCGATCGCAGCATGGAGGCGGTGAGCTATTTTGCCATTCAGGCATCCTCGGATCTGGCTGCTGAGCGCGGCCGTTATCCCAGCTACGATGGTTCCCTGTGGAGTCAGGGCATCCTGCCGCTGGATGCCAGCGCGCGTCTGGCCGAGGAGCGGGGCAACTATATCGACGTGGACCAGAGCAGCACGCTGGACTGGGATGCGCTGCGTGAGCGCATTCGCCAGCAGGGCATGCGTAACAGCAACTGCCTCGCCATCGCGCCAACGGCGACGATCTCCAATATCTGTGGCGTCAGCCAGTCCATCGAGCCCGCCTACCAGAACCTGTTCGTCAAGTCGAACCTGTCGGGCGAGTTTACTGTCGTCAACCCACACCTGGTAGCGACGCTGAAGAAACTGCGCCTGTGGGACGAGGTCATGGCCAACGATCTCAAGTACTACGATGGTTCCGTGCTCCACATCGATCGCATTCCCGAGGACATCAAGGCCCTGTATGCGACGGCCTTCGAGATCGACACGCGCTGGCTTATCGAGGCCGCCGCGCGGCGGCAGAAGTGGATTGATCAGGCGCAGAGTCTCAATCTCTACATGGCCGAGCCGTCAGGGAAGAAACTCGACCAGCTCTACAAGCTGGCCTGGGTGCGTGGTCTGAAGACCACCTATTACCTGCGATCCATGGGCGCCACCCACATGGAAAAGGCTGCCGGCAAGAGTGAACCCGTAGAGAATACCGCCGAGCCAAAGGTGTGCTCCATCCTCGATCCCGAATGCGAGGCATGTCAGTAGGCGCGAGAGTTGCCACGCAGACATGAATGTTGTTGGTTTATATGAAGGGGGAAAGACAATGTTGAACTGGGAAGATCCCATTGCCACTTTCAGGAACGAGAGCCGCCCCGCCGAGGTGACATCCCCGCCGGTGGTGGCGACGGAAGAGACGCCTGTGTTTCATGAAGCAACACAGGACGTGCAGCCCGAAACGCCGGCGGAAGTCCCCTCGGCCACGCCGCCACGGGCACCGCTTGCCGCGCCGTCGTCGTCTACCGAGCCGGTGCGGGCCGAGGACAAGCGTGTCATCAACGGGCTTACCGACATCAACCAGCTGGCGCCATTCAAGTACCCGTGGGCGTGGGAGTTCTTTCTCAATGCCAACCGCAACCACTGGACGCCGCTGGACATCAACATGAGCCGAGATGTGCAGGACTACCAGTACAAGCTGACGGTGGAGGAGAAACACGTCTACGAGAACGTGCTGTCCTACCTGACGACTTCAGACATCCTTGCCATGCGTAACGTGGGGCTGGCGGTGATGGAAAAGATGACTGCGCCCGAGTTGCAGATCTACCAGGCCCGGCAGGTGTACGAGGAGGCCCTGCACACCTGGACCTACCAGCACTGCATCGAGTCCATCGGTCTCGATCAGGGCGAGATCTACAACCGCTACCGCGTGGTGCCCGAAATCAACGCCAAGATCCAGCTCGCCAATGCGCGCCTCAACTCGGTACTGCGCTCGGACATCGATCTCAGTGATCGCGACGAGCTGGAAAACTTCGTCATGTCCTACATCTTCTTCGCCGGGATCTTCGAGGGCTGCTGGTTCTACAACGGCTTCAGTCCCATCTTCGCCCTGCAACGCCGGGGTCTCATGACCGGCACCGCCGAGCAGTTGCAGTACATCATGCGCGACGAAGTATTGCACTGCGCCTTTGGCATTCGCGTGGTGCGGCAGATCATTCGTGAGGAAGATGTGAAACTGGATACGCGCACCGTACAGGCCATGTGGGAGGAGGCCGAAGCGGCGGAGCAGGGCTATGCGCGCTACATCCTGCGTGATCCCATCCTGGGCTATAAAGCTGACGATCACATCGAACAGTTCCGCTTCATCGCCAACCGGCGTGCGAAGCAACTGCATCTCGCCGAACCCTTTCCCGGCGCGAAGAATGCACTGGGCTGGCTGGACGAACAGGCCAACCTGCGCAAGGAAAAGAACTTCTTCGAAACCCGCGTCACCGAGTACCAGACCGGCGGCGCCCTGAAGTGGGAATAGGCAAGGGGGTGCCGTTGCGAGGTGCCCCGAGCCACAGGGACAGGGGACCCAGTCCTCTCTCCCGCAGATTGATGGTCCGTAAGATCAATGCAGATGAAAGTTTGCAGCGGCAGTGAAAAAACCGTCCCCCCGCCCTCCGGGCGGGGGACAGGGGGCGGGGATCAGAATCCGAATTCGGTATACTTGGGCTGAAAATTCCTGTATCCGATCCCCTCACCCTGACCCTCTCCCTGTGGGAG
>DRKU01000040.1 GCA_011051615.1 Gammaproteobacteria bacterium
CCCTCGCTACTCGCCCCTCGCCCCTGTTTTACTGCTAGAATCCAGCGGCATGTTGCCCGCGCACCTGAAACCTGCCCTTCGCCGCATCCTGTCGCCGCATCAGTGGAAAATTCGCGTGGTCTTCTGGCTCAGCGCCATCGGCGTGGGTGTGGCCGCCGCCCTGTTCGCGCTCGTCGCCCGCTACGCCGACCAGAGCCACCACCGGCTCTACAGCGAGTATCCCCTCGTGGCGCTGGCCCTGCCGCCACTGGGGCTCGCCCTGATCGCCTGGCTGACGCGCCGAGTCTTCCGCGGTACCGAGGGCAGCGGTATCCCACAGGCCATTGCCGCCCTGTCCATGCATACCGCCACCGCGCGCACGGCCGTGCTGTCACTGCGCCTGGCCGCCGGCAAGATCCTGCTCACCTGCATGGGCCTGTTCTCGGGTGCCTCCATCGGGCGCGAGGGACCCACGGTACACGTGGGCGCATCCATCATGCATTCCCTGCATCACTTTCACCGCTTCCACGACCGCCACATGACCCGCGCGCTTATCCTCGCCGGTGGTGCGGCGGGGATCTCGGCCGCCTTCAATACGCCGCTGGCCGGTATCATCTTCGCCATCGAAGAAATGGGCCGCTCCTTCGAGTCGCGCAGCAGTTCCACCCTGCTCATCGCGGTGATCCTCGCCGGTATTACCGCCGTCATGATCCTCGGCGACTACACCTACTTCGGGCGCAGCACCGAGACCCTGCCGGTGTCGCAGGCCTGGCTGGGGATCCTTGCCTGTGGTGTCGTCGGTGGCCTGCTCGGTGGCCTGTTTGCCTCGGCGCTGATCCACGGCACGCGGCGCCTGGCGGGATTCGCCCGCCGCCACCCGGTGACGCTGGCCTTCGCCTGCGGCCTGCTGGTCAGCGCCACCGGCTACCTGGCCGCTGGTACCACCTTCGGCACCGGCTACGAGCAGGCCCATCATCTGGTCACCGGCGGCGAGGCCGACTGGACCTATCCTTTCTACAAAATGTTCGCCACCGTGGTGTCCTATCTCAGTGGTATCCCGGGCGGGATCTTTGCACCCTCGCTGTCGGTGGGGGCGGGACTGGGTGCCGATATCGGCCACCTGCTGGGGATCACTTCCACGGCCATCATCATGCTGGGCATGGTGGGCTACTTCACCGGCGTGGTGCAGACACCCATCACGGCCTTCGTCATCGTCATGGAAATGACCGACAGTTCGTCGATGATGCTGCCGCTGATGGCCACTGCCATCGTCGCGCGGCTGGTCTCGCAACTGGTATGCCCGCAACCGATCTATGGCGCACTGGCCGAGGCCTACCTGAGCCGGACGGCAAAACCCGCACGGGCCGAATGAGTCATGGGCCTGATCAACACCAGCCGTAGCGGCTTCATCATCATCCTGCTGCTCCTCTTCTGGGGCACCACCGCTGCACTCATCTGGTGGCCGGGCAAACCCACGCCGGCACCGGAGGTGAATCTCGAACTGACCGATGGGCGCCACATGACACTGTCACAACTGCGGCCACGGGTGGTGGTTCTCAATTTCTGGGCCTCCACCTGCACCATATGCGTGAGGGAATTTCCCCAACTGGAGGAACTGCGGCGCAACTACCGCGCGCGCGGCGTCGAGGTCATCGGTGTCGTCATGTTCTATGACTCGCCGGCCAATGCCATGCGCCTGGTTCAGGCCATGGGGCTCGAAATTCCCATGACGCTGGATATCAGGGCCGAGATCGCCGGTGCCTTTGGGGGCATTCGCGGCACACCGACCACCTTTGTCATCGACGGCCACGGTATGATACGCGCGTACACGCAGGGGCGGCTCGATTTCGATGACCTGCGCCAGACCCTCGATACCATCCTCGCGGAAACGCCGCCGGCGCCCGAAGCCACCACGGTGAACTAATCATGCTCTGGATAAAGTCGCTACACATCATCTTCATGGTCACCTGGTTCGCCGGGCTGTTCTACCTGCCGCGACTGTTCGTCTACCACGCCCAGGCCGAGGACACGGTCAGCCGGGAGCGCTTCAGGATCATGGAGCGCAAGCTGTTCTACGGCATCATGACCCCCGGCGCGGTACTCACCATCGTCTTTGGCCTGTGGTTGTGGCTGGTGTATGGCATCACCGGTGGCTGGCTGCATGCCAAGCTGACGCTGGTGGTCATACTCATCGCCTATCACGTCCATTGCGGCATGCTGCTGGCCGACTTCAGGCAGGACCGCAATACTCACAGCCATGTCTTCTATCGCTGGTACAACGAATTCCCGGTACTGATCCTCGTCGGCGTCATCCTGCTGGTAGAACTCAAGCCGTTCTAATAACAGTTGCCAGTGGCGAGTAGCGAGGGCCGGGGATTAAGGGGTGCGGCGCGATTGCGCGTCGTTCCCTGTCCTTGATTAAAGATCAACCGCGAAGGACGCAAGGCCAGATCCCCCGTCATTCCGGGGGCTGCCGAGCAACGCGAGGCGGCAGTCCGGAACCCAGGGTTTCGATCTCCGGGTGGTGTCATCACGCAGGATGGAAATTTCCACTGGATTCCGGACAAGGGCTAACGCCCTTTCCGGAATGACGGAAAACCTGCCTCGTCCCTGGCCTGCACGGGAATGACGGGGCCAGGTTGCTCGTCTCGATACAAGCGCATCAACCGCAAAGGAACGCGACGCCAACGGCCTTTTGCTCACGTTGCGGTACTTTGCGCC
>DRKU01000041.1 GCA_011051615.1 Gammaproteobacteria bacterium
GCCATCCTCGTGCCGGGTGGTTTCGGCGAGCGCGGTGTGGAAGGCAAGATCGCCGCCGTGCGTTATGCGCGCGAGAAGGGCGTGCCCTATCTCGGCATCTGTCTCGGCATGCAGGTGGCGGTGATCGAATTCGCGCGTCACGTGGCCGGGCTCGACGGCGCGCACAGCACCGAGTTCGTGCCCGACGCCGTACATCCGGTGATTGCCCTCATTACCGAATGGAAGGCCAAGGACGGTTCGGTGGAGCGCCGCGATCAGAACTCGGATCTGGGTGGTACCATGCGCCTCGGCGGACAGCCGTGCAAGCTGGCCGAAGGCAGCGTCATTCGCGAGTGCTACGGGCGTGACGAGATCGTCGAGCGTCATCGCCACCGCTATGAATTCAACAACAACTACCGCCAGCAACTGGAGCAGGCTGGTCTGCGCCTCGCCGGGGTGTCGCTGGACGGCAACCTGGTGGAAGTCGTCGAGATCGCCGAACATCCGTGGTTCGTTGCCTGCCAGTTCCATCCCGAGTTCACTTCCACGCCGCGTGACGGCCATCCCCTGTTCACCGGCTTCGTGCGTGCCGCGCGCACCTGCCGTGAAAAAGCCTCGGGCGAGGCCGTCAGCGTATGAAACTCTGCGGCTTCGAGGCGGGCCTGGACAGGCCCCTGTTCCTGATCGCGGGTCCCTGCGTCATCGAGAGTGAGGCGCTGGCGCTGGAGACGGCCGCCGAGCTCAAGGCCATCTCCGAGGCGCTGGGCATGCCCTTCATCTACAAGTCGTCCTACGACAAGGCCAATCGCACCTCCCACGACAGCTTTCGTGGGCCGGGTCTCGAAGAAGGCCTGCGCATTCTGGAGAAGGTAAAGACGGACGTGGGCGTGCCGGTGCTCACCGACGTGCACGAGGACACGCCGCTCGATGAAGTGGCCGCGGTGGTGGACGTGTTGCAGACGCCGGCCTTCCTGTGCCGCCAGACCAATTTCATTCAGAATGTGGCGCGCACCGGCAAACCCATCAATATCAAGAAGGGCCAGTTCCTCGCGCCCTGGGACATGATCAACGTGGTCAACAAGGCACGCGAGGTGGGCAATGAGCAGATCATGGTCTGCGATCGCGGCGTGTCTTTCGGTTACAACACCCTGATCTCCGACATGCGTGGTCTGCAGGCCATGCGCGATACCGGCTGCCCGGTGGTCTTCGATGCCACCCATTCGGTGCAGCAGCCGGGTGGGCAGGGCGGCAAGTCGGGCGGGCAGCGCGAATACGTGCCGGTACTGGCGCGCGCCGCCACCGCCGCAGGTATCGCAGGGATCTTCATGGAGACCCATCCCGATCCGGCGAAGGCGCTGAGCGACGGCCCCAACGCCTGGCCGCTGGGACGCATGCGCGAACTGCTGGAGACTCTGATGGAGCTGGATCGCGTGGTGAAGTCGCGACCGTTGATCGAAGACAGCCTGGATTGACGCAGAACAGAATCAAACCGCAATTACTGGAGAAAGAGACGTTTCATGAGTAGTGGAAAAGACCAGATCAAGGAAATCATTGGCCGCGAGATCATCGATTCGCGCGGCAACCCGACGGTGGAAGCAGATGTTATTCTGAAGTCCGGCGTCATGGGTCGCGCCGCCGTACCGTCCGGCGCTTCCACCGGCGCGCGCGAGGCCATCGAGTTGCGCGACGGCGATCCCAAACGCTACGGCGGCAAGGGGGTCCTCAAGGCAGTGGGCAACATCAACGGCCCGCTGGCCGACGCCCTGCGCGGCAAGGACGCCATGGACCAGGGCGGCATCGATCGCCTCATGCTGGAGCTGGACGGCACCGACAACAAGGCGAAGCTCGGCGCCAACGCGCTGCTGGCCGTGTCGCTGGCCACCGCGCGCGCGGCGGCCAACCAGCAGGGCCAGTCGCTGTTTCGTTACCTGGATACGGGGCGCGGCTTCCAGATGCCGGTGCCCATGATGAACATCATCAACGGCGGCGCCCATGCCGACAACAGTGTCGACCTGCAGGAATTCATGATCATGCCGGTGGGCGCACCGAGCATCGAGGAGGCCATTCGCTACGGCGCCGAGGTCTTTCATGCCCTCAAGGGCGTGCTGCATACGCAGGGCATGAACACCGCCGTGGGCGACGAGGGTGGTTTCGCGCCGGACTTGCCCTCCAACGAGGCGGCCATCGAGGTGATCCTCGAGGCCATCGACAAGGCCGGTTACACCGCGGGCGGGGACATCTTCATCGCCATCGACGCGGCGAGCAGCGAGTTCTACAAGGACGGCAAGTACGTACTGGCCTCCGAGAACAAGACCCTCGACGCGGGCGGTCTCGTCGACCTGCTGGAGGACTGGGTGGATCGCTATCCCATCATCAGCATCGAGGACGGTCTGGCCGAGGACGACTGGGACGGCTGGAAGCTGCTCACCGAGCGCCTGGGCAAGAAGGTACAACTGGTGGGCGACGATCTGTTCGTCACCAATACCGCCATCCTCAGGGAAGGCATCGACAAGGGTATCGGCAACTCCATTCTGATCAAGGTCAACCAGATCGGTACCCTCACCGAGACCCTCGAGGCCATCAGCATGGCCATGGAGGCCGGATATACCGCGGTGATCTCCCATCGCTCGGGCGAGACCGAGGACACCACCATCGCCGATCTGGCGGTCGCCACCGGCGCGGGTCAGATCAAGACCGGCTCCATGTCGCGCTCGGATCGCGTGGCCAAGTACAACCAGCTCATCCGCATCGCCGGCGAACTGGGCGACGCCGCCCACTTCCCGGGGCGCGCGGCATTCTATAATATGGGCTAGACTGGAATACAGGCTGGACTGGTAGCGGGAATTGTAAGAGCATAATATACATGGAAGTTTTCACCGATGGTGAAAATACAATTCCCTCTCCCTCAGGGACCTCGGTGCCCCGCAGGGGTAGAGAGCCAGGGTGAGGGGATCAAAACCCCAATCCTTATTGACTGGAGCACACGGAACCGGTTATCGCATGCGTAAACTGACCTGGACATTGCTCGTTCTGCTCATCGTGCTACAGGTAAACCTGTGGGTGGGCGAGGGTGGCGTGCGCGGAAACCAGCAACTGGCTCAGTTGACCGAGCAACAACGTGAAGAAAATCGCCAGCTCGCCGAACGTAACCGCCTGCTGGAAGCCGAGGTGGTGGATCTCAAGCAGGGTCTCGAAGCCATCGAAGAACGCGCTCGCACGGAAATGGGCATGATCCGGGAAGGTGAGACCTTCTACCAGGTCATCGAACCCGCACAGGATTGATCCGGGCCGCGCGCCCCACGCAACTATGTCCGCATCCGACAGCAAGTACTGGGCCGTGGTGCCGGCCGCCGGTATCGGTCGCCGCATGGGCACCGAGATCCCCAAGCAGTACCTCGAACTGGCCGGCAAGCCGGTCATCGAACACACCATCGAACGACTCGCCCATCACCCCATGATCTGTGGCGTGGTGGTCGCACTGGCGGCCGACGATCCCTGGTGGGGTCAACTGACGCTGGAACTCTCCGTTCCCCTGGAGCGCGTCACCGGTGGCGCCGAGCGCTGCCACTCGGTACTCAATGCCCTGTCCCTGCTCAAGGCACGTGGCGCCAATGACGACTGGGTACTGGTGCATGATGCGGCGCGGCCCTGCCTGCGCCTGGAAGATCTGGATCGTCTTATCGATAACGTCGACGACGAGGATGGTGGCCTGCTGGCCATGCCGGTACGCGATACCATGAAGGAAGCCGATGGTGACGGGCGTGTGGCGGCAACGCGTGATCGGGAAGGCCTGTGGCATGCGCTGACACCGCAACTGTTCCGCGTCGGCAGTCTGCACGATGCGCTGGCCGACGCCGTCGTGGCCAATGAACTGGTCACCGACGAGGCGGCGGCCATGGAACGCGCAGGTCGTCACCCGCGGCTGGTGGAGGGCCACGGTGACAATATCAAGATCACGCGCCCGGAAGATCTGGCCCTGGCGGAATTCTTTCTTCGGTACCAGGCTGACGAGTTGCGGGCACGCACCATCAGCGGACTGGATGACGGCGGATGAACGACATGCGTATCGGTAACGGCTTCGACGCCCACCGCTTCGGCGACGGCGATCACGTCATCCTTGGTGGCGTGCGCATACCTCATACGCACGGCCTGGTGGCACACTCCGATGGCGACGTCCTGATCCACGCCCTGTGCGATGCCCTGCTGGGTGCACTGGCGCTGGGTGACATCGGCCGCCACTTCCCCGACAGCGAGGCAAAGTACAAGGGCGCCGACAGCCGCCAACTACTGTGCGCCGTCGTTGCCATGATGAAGGACCAGGGCTATACGCTGAACAACATGGACGCCACCCTCATCGCCCAGACCCCACGCATGGCCGCACACATCCCGGCGATGGTCGACAACCTCGCCACCGATCTCGGTGCGGGTCCTGAACAGATCAACATCAAGGCCACCACCACCGAAGGCATGGGCTTCACCGGCCGCGGTGAAGGCATCGCCGCCATGGCAACGGTGTTGCTGGAAAGAAAAGGGGCGAGCGGCTAGCTGCGAGGGAGTAGGGCGAACCATACGCGCTCCGCGCACCTCGCCCCTGCTTCGCGGTTGATTTTTCCCGTCATTCCGGGGACCGCCATGTGGAACATGGCGGCAGCCCGGAATCCAGAAGATAAAACCGCC
>DRKU01000042.1 GCA_011051615.1 Gammaproteobacteria bacterium
CAGTGGATGAAGAAGGGCAAGTGGGTCCATCTGGCCAAGGCGGCCTTCGAAAAATACTTCATCCGCAAGATGAAGAAGGGCTCCACGGAGAACCTCTATGAGAAATACATCCTCAAGGCCATGGGGATCGAGAAGCTGAAATGACACCGCGGGGCATGCGTGGCGGCCAGGATACGGCCATCCGGCGGGGGGCCGACAAGCCCCCGATCCCGGGCTATACTTGGCAGAAATGACATGACGGGACATGACAATGTCATGTCACCACCAGACACAGGTATCCGCCCATGAGTCATGACCGGCCGTCGCGCCACGCCCCCAGTTGCGAGCAGATCATCGATATCCTGCCCGGCCCCTTTGTCATCATCGATCGGGACTACCGGATCATCGCCGCCAACCGCCACTACCAGACGCAGTACGGTATCAGGGCGGATGAACTGCTGGGACGCCATTGCTATGAGGTCTCACACCACTCCGCGGTACCCTGTAGCCAGAATGGCGAGCGTTGCCCGCTGGAGGAGGTCTTTGCCACGCGCCAGCCCACCGAGGTAATGCACATCCATTACGATCGGCAGGACAACGAGGAATATGTCCAGTTGCAGGCCGCGCCCATCCTCGATGAAAACGGTGAGGTGCTGTACATGGGCGAATATGTCCAGGTACTGAGCCAGGCGGACAGCGAGGACAGTCTGCTGGTGGGGCGCTCACCGGCCTTTCTGCGCATGACCAGTCTGTTGCAACGCGTGGCGCCCACTTCCTCGACCGTGCTGCTGCTGGGGGAGAGCGGGGTGGGCAAGGAGCGTGTCGCCGAATACCTCCACCATTACTCGAAGCGCCGTGATGCGCCCTTTGTGGTGGTCGATTGCGGAACCTTGGGCGAAAACCTCATCGAGAGCGAGCTGTTTGGCTATGAAAAGGGCGCCTTTACCGGTGCCAACCGGCGCAAGCCGGGCCTGTTCGAGACCGCCCACGGTGGTACGCTGTTTATCGATGAACTCTGTGAACTGCCACTCCCCCTGCAGACCAAACTGTTGCGAGTGCTGGAGAGCGGCACCATCCGCCGCATCGGCGGACAGGAGTACATCAAGGTGGATGTGCGGGTCATCGCTGCCACCAACCGCGATATCCAGCAGCGGGTCCGCGACGGCCGGTTCCGTGAGGATCTGTACTACCGGCTTTCCGCCTTTCCCATCCGGTTGCCCGCCCTTCGCGAGCGCAAGGACGATATCCCGGCACTGGCGGAGTATTTTCTCGCTCATTTCCCGGAAGGGGAGCGGCACCTGCCGCTCTCCAGTGCGGTGATTGAAAAACTGCTGGCCTACGACTATCCGGGCAATGTACGGGAATTGCGCAACATCCTGGAGCGTGCCACCATTCTCGCCTGCGACGACATCCTGCGCCCTGACCACGTGGTCATCGAGGATGACGCCGAATGCTCAGCCGCACCGGCCAGTTCACCGGGCGAGGTGGATCCGCTGTTGCGGCGACGCTATCGTCTCACGGAATCCGCGGTACTCGATGCCCTGCAACAGTGCGATGGGCACCGCGCGCAGGCCGCCGCCATGCTGGGCGTGAGCGAACGAACCCTCTATCGCTATATTCAACGCCTGCGTACCTGAACTACCTCCCTCCACGCGCTAACCCGGCACGATCCCGGAAGATGAGACAGGATCGCGTACCGCGGCCACCAAAGCGCTGCAAACGGGTGATCTGCGTCACATTCTGAATGTCCCGGCCGGGCATGTCCGGTTTGGTATTCAAGGTTTTCTGCCATTTGGCCGCTGTAGTTCCTGCCGTCATCACGGTTCACGGGCGATGTGAAATAATATATGTATTTAATATGCATATATGTGTATAGTCTGCGCCCAATTTCAAATCTGTTAAAGCTAAGGAGAGTGACTCAATGGCAAGTCTTTATGAACGTTTAGGTGGTGAAGCCGCGGTCGATGCCGCCGTGGATATCTTTTACCGCAAGGTCCTGTCGGACGACCGTGTCAACGGGTTCTTCGACGATGTGGACATGGAGGCCCAGGCCGCCAAGCAGAAAAGTTTTCTGACCATGGTTTTCGGCGGGCCCAATAATTACACCGGCATGGATATGCGTGAAGGCCACAAGCATCTGGTGGAGCGCGGTCTCGACGACAGCCACGTGGATGCCATCGTGGAACTGCTGGGCGCCACCCTCAAGGAACTGGGTGTGGCCGACAGCGATATTGCCGAAGTCGCTGGCATAGCCAACAGCGTGCGTGACGACGTGCTCAATCGCTAGAGAAAGCCCGCATGGCACAGCTGAAATTCAACGGCGAAGTCTTCGTGCCCGCGCCGGGGCAGTCCGTACTCGATACCCTGCTCGAAAAAGGGCAGGACATTCCCAACAGTTGCCGTGCCGGTGCCTGCCAGACCTGTCTCATGCAGGCAACGCGTGGCAAGGTGCCGGCGCAGGCGCAAAAGGGCCTCAAGGACTCCCACAAGGCACGCGGCCTGTTTCTCGCCTGTAGCTGTGTCCCCGAAGACGATCTCGACGTATGCCTGCCCGATACGCAGCAACTGCGTATCGCGGCGAGCATCGTCGGTCGCAAGGCTCTTTCCGAGGACGTCATGGAGTTGAGCCTGCGCGTGTCAGAGCCGTTCCCGTACCACGCCGGCCAGTACGTCACCCTGTGGCGCGACGATTCGCTTGGCCGCAGTTATTCGCTGGCCAACCTGCCCCAGGACGATGGCCTGCTGCGTTTTCACATTCGGCACGTGCCGGGGGGTGCGTTCAGCGGCTGGGTGCATGATACTGCCCGCGTTGGCGATGCCCTTGGAGTACAGGGGCCGCTGGGTGACTGTTTCTACGTCGAGGGCAACCCGCAACAGAACCTGTTGCTCATCGGTACCGGCACCGGACTGGCGCCGCTGCATGGCATTCTGCTCGATGCGCTGGCCCATGGCCACGAGGGTGAGATCCACCTGTTCCATGGCGCGCTGAATCGTGCTGGCCTGTATCTCCATGACACGCTGCTCGCCCTGGCCGATGCCCATGACAACGTGCACTACCATGCCTGCGTGTTGCATGCCGATGCCTCGCTGCCGGAGAACATCACCCAGGGCGATCTGGGGACGCTGGCGCTGGAACGGGTTGGAAATCCGGCGGGCTGGAAAAGTTACCTGTGCGGCGATCCCGCGCTGGTGACCGCGTTACGCAAGAAGCTGTTTCTTGCCGGCGCCGGTATGAAGGACATCTACGCCGACGCCTTCCTGTCGGCCGATACGCGCACCTGATCCCTTTCCCGGCCTGTGCGCGCCAGGTTGCGCCTACAGGTTCTCCGGGAAGACTTCACGTGCCGCCCAGTGCGCGAACTCCTCGCGCGTGCAACTGTCGGCGGCGCGCAGGCCTTTGCCTTCCACGACCTTGTAGATCACCATGTCCTTTTGCGGATCATCCGAAGCGGCTTCGTCGATGATCTGGCGCACGCTCCAGTCGGCGCCATGTTTACCATTGGTGTAGTAGTGCCCCAGCTTGATGTGCAGGCGGTCGAGGCCGGCGCGTTCCGTGTGTTCCAGTGCCAGCGTCACCAGGCGTTGCAGATCATCGGTGGTCAGGTCCACCACCAGGTCCAGGTCCCTGACCGCCGCCTCGATGCTGGCCCTGGGGACGAATGGCGTGGCATTGGTGGCCGCGGCGGGGGCATCGGTGAAACGCATCATGCCGGCGGGATAGCGTCGCCACGGAAAGAAATTATTGAAGATCAAGGCCACCATGAAAATGACTGAAACGTTGAGCAAGATGGGCGCTACGACGTAGCCGTAGCCGAGGCTGGTAATGCCCGGTCCACCGATCACCGCCGCCAGTGCGGTCGCGCCCCCCGGTGGGTGGATACAGTTGAGGACATGCATGGCACCGATGGCCAGCCCCACGGCAAGGCCCGCGGCAAGAAAGGGATCGCCGATGGTCCGGTAGGCGGTCACGCCGATCACCGCCGAGACAAGATTGCCACCGATGAGCGGCCAGGGCTGGGACAGACGACCGTGCGGTACGGCGAACAACAGAACTGCCGAGGCACCCATGGAGGGGACGATCAGTGCCGCACCGGAAGCCCCCGTGACCTTGTAGCTGATGGCGGCAATGAAGAAGATCCCGAGCAGGCCGCCGATGGTGGAGGCCAGCTTTTCCGCCGTGCTGACCGAATCCCATTCGATCCCCATGAAGTGGGTCAGGCGTTTGAAGAAAGTGGCGTGAGACGACTCCGGCTGCGACATGACCCGATTATAACGCCTTGTTCGCAAGCTGCCCGAGTCTCGAAATAATTTTTTCTTTAACTTGAGCGACTTGGTGGGATTTAGCAACAGGTTCGCTGTGTGGCGATATTCGCAGATCCGTGTGAACCTGCGGGCCTGTTTGTGCGTTGTCAGTTGCAGGACAGGGAAGGGATCGGCAGGCCGGATTGTTCAAACTTTGACCAGTCACGCGGCCGATTACCGCGCACACGCTACGGGCGATATAATGCCCCCGGGCAGGCCATGACACGGGATAGTTAAGTTCTTGAGCGGTTTGGAGAAATACTGGTATATCGCCTGCCGGGCCGACGACCTGCGCCAGCGACCGCGTGCCAGTCGAATTCTCGGTCGCCGCCTGGTCCTGTTTCGTGACACGGGGGGACGGGCGGTCGCACTCGAAGACCGCTGTCTGCATCGTGGCGCGCCCCTGTCACAGGGACGGGTATGCGCGGGCGAGCTGGAGTGCCCGTATCATGGCTGGCGCTACGACGGCGACGGCGCACTACGCGCCATCCCGGCGCTGGCCGAACTGCCGCCACTGGATCGTGCTCACCTGGCGCGCTTTCCGTGCGTGGAGCAGGACGGTTATGTCTGGGTCTGCCTCGATCCCGACCCCGCCCGCGTGGCACCGACCCCCTTTGCAAATCTCGACCAGCCCGGCTGGACCAGCTTCCGTATGTACACCCGTTTCGAGGCCTCGGTGACCGCTTGCCTGGAAAACTTCCTCGACTGTCCGCATGCCACCTGGGTGCATCGCCACTGGTTTCGTACGCCCACGGGCAAGCCCGTGCGCGCCGTAGTGCGCACCCGCGATGACGGTGCCGAGGCGGAATACTTCGAAGAACCGCGTGAAAAGAGCGCCGTATGGTGGCTCCTGTCGCCCTCACGTAGCGAGATGAAACATACGGATCGTTTCATTGCGCCAAACACCTCGAAAGTCGACTACGCCTTTTCGAACCGGCGACACTACACCATTACGTCCTCGTGCACGCCGGTCACCGACACCCTGACCGATGTCTACACGGTGATCAGCTTTCGCTTTCCTGTCTTCGGACCGCTGGTCAGACTTTTCTTCACGCCACTGTCGCGGCGCATCATTCAACAGGACGTGGACATACTCGATGCCACGCAGGCCAACAACGGCGCGCATGATCGCCAGGCCATGCTGGTCACGCCGGCGGACCTGCTGGTGCCACATATTCTCGCCTGGCGCCGTGCACTCGAAGACATCACCGCACCGCCGCCGGCGGGCAGGGAGACCGAAGTTGAACTCCGTCTCTGATCCGCTGGGTATCGACACTGGCGGACCGGTAGCGGTAACGCGTGCGACACTGCATCGCCTGTGGGGTGGGCTACTGATCCTGTTGCTTGCGGCGGCGGGTTTCTATTCCCTGCAGAACACCGGCGTCCTGCCCGGTGGGGACGTTGCCGGCGCCAAGGTCCTGTGGCTGCTGTTTGCGCTGTATTACTGGTTCATCGTGCCACTGGTGCTGGCACTGGATGCGCGCGTGTCTGTCACCCTGCGACGAGCCTGGCGGATCTTTTTCATCAACATGGCCCTGCGTGCAGTTATCGAACTGTGGATGATGTATGTCAGCCTCAACTGGCATCCATATTATGGCATCGCCCACGATGTCTTCAGTATCGTGCTCATTACCGTGTTGTTGCTGGCGCACGCCCGCGAAGGCCGCGCGGCACGACTGTTGTTCTATATCCTGCCGGTCATGGGACTGATGTTCATGGTGGAGATCGGCTTCGTCTTCTACCTGCTCGAACGGGTGGCTACGCACGGCGAGGCGGTCTATTACGTGCCGGCAGGTGAAGAACATCGTAGCGTGCTTACCGTGACCTGGGGGATGGTGATCGTGCTGGCACTGTATACCCTGTGGTTGTTGCGCCGTGGAATCCATGCATCATGACAGGCAACACGCCACTGTCAGCGGGACGCCACTGTCTGGTATCGGGAGTATTAATGCCATGGATCTGTTGAATGCCGAGACGCGTACCGTGTCCTCGCTCTCCAGCAGCGAGGCCTTCGCCATGTTCGAGCTCTATAAACGCTACTACGATGCCTGTGACCAGGCGCGTTTCGAGGCGGATCTGAATGGCAAGGACTACGTTGTGCTGCTCAAGGATGTGGAAGGGATCTTCCGGGGATTTTCCACGCTCGCGGTCTATCGTTTCGAGTACGAGGGCACGCCACGTCGTGCGCTGTATTCCGGGGACACCGTCATCCATCACGACTACTGGGGCAGTCAGGCCCTGCCGCTTGCCTGGTGCCAGCTGGCCGGGCGCATCAAGGCCGAGGACCCGGACATTCCCCTCTACTGGTTTCTGATCGTCAAGGGCCACCGTACCTACCGCTACCTGTCGGTATTTTCACGACGTTTCTATCCCACCTGGCGCTATGCCACACCGGCGGATACCCAGGCCATCATGGATCACCTGGCGCGGGAAAAATTCGGCGAGCACTACAATGCGCAACGGGGCGTGATCCATTTCGATCGCTCCCACGGCCACCTCAAGCCCGACTGGGCGGTCGTGCCGTCGCACCTGCAACGAAAGCCCGACGTAAACTTTTTCCTGCAACGTAATCCCGGTTATGCACACGGTGACGAACTGGTATGCCTGACCGAGTTATGCGCTGAAAACCTTCGCTCCCACGCCCTGCGTGCCTTTCAGGCAGCGATGACATGAACAGTGACTGGCAGGCCATCACGACACAAACGGCGACCGAGCATGCACGCTTCATGGCTGCCCTGCGCGATCCCGAGGCGGCCCAGACCGCACAGTTGCTAACCATCCTCGAGCGGGCCCGTCACAGCCAATGGGGGAAACGGCACGGCTATGGTTCGATAAGAACCGTTGCCGACTACCAGGCGCGGCACGCACCCACGGATTACGCGGAACTGGCCGAGGCGATGGCGGCCATGCGTAGTGGTGAACAGGGTGTGCTCACCGACGAGGTGGTGCTGTTCATGGAAACCACCGCCGGCAGCAGTGGTGGCGCAAAATATATTCCGTATACCGCATCCTCGCTGGCCGCCCTGCAACGGGGCCTGTACCCGTGGCTGCACGACCTGTTGCAACACCACCCGGATATCTGTCGTGGCCGCACCTACTGGGCCATCAGTCCGCCGCTGCGCTCACGCCAGGCGACGGCCCCGGTGCCGCTGGGGATCGCCAACGATGCACTGTATTTCGGTGAAGCCCTGGCCGACAAGCTGTCGCGTCTGATGATCGTCCCCGAGGCGAGCGGCAGCGACAGTTTCGCGGACTGGCGCCTGGCGACCCTGCTGGCCCTCTTGCGCAGCCGCGATCTTGCTTTTATCTCGGTATGGAGTCCCACCTTTCTCACCGATCTGTTGCGCTGGCTGGAAGCGAACCCGGCCCCCTGTCTCGATGCGCTGCGTCGGGCGGGGGAGACCGCGCGCGCCACCGAGCTGGAAACCCTGCTGGTGACAGCGCCGCTGGATACGCATTGTGTCTGGCCGCAACTCGCCCTGATCAGTTGCTGGACGCAGGGCAGCGCGAAACAGTTCCTGCCCGATCTGCAACGCTACTTTCCCCACCTCCACATACAGGGCAAGGGCCTGCTCGCCACCGAGGGCATGGTCACGCTGCCGCTGTGCGCGGCCGAGGCGCCGGTGCTGGCACTCCACAGCGGCTTTTATGAGTTCATCGATGCCGAGGGCAGGGTGTTGACCTGCCAGGAACTGGAACAGGATGCGAGTTATGAAGTCCTGCTCACCACGGCGGCGGGGCTCTATCGTTATCGCCTCGGTGATCGCGTGCGCGTGCGTGGCTGGCTGGAGGCAACGCCCATGCTGGACTTCGTCGGCCGCGCCGGGCTGGTCAGCGATCTGTGCGGAGAAAAACTCGACGAGGCCTTTGTCTGTCGCGCCCTGCAGGCACAAGACAACACCGTCGCGGTATCGGGCTTTGCCATGTTGCTGCCATGCACTGCGCCACGGGGCTACGTGCTGGTGCTCGATGCCGCCATGTGGTCGGACGCGGGAGCAGTGCAATATGCGCGCACCGTGGAAGAGCGCCTGCGTGCCAATCCGCAATACGCGTTGGCACGCGAGCTTGGCCAGTTGCAGGCGCTGCGTCCTCATCGTGTGAGCAGGCCCTGGGTGCGATACCGCGATTTTCTCCTTACGCAGAACAGGCGCCTGGGTGACATCAAGCCACCGGTACTGGGTCTGCACCCGGAACTGGCGGCCATCTTCGCCCTGCAACCGGCGCAGACGGACACCGCATGTACGGCTGAGACAGAGCAGGGATGAGTCGTTACTCCTTCCAGTTGGCCGGGCGCGAAGACGACAGCGAACTGCGCCGTCGCATGGCCGAAGATTGCCTGCCCGGTCATATCAGCATCAGTTTTCGACGTGAACCGGACTACTTCGCCGCCTGCCGCGTACAGGGCGAGACAGTGCAGGTCATCAAGTGCATCGATCGTTCACAACAACGTATTGTCGGCATGGCAAGTCGTGCACTGCGGCCGCTGTGGATCAATGGTGAAGTACAGCGCGGCGGATACCTGGCCGATCTGCGCGCCCATCCGCGCTACCGCAACGGTACGCTGCTGGCGCGTGGCTACCGTTATCTGCGCCGCCTGCACGAGGCCGATCCCGTGCCGCTCTACTACTCCATGATCCTCGACGGCAATGAGCATGCGCGGCGTATCCTCACCAGCCGTCGCGCCGGCCTGCCGGAGTATGCCCCGCTGGGGCGCTTCCTGACGCCGGCGGTCCACCTGGATCTGCCACGTCGCGCGCTACGCCTGCCCGGCGTGACGCTGACCACCGCGCGCCAGTCACAGATCCCGGCCATCCTGGCGTTTATTCAAACCCACTACCGGCGACGCCAACTGGCGCCGGCCTGGACGGCAACGGATCTCGACGGCGCCGGTTATATCGGTCTGCGTGCCGAGGATATCTATCTCGCCCTGCGCGGTGGACGTATCGTCGGTACCCTCGCGGCCTGGGACCAGCGTGCCTTTCGCCAGACCCACGTGGAACGCTACAGTCGTACACTGCGCGGAATTCGACCACTCTACAATGCCCTGGCCAGTGTCACGCCGCTCAAGGCCCTGCCGCGCGAAGGGCAGGCGGTGCCGTATTTCTATCTCGCCGCCATTGCCATCGAGAACGATGACATGGCGATATTTCGCGTCCTGTTGCGCCATCTCTACCGTGAGCGGCGTCGCGGACCGTGGCATTACTTCATCGGTGGTTTCCATGAAACCGATCCCTTTGTCTCGGAATTGCTGCGCTACCGCCATATACCCGCCGCCGGTCATCTCTACCGGGTGCGCTTCATGGGTAACAACGTCACGCCCATCACGCTGGACGAACGCATTCCCTTCATCGAGGCCGGCAGCCTGTGAACGCACCCGAGTCAACACCATCACGCCTGGGCATCGGTGGCAGACACTGGCAACGCCTGCCGGACTGGCGCGATCCACGTGTGCCATTCTTCCTGCTGTTGCTGGCCTACCTGTTCGTCGGTATTACCTGGCTGGGTTTCAATCGCAGCTTCACCCAGGTGAGCCTGACCATCCTCGCTGCCTGCATCCTCGACGTGATACTTGCCAGGTTGCTGCGTGGGCAGTATGTGTTTCCCCTCAGTGCCGCTATCACCGGTGCCTCGCTGGGGATCCTGCTCAACTACGCCCATGATCCCTGGCTGCCACTGGTACCCGTATTCTTTGCCATTGGTTCCAAGTACCTGCTGACCTTCCAGGGCCGCCACGTGTTCAATCCGTCGCTGTTTGGCGTCGTTGCCGCACTGAGCCTGTGCGATGGCATGTTCAGCGCGGCGCCGTCCTACCAGTGGGGCGGCACGCTGTCGGTGTCCCTGCTCATCGTTACCGCGGCACTGCTGGTGTTCGTCTTTCGCATCCGACGCGGCTGGTTGATCGTCTCGTTTCTTGTCTTCTATATACTCGCGCTCGGCCTGCGTGCCTGGATGACGCGCTGGCACCTGCCGCCCGAGACACTGATCCTCGGCACCCTGAGCGCGCCGGCCTTCTACCTGTTCACGTTTTTCATGATCACCGATCCGGCCACCTCGCCGCACACGCGCCGCGGCCAGGTACTCATGGCGCTGACCATCGTGCTGGTGGATCTCGCCCTGCATCGCTACCAGAGTTATTCAACCCTGTTCTATGCCGGCTTTGCGTATTTCACCGTGCGTTTCATCTACCTGCATCTACGCCATATTTACCACTCCTGGTGGCCGCGATGGCGCGCAGCCGCACGGTCACTGCTGGTCCTGGTGCCCCTGGGCATGGCGGGCGCGTTCATATATAAAGGCATCATTCAGCCCATCGAGGGCATTGAACCCGGGTTCACGCTGCACGAAGTCGCTGCCCGTGAAGCCGGTATCGTCTCCCGCCCCGGCGATCTGCTTGAGCGCGTGGATCCGCGCATCGCCCATGTGGCCAAGTGGCTCATGTCCATCGGCGATGCCGTTGCCGTGGCGGACGTGGACAATGATGGCCTGCAGGACGTATTTCTTACCTATCCCCTGAAGCAGGCGGCCGACCGCGTCGCCCTGTATCTCAACCGCGGTAATTTTCAGTTTCAGCGCTTTCCCATGACAGCCTTGTCGCGCTATGCCGCTGATCCCGAACGCTTCGGACTGCCCTCCGCGGCACTGTGGTTCGATGCCGACAACGATGGCGATCAGGATCTGCTGGTGTTGTTCAGTTTTGGTCCGCCGCGCCTGTTTCAGAATCGCCTGCAGGAAACCGGCACGCTGGATTTCGTCGAACGCGATGACGCGGACCTGCGCGAAGCCTACCTGGTCAGCCTGGGTGTCAATGCGCTCGACATGGACAACGACGGGCGTCTGGACCTGCTGGTGGGCAATGCCATGAATCCGTGGTTGCCCGGTTATGAGCGGCCGACGCGCTTCAATATCTTCCGTCTGCCGGACGCCGCCTACCCGGGTGACCGCCGCATGTTCAATTTCATGCATCGCTCCTGGCACGATGCCGCCAATGGTGGTGAAAACCTGGTTTTCCTCAATTCGGCCGACGGCTTCCGGCGCCGACCGGCGGCGGCAGTGGGGATGCCGGGCACGCGCTGGACGCTGGACATTGGTACCGCTGACCTGGACGGTGATGGTCTCATGGATGTCTATCTCGCCAATGACTTCGGCCCCGATGCCCTCTATCGCAACACCGGGCAGGGGCGGTTCACAGAGATCCGTGGGCCGCGCATCGGTACGCTGGGGCGCGATACCTACAAGGGCATGAATGCCACGCTGGCGGATTTCGACAACAACGGCCATGCCGACATCTACGTGTCCAATGTCCATGAACCCCTGCAGGCCGAAGGCAGCCTGTTGTGGATGAATTCCGGCCGCCTGGCAGAAGAGGGCGCGGCGGCCTTCCGCGACGCGGCGTTGCGCCGCAATGCCTTAAATGAACAGCGTTTCGGTTGGGGTGCGGCCACCGGTGATCTGGACGGCAATGGCTACCTGGATATTGTGCAGGCCAACGGGATGGTGGATGATGCCTATGACCGGCGCTTCGATGACTGCCCCGATTACTGGTACTGGAACGCTCGGATCGCGCTGGCGGGACCGGACATTCACGGCTATGCCGATGCCTGGGCCGACCTGCGCGGTTACTGTATCTTCCCGGCGGAGATGAACCGCCTGTATCTGAACCGGGGGACGCACTTTGTCGATGTCGCGGAACAGGTACACTTTGGCCGGCCGGGGAATTCTCGCGGTGTTGCGCTGGTGGACCTGGACAACGATGGTGACCTGGATATTCTCGTGACACACCAGTTCGCCCCCGTATCCATTTTTCGCAACGAGTCGGTGACCGACAGACCGCGCCAATGGCTCGGCCTGTTACTCGAAGGGAATGGTCAACAATGTAACCGTGATGCCATCGGCTCGCGCGTGGTGTTGACAACGACGGCCGCCAACGGAGAGCACATGACACAAAGCCGCCAGATCACCGCCTCCAACGGATTCTCGGCGCAGGGCGATCGCCGCGTGCTGTTTGGCCTGCCGGTTTCACAGGCCGAGATCGAAGTGGACGTACACTGGTGTGGCGCCGCGACACCCCAGCGCTTGCGCCTCGGCACGGGCCGTTACCATCAGATCCGGCAGGCCTCACCGTGAATACGGTCGCCACACAGGGACTGTTATACGAACAGGTTGATCGACGCAGCCTGTTGTTTGTTGCAATTACACTGGTGTTGTTGATCCTGCCGCTGTGGCTGTCGTTGCCAGGCTGGCTGGTGGCGCCGTGGTTGCTGGCGAGTACCCTGTTCTGTTTTTCTGCCTGCATCATCAACCATAACCATGTGCACACGCCGGTCTTCAGGTCCACCCACCTCAATCGGCTGTTTGCCATCGTGCTCAGCCTGGCACGCGGTCATACCTCTTCCGGCGTCATCGTCGCCCACAACCTCAATCACCATCACTACAACGGCGCCGAGGGGGACTGGATTGCGACGAGGTTTGCGGGCCACGGCCGTGGTGCCGGGCGTCTGCTGCGCTACATCGTCTTCGCTACCCTGAGCATGGCGCGCGGGCGAAGCCGGCCGGACGCTCCATGCCTGCCACCGGGCGAGATGCGCCAGCTCCTGTTACAACGTGTCTGCCTGGTGCTGTTCATCCTGATATTGCTGGCCGTTTCCGGGCTGATCGTCCTGCTGTTCGTGGTGTTGCCGTGGCTGCTGGCTGTGGCCATGCTGGTGGGTGTCAACCTTCTGCAACACGATGGCTGCGATCCCCGTAGCCAGTACAATCACTCGCGAAATTTCCTCGGCCGGCTGGGAAACTGGTTTTTTTTCAACAACGGGTACCATACCATCCATCACATGCAACCCTGCCTGCACTGGTCCCGACTCCCCGCACAGCACCGACAGCAGGTTGCACCCCACGCGGATGCGTCCCTGCAATGCCCCTCTATCCTGCATTTTCTCGCGGTCAACTACCTGTGGCCAGGTGCGGTCGCGGCCGATGCACCAACCAGCGCGGGAGAGGGCTGACACGCATGGATCGCACCTTTGCCGCCGCGCCGATAGACGATATCCAGCTGGAACGCGAGGCACGCCCCTGGGTGCCATCGTTACAGGGACACGTTGCCGATGGCGAGCTGTTACGTCGCCTGACCCGTGAGCGGGATGCCGATCTGGCCGCCATGGTGTTCTACCAGAGTATCCTCGCCAGTCCCCGTCACGCGGAATTCATCGCTGCCGTGGACAGCCAGCCAATCCCGGAGTCGCCGCGGGCGAGCAATATCAAATTGTTCGTGGTGCCGGCCTTCCTGTACCGGGAGTTTCCGACCCTTGGTGGTGACGGTGCACACATATTGCGCGTGGCGCATGCGCTGGGCATGGAGGCGGAACTGGTGCCCACGTCCAGTACCGGCTCGGTGCGTGAAAACGCCGAGGTCCTGCGCCGGGCCCTGAAGGCCTGCGACAAGGAGGATATCTGGCTGCTCTCCCTGAGCAAGGGAGGTGCCGAGGTACGCCTGTTACTGCAGGAACAGGCCGATGCCATACCCCTGACGCGTATCACCCACTGGTTCAATATCAGTGGTCTCGCCAATGGCTCGCAACTGGTGGATAGCATGACGCAGTCGCGCCTGCGGCGTGTCCGCCTGGGTGCCATGTGCCTCGCCACCGGCACGCGCCTTGGTGTCCTGCAGGAGCTGCGCACGGATCACCCCCTGTGGCGGACGCCATTTACCGTGCCGGCGGGGATCAGCATCGTCAATATAATGGGCGTGCCCCTTTCCAGCCACGTGGAA
>DRKU01000043.1 GCA_011051615.1 Gammaproteobacteria bacterium
AAAAGGCGTATGCCGAGGCCGCGCGTCTCTACCTGCGCTCGGCCATGCTGCCCGACCCGAAGGCCGGTGATCCCTGGGCGCAGACCGCGCGCTACCAGGCGGCCACCGCCCTGGCGCGCGCCGGGCTCAAGGACGATGCGCGCGACCTGTTCGAACACCTGCTGCGCACGACAAAGGATCCGGCGCGACGCGCGGTGCTCAACCGTGAACTGCAACACCTGTGGCTGGAGTGACCCACCACCCCTGCAGCGAGGTCTATCGAACATGAACGCTGATCGCAAACTGGCCGACTTCGATTTCGTTCTCACCACGCCTGTCGGTCACCTCGGAGTATGCGTGGACGGCGAGACCGTCACGGCCATCGACTTTCTCGGTACGCGGCGGCGCGTGCGGCCACCGCAGACACCCTTTGCCCGTCACGTGGCGCACCAGTTGAGTGCTTACTTCGATTCGGCGGGGACAGGCTTCGATCTGCCCGTGGCCCTGGATGGCACCGCGTTTCAACAACGTGTCTGGCGCGCCCTGCAGTCCATCCCGTCCGGGCACACGCTGACTTACGGGCAGCTTGCGCAACGCCTGCACACCTCGCCACGCGCGGTGGGCAATGCCTGTCGTGCCAACCCGGTGCCGCTCATCGTGCCCTGCCATCGCGTGGTGGCACGCAGTGGCCTTGGCGGTTTTGCCGGCCGCACCGACGGTCCGGAGGTGGCGCGCAAGCGCTGGCTTCTCGATCACGAAAATCCACAATAACGGTGTGCGCCGGGCCCGGTTTTTTCTAAGATGGGCCCCATGATGAGTTTCCCGCAACCGGCACCGTGAAGACGCAAACCGATCCCCTTGTCGATCAGTTCCTCGATGCCCAGTGGATGGAGCGGGGCCTGTCGCGCAATACCCTCAGCGCCTATGGCGCGGATCTCGCGCACCTGTGTCGCTGGCTGGTGACGCGCGAGCCGCCCGTGTCGTTACTGGCGGTGAGCCGGGAGGTGTTGCAGGATTACATTGCCTGGCGCCATGCACAGGAATTCAGTCGCCGTTCCACCGCGCGCATGTTGTCCACCCTGCGCGGTTTCTTCCGCTACCAGTTGCGCGAGGGACGCATCGAGGCCGATCCCACCGCCCTCATCGAATTGCCGCGGCTGGGGCGGCCACTGCCCGCCAGTCTCAGTGAGGACGAGGTGGAGGCCCTGCTCGGTGCGCCCGATACCACCACGGCGCGCGGCCTGCGGGATCGCACCATGCTGGAGGTCCTCTATGCCACAGGCCTGCGCGTCAGCGAACTGGTCAACCTGCAACTGGGCCAGATCAATCTCAACCAGGGCTGGGTCAGGGTACGCGGCAAGGGCAACAAGGAGCGCCTGGTGCCGCTGGGCGAGCAGGCGCTGGACTGGTTGAGCCAGTATCTGGTCAGCGGGCGAGCAACGTTTCTTCGCCGCCAGGACAGCGAGGCGGTGTTTCCCTCCAATCGAGGGCGTGCCATGACGCGCCAGGCCTTCTGGTACCTGATCAAGGCGTATGCGCGACAGGCCGGGATCGCCAGTGCGCTCTCACCGCATACCCTGCGTCATGCCTTTGCCACCCACCTGGTGAATCACGGTGCCGATCTGCGCGTGGTGCAGATGTTGCTCGGCCACAGCAGCCTGTCCACTACCCAGATATATACCCACGTGGCGCGTGCCCGCCTGCAACAGCTGCACGCCCGTCACCACCCACGCGGCTGAGTCGTGGGCTGGCCGGTCGTTGCAGCACCACTGATACCCGTGATCGGTTCTGCGAAACGGCGATCGGATTTCATTTCCGGGTGAAGTCAGCGCCAAAGTGGGCGTATACTTGGTAGCGGAAGAATAAAACTTTTCCGAACCCGGTTCCGGGTTCGACCGACAAAGGGGGCAACGGATGGCGCGACCCAATGTACTCTTTCTGGTTCACGGCGTGGGTGAACACCGTGGTGGCTGGTCCCAGCTGCCGAAGACAACCCTGCGCGAGGCGGCGGCAAGCTATGAGTGTTTTCCCTCCACGCCCGACCCGCTGGAGCAGGAAATCGAATTCATCGAGATCCGCTACGACGACATCTTCGATCTCGTGCTCGAGCGCTTTCAGAATCTCACCAACCAGTTCAAGCGGGTCGACCCGGGGCTGATCCCGGCGCAGTTGCAGGGGATCCTCGATACACTCAATGACCTCGATGGTGTTGGTGCACGTTATGCCGGCGATGTCCTGCTCTACAGGCTGAAGCTGGTATCCACCACCGTCCTGTTGCGGGTGATGAAGCGTATTACCGAAACCGTCGCGCGTATCGGCCTGGTCGATGCGGGGCAACCCGTCAAGTACGGCATCCTTGGCCACTCGCTGGGAACCACGGTAGTCCATGATGCCTTGCACCTGCTGGCCACGCAGCCGGTGATAAGCAGCGAGGCGATGCTGGCCGAACTGCGCACCGTACTGCCCGAGCTGGCAGATGATTACGTACAGGATTTCGGTGCCAATCCCTTCAGCGCCGGCAACTTTCAGTTCGAAGCCATCTACATGGTTTCCAACACCAGCCGGCTGCTGCACACCACCGACAAGGGGCCCTACGAATCCCTGGTGCGACCATACCGATCTGTTGCCTCACCGGGTGCGTGTGCCAGTTTCTATAATATCGATCATCGCTGGGATCCCGTCAGCAAGGTCAAACCTTTCCGTCTCGCTGACGCCTGGGGCGGTGACACCAGTGATGCCACGCAGATCGATGTGGAGCATGTCTACCAGGTCAACATCCATGCGCTGGATCATTACCTGATGAACCCGAAGGTGCACGCCGCCATTTTCGGCCATCTGGCAGGCAGCTTTGACCCCGATGACTGGGATGAGGCCGAGGAGCGTGTTACCAGCGGTACCTTCAAGCGCTGGGGGCCGGATTTCGATCTCGAGGCGAAGAAGCAGGAACTCCGCAACAAACTGCAGGCAAAGGTCGATGCGGCGCTGGGCGATTCGCGTATCGAAAAACTCAGGGAACTGCTGGCGCAAGTGAAGGCGCTGTAACTCGGGACAGGGGGAGACCGAAGTATGAACATCAGAGCCCGGAAGGGATTCGTCGCGGTAATATGGGTTGTGTTCCTGCTCGTTACCGTGAGTAGTCAGGCATGGTCGGCTGTCCAGCCGTGGTGCAAGGCCGAGGGTGACCCGAACCACCCACTGTCACTGGAACACATGGGCCTGGGTCCCCTGCTGGATCGCGAGACACGTCGTGATCGCGGAAAAATGGTGCGTGCCGTCTACGCGGCCTATCAACGTGCGCAGGAGGAAGTCATGGCGGCGCGCAATGAGGCGCCGCTGGCCGAGAGTGAGGCGTTCGAGCGTATCCTGCGACGGCTGCTGGAGGGGGAGGTGACGGCATTGACGCCTTTTCGTTTCAAGCTTGCAGAGCGGGGACGGGTAAACAAGCTGGTGGATGATACCTATCCCGGTGGCGAGCTGCGTTTCACCTGCAGCGATGAATCACCGCGGGAGCTGGCACGAACCAATCCGCAGAAGGCCAACATCGGTTACACCGCCTTTCTGTTGCAGGTGCTCCTGAGTGAGCAACTGGAGCCACTCATGAAAATTTACGCCCGGCGGCTGGACGAACGTTCCACCAGCTGGGAAGCCTATCTGAAGAACGGTCTGCCCATGTGGCCGTGGGAACTGGTCGTCAACAGCTGGGGCGAGGATTACCATGACCTGGCGGCGGGACCGCCACGCTGGCAATGGGTGGTGATGCGTCCCAGCGCCGGCTTCGAGATCTACTGGCCCAACCGCAAGGATGCCACCCTCGAGGCCTCGGTGGCGGTGGAACCCATCGGCTTCGTACGTTATACGGACGTGAAGACCTACCGTCAGTGGTGGGGGCTCTCGGCCCTGGTGACCCTGGGCAGCGACGACAACGGCGTCGGCCTGGGCGGCCTGCTGCGCTATAACAACTATGCCCTCGGTGTGGTGCGCCGGCGCGACGTGGATGACAGTTATGTCTTTCTCAGCTTCGACCTGTACGAAAAGGTACGCGAGACCCGGGTGCGCGCCGAGGAGGCCCGGGCGCGGCTCGAGGCGCTGAAGCAGAAATGGGCGCAGTATAAACAGGAGGGGGGGGACTAACCGCTCCGGCCCCATTCGCTGTGCGCCGGTTGCCTCGCTTTTCGACCTCTCTCCCATGCACTGTCTTCGGTGCATGGTCTTCCGACATCCTCCCACTGGGGTGATCTCTCCACCGACCCGGTTCTCTTGCGCAGGAAAATCAGCATACAATAAATAACTCATAGACAGGGTTGTAAATGAGAATTAAAATCATTACCATTAGTAGGCGCCATGTCGAAATTGAGGTAGATCCCCGTGAGAGTGCTGTCCGCATTACTGCTGTTCCTTGTCACTACGCTGGCCGGTGCCACCACGGTGGACACCAGCAGATTCCTGCAACTTATTGATTATATAGGGGTTGATTACCCGGGTGCGGTACAGCAGGGCAAGATCGTCAGTGAGGCCGAATACGCCGAGATGCGTGAATTCGCTGCGACGGTGGCGCGCCAGGCCGCGGAACTGGATCGCCAGTTGCCGGGACTGGAACTGGCTGCCCAGGCGGCCCAGCTCAGGGACGGTATCGAGGCCCGCGCCGACAGCACGGAGATCGCCCGCCTTACCGCCACCATGCGCCAGATGGTGGTGGCGCGTTTCGATATGCCCGTCACCCCCCACGAGGCCCCTGATCTGGCGCGGGCGCAGGTGCTCTACATGGACAACTGCGCCAGTTGTCACGGTGAGCGTGGTCAGGGCAACGGTCCCATGGCCCGGGATCTGGAGCCGCCACCGACCAATTTCCTCGACCTTGCCCGCTACAATGATCGCACCGTCTATGGCCTCTACAGCACCATCAGCCTGGGGGTGGAGGGCACGGCCATGCAGTCTTTTGCCGCCAGTCTCACCGAGTCCGAGCGCTGGTCGCTGGCCTTCTACGTGGGCCAGCTGGCCGTTGCCCCGGATGCCCGCGCACAGGGCGCGGCCCTGTGGCCACCCCGGGCCGAGAAGCGGACGCTGGCGGCGCTGGGTGATCTGAAGACCCTGACCACCCTGACGCCCAACGAGGCTGCACAACGCTTTGGTCACGATGGTCGTCTGCTGATGGGCTATCTGCGCAGCCACCCGCAGCTGCTGTTCGAAGCAGGTCCGGCACCGCTGGCCTTCGCGCGCGAGGCCGTGCAGGCCAGCGTGCAGGCCTATCACGATGGGCGCCAGGACGAGGCCTATCGCCAGGCACTGGCTGCCTACCTCGATGGCTTCGAACTGGTGGAAGGCAGCGTCGCGGCCGTGGATCGCGAGCTCAAGCTGGAAGTGGAAATGGCCATGACCACCTACCGCCAGTTGATCAAGCGCGGTGCCGAGGTGGACGCGGTAGAGGCCCAGGCCGATACCGTCCTCGCCCTGCTGGATCGCAGTGTGGCAACCATTACCAGCGGCACCCTCTCCAGCGGCGCGGCCTTCAGCGGTGCACTGGTCATCCTCCTGCGCGAAGGTCTCGAAGCCCTGCTGGTGATCGCTGCGCTGGCCGCATTCCTGGTCAAGACCGAGCGCCGTGACGGCCTGTTGTTTCTGCACCTGGGCTGGGGCGGTGCACTCGTCGCCGGCGTGCTGACCTGGATCGTCTCGCAATATTTCATCAACTTCAGCGGTGCAAGCCGTGAAATTACGGAGGGCGTGGCGGCGCTCATTGCCATGGTGGTGCTGTTCTGGGTGGGCTTCTGGTTACACAGCAAGACCAGCGCCCAGCAGTGGAAACGTTTCATCGAGGGTTCCATCCACAAGGCGCTCAGTACCGGGACCCTGTGGGGTATCGCCGGGCTGTCCTTCATCGCCGTCTACCGCGAGGTCTTCGAGACCATTCTTTTCTACCAGGCCATGTGGGTGCAGGCAGCGGGTGATTCGCGTAGCGCCATGCTGGCGGGCATGGGCAGTGCGGCCGGTGCGTTGGCGGTACTCGCCTGGTTGATCCTGCGCTACAGTGCGCGTCTGCCGTTACGCCAGTTCTTCTCGGTTACCAGCGTCTTCATGTTCGTATTGGCGATCATCTTTGCAGGCAAGGGCGTGGCCGCCCTGCAGGAAGCCGGCAAGCTGCCCATGGAGCCGGTCAACTTCCCGCGCATCGACTTCCTCGGCATGTACCCGAGCATGGAGGGCCTGGCTCTGCAGCTGGGGCTGATGATCCTCGCCGTGGTGGTGTACTTCGGCTTCAGCCGCAAGCAGGCCAGCAGCTGATACTTGCGCCCCCTCTCCCACAGGGAGAGGGTTGGGGTGACGACGGCATGGATGCCGGAGGTAGAGTAACGCATGGAGCAGTTGCCGAGGGGATCAATATCTCGTCGCTCTTACCCCCTGACTTCTGCTGAAGCATCACCGGTCCGTTTCATCCCCCATCGCTCTCTACCGCCCGGCCGTACGGAATTGACTATACTTTTCTGAAGGGAATCACATGCTAGCAACAAGAACGCTAACAAGTGGAACTGGCGGGTCGCAAGAAGCGTTGTTCGCTCCTTGTTCTGCTTTCTGCCGCCATTGAGTACGGCACCATGCATATTGGAAATAACTATTTTTGGATATAGGCATACATATATAGGCTAGACCGCCAACAAATCGGATATTCTTCAGGTATCAAGCAGGGGGTTGCATGAAGACAAAATTTCTGGACAAGAGGAATTGTCATGCTCTATTACCGCCCGGTCATGGCTTGCCCATGCTGCAACGGCTAGAAGAATGCTTATACCAAATAAATGATAGGCCAGGAGAGTTTTCTGACCTGTTCGATAAACTTATTGAGCATAATAAGGAGACGTTAAACAAGAAACATGGCTCGGAGAGACTATTGAATGTCCCATTGGACATCGCTCAGGGGCTATTTCTTGTTCAAAAAGAAATAAACACTCAAGCAAGAGATAGGCCATATGCGGGGCCTGTACAATTACATACGGTGCTCGAATATGGGGATGGAACTGTTTGGAAAACAGTGATTCCCATCCAGTACTTGCTTAAGGGGTGGGGAGATGCCAACGCTGGGCATCAGTGTTATGTTCACGCCATCTCCAAAAATGTACCCAGGATAGGAACGGTCCAACAATTAATATCCCGCCAGCTTAGTAATAGTGATAGCTTTTATTATGTTGGCATCACCGCCCGAAATTGGTTGCAGCGGTTGGATGAGCACGTCGCGGAGACGCGTCGTGGCAGTCGGCGACTTTTCTATCAGACTTTGCGGGACAGTATGGGATGGCAGGGAGTGCTGTATACCTCTGCGCTCAAAGAGGTCAATCTAAGCTATGACGAAGCCATGAATTGGGAAGAATCGCAGGTTGATGGCATTGCGTCGGATCAGTATGGGATGAATATGATCCCGGGCGGGTTCAAGGGGTTAAAGCACCTCCACAAACTTGGATACACAAAAAACGTGCGTGTATCGATCGAGGAACGGGACCGTGCGATTTCTGAGTACGTCAGAGAAAATCCACGGAAAGGTATTCCAAACCAACTCATAAAGGCATGGTGGGAAGATGATGAGCACTATGAGCAAGTTAATGAGGCTCATCCGAAAAGGCTTTCAATAGATCAAAGGAAAGAGATTCGCCGTTTACATGCCCAAGGTGTTTCAATACCAGAGATAACAGAACGGGTTGGCGCTTTAGATGATCGGCAGGTAAATGATTTCTTATCGGGGAAAACCTACAAACGAGGTACTGTCTAAGTCGGATTTCTGCAACTGCCAAATAAGGCGTGGGAAAGTAAAATGAAAAGTAATAAAGCACATAACAAGGTGCTCCAGACGATCGGAGAGTTTCCTTGGTTTAGTTGACGCCCTAATATTTTTGCCAGAAACAAACATGCCTTCATGTCACAATAAATCGGCGAAATGATCGTCAATCCTGAAAACTTCTCAATCTTCTGGCTCGTCGTCGGGGCGCTGGCCTATGGCTGGGTGCTGGTGCGGGCGGTGCGCCGGGCGCAGTGGTGGCGCCTCAGGGATCCCACCGATCTCAACGTATTGCTGGCGTCGACGGTGGGGGTATTGCTGATGTGGTTGCTCAACGCCAACTTCGCCGATGAT
>DRKU01000044.1 GCA_011051615.1 Gammaproteobacteria bacterium
GCCGATCTACGTACAGGCTCGAGGCCTCAGGAGCGGACGGCTTCCCCGGATGGAACACCTCTTCATAAATCCCTTTAATCATCCACCACTATACGTGGCTTAGGAACAGAACATACAAGGAGCGGGCCATGCCCGCGATACAGATTCTCAGCACCCATCGCGGGCATGGCCCGCTCCTACGATTTTCTATCTTCGGCCGGAGCTACACCTGTCCATCCCAGGCAACAAAATTGGCGTACAACTGCAGGCCGTCGTGCTGGCTTTTTTCCGGGTGGAACTGCACCGCGAACACCGTGTCCCTGGCCAGCACCGAGGCAAACGGAAATCCGTATACCGTGGAGGCGGCGATGGGTTCCGGGCCGGCGGGCCGGACGTAGTAACTGTGCACGAAATAAAAGCGCGCGTCCTGCGGGATGTTCGCCCACAGGGGATGCGGTACGGTCTGCGTGACCTGGTTCCAGCCCATATGCGGTACTTTCAGGCGCGCGCCGGTAATGGCGTCACTCAGGTCATCGGGAAAGGTCTCCACCGTGCCCTCGAACACCGCCAGACACTCGACGCCGTCGTTCTCCGCACTGCGCTGCAGCAGGGCCTGCATGCCGACGCACACGCCCAGTAAGGGCCGCCGGTCGGCCACCACCTGTCTGACCACCGCATCCAAGCCACGTTTTTTCAGCTCGGCCATGCAATCACGCATGGCGCCGACGCCGGGCAGCACCACGCGGTCGGCTTCACCGATCTCGGCGGCATCCGAGGTCACCCGCACCCGGTGACCGCCCGGCACGTGTTCCAGCGCCTTGGCCACCGAGTGCAGGTTGCCCATGCCGTAATCAATGACTGCAACGGTATTCATCGCCTACAGCGCGCCCTTGGTCGACGGCAGGCTGTCGCCCAGGCGCGGGTCGCGCGTCATGGCCATGCGCAGGGCGCGGCCGAAGGCCTTGAACAGGGTCTCGGCAATATGGTGCGCATTGCGCCCCTGCAAACCATCGAGGTGCAGACTGACGTTGGCGTGGTTGACGAAGCCCTGAAAGAACTCGTGCACCAGTTCCAGGTCGAAGTCACCGACACGCTCGCGCGGGAACGCGACGCGGTTTTCCAGTCCCGGCCGCCCGGAAAAATCGATCACCACGCGCGACAGAGCCTCGTCCAGCGGCACATAGGCATGGCCGTAACGGGTGATGCCCTTTTTATCGCCCAGCGCCTGGGCGATGGCCTGACCGAGGGTGATGCCGACGTCTTCCACCGTGTGGTGGGCGTCGATATCGAGATCGCCCTTGGCCTGAATGTCGAGATCGATAAGACCGTGGCGCGCTACTTGATCCAGCATGTGATCGAAGAAGGGCACGCCGGTGTCCAGCTTCGATGTGCCGGTGCCGTCGAGATTGACGCTGACGTTGATCTGCGTCTCCAACGTGTCACGCTTTACGGTGGCCTTGCGGTCAGCCATGGGGTTGTCTCCTGCTGTGGAACGGGCAAGCATAACGTCAAGCGATAGCCGATTGAAGGGCTTGCAGGAATGCGTTGTTTTCCTCGGGCCGGCCGACGGTGACGCGCAGACAAGCGGCCAGCGGGCCACCGGCGGGGTTGAGGTTCTTGATCAGCACCCCGTTCGCCTTCAGCGCGGCGAACACCGCATCGGCATCGCCCGCCACGCGGAACAGGATGAAATTGGCACGACTGGGAAAAGGGGTAATGCCCGGCATCGCCGCCAGCGCCTGCCACAGGGTCTCGCGATCCCGGGTGATCTGCGCGCTCTGCGTCTCCAGCACGTCAATATTCTCCAACGCAAAGTCAGCGCTCACCTGCGTCAGTACGTTAATGTTATAGGGCAGACGCACCTTGTCGAACTCGTCCAGCCATGCGCCCGGCCCGGCCAGCAGGCCGAGGCGCAGACCGGCCAGACCCATCTTCGACACCGTGCGCATCACCAGCAGATTGTCGACTTCGCCCAGGCGGGGCATGAAGCTGGCATCGGCGAAAGCGTGATAGGCCTCGTCCACCACCACCAGGCCGGGGGCGGCATCGAGAATGGCGTCGATGTCGTCGGCGTCGAACAGGTTGCCGGTGGGGTTATTGGGATAGGCGAGGAAAATCACCGCCGGCCGGTGCTCGGCAATGGCGGCGAGCATGGCATCGAGATCAAGAGCAAAGTCCTCACACAACGGCACGCCAACGTATTCCATGTCGCAGCAGACGGCAATCATGCGGTACATGACGAAACTGGGCTCCGGGGCCATGATCACACGGCCGGAACCGGCCAGAGTCTGAGCAATGATCTGAATGATCTCGTCGGAACCGTTGCCCAGCATCAACGCCTGCCCTGCGGGCACCGCCATGGCTGCGCGCAGACGATCGGCGAGTACGCGCGCAGCAGGGTCGGGATAGCGGTTCAGCGCCGCCCCGCGCAGGCGTTGCAGCCAAGCGTCGACCATCTCTTCGGGCCAGGTATAGGGGTTTTCCATGGCGTCCAGCTTAATGCACCCGCCCGGATCCGGCACGTGGTAGGCGGACAGGGTGCGGATCCCGGGACGGATCCAGTCGGTGATCTTGTCGGGCATGGTGTTATCTACGCAAAGCCTGGTAGGGTGGGCACGTTTTGTGTGCCCACGCGGTTGATTCACATTTCTCGTGGGCATGGAAAGCCTGCCCACCCTACCAAGCTTTATTCACTTGATCCGATACTCCGCCGAGCGCGCATGGGCGTCAAGACCCTCGCCGCGCGCCAGGATGGAGGCGGTCTTGCCCAACTCGGAGGCGCCTTCGGCGGAGCAGAAAATCAGACTGGAGCGCTTCTGGAAATCATACACCCCCAGCGGCGATGAGAAACGCGCGGTGCGCGAGGTGGGCAATACGTGGTTGGGGCCGGCGCAGTAGTCGCCCAGAGCCTCGGAGGTATAGCGACCCATGAAGATGGCCCCGGCGTGCTTGATGCGCGGCACCAGGGCCTCGGGATCCTCCAGCGACAGCTCCAGGTGCTCGGGGGCGATGAAGTTGGCCACCTCGATGGCCTCGTCCATGTCACGCACCCGGATCAGGGCCCCGCGACCACCCAGCGACTTGCGGATGATTTCCTCGCGATCCATGCTTGGCAGCAGCTTTTCGATACTGTTGACGACACGTTCGATGAAGCCGGCGTCGGGCGAGACGAGGATCGATTGAGCATCCTCGTCGTGTTCGGCCTGCGAGAACAGATCCATGGCGAGCCAGTCGGGGTCGGTGTCGCCATCGCAGATCACCAGAATCTCCGATGGCCCGGCGATCATATCGATGCCTACCCTGCCAAACACGTAGCGTTTGGCGGTGGCGACGTAGATATTGCCGGGACCGACCACCTTGTCCACCTGCGGCACCGTCTCGGTGCCATAGGCCAGGGCTGCCACGGCTTGAGCCCCGCCAACGGCGAACACGCGATCCACGCCACCCACGGCGGCGGCGGCCAGCACCAGCGGATTCACTTCACCGTCCGGTGTCGGCGCCACCATGACCAATTCATTCACGCCGGCCACCTTGGCGGGAATAGCGGTCATCAGCACCGAAGAAGGATAGGCCGCCTTGCCGCCGGGCACATACAGGCCAACGCGATCCAACGGCGTCACCTGCTGGCCCAGCACGGTGCCATCGTCCTCGCGGTAACTCCAGCTCTCCTGACGCTGCCGCTCATGGTAGCGGCGCACCCGTCCGGCAGCCAGCTCCAGGGCTTCGCGCTGGGCCAACGGCAGGCCGTTCAGGGCCGCTTGCAGGCGCTCACCACCAATCTCCAGCTCGGCCATGCCGCCCACCGACATGCGGTCGAAGCGATTGGTGTATTCCACCAGCGCAGCGTCACCGCGCTCACGGATGGCCTGGATGATCTCCTTGACGATGTCATTGACGGCATCGTCGGAAACACCCTCCCAGGCGAGCATTTGCTCCAGGTGGAACCAGAAATCGTCGCTGCGGGTGTCGAGGCGTGTGATATTCATCTGTTACTGTCTTTGGTGGTGAAAGAATCCCGCCGGGTGGGTCTTGCCCACCCGACGAAAACTTGCCTTGTGAATCATGTGTTTCTTTATTTTCCATTCACTGGGTCAAAACCACCGTCTTTAGACGGTGACGTTGATTTTCATGTTTTGGCGCATGCGCGCTGATGACGTTAGCCATCAGCACCGAATGCGCTAACCCACCGACTTCAGTAGGTGGTAGTTTAGTTTTGCGTCCTGGGTGTCTTCACCTTGAATCCGAGGGTTCACGCCTTTGCCCGAGCCCGGTTATTCCATTGCCCCCAGGTCATTGACGGCGTTACGTGGCGCACCCTGCTGGTGCCGCACGTATTGCCGAACCACCCCGGGAAGCCCGGCGGGGATGGCCTGTGCGGTTCCCTGCACCAGCGGGGTATCCCTTGACGCCAACGTCTGCTGGTCGATGGGCTCAGGCGCACCGGCGGTGTCCAGCAGATTGTCCGCGCCATTCAGCGTCGGGACGGCTGTCGCATCTCCGTAGTAGCAGTTATCTACGATGCCGGAATCCTTCCATGCATCCGTGATCCAGTTCACGCCGAAATTTACGCTACCTCTGTTGGTGTCACTGAAGCAGAAATAGGCCGGCGTATTGGTATTCTCCCCTGTGAAATAAACGATGTTGTTGAACATCTCCACCACCTCCTGTGAGGGTGTCGTGGCATTCCGGTTACCCAGGTAGAACAGGCGGAACCGCCAGGAGTCATCCCGATCCTCCTGGATGGAAACGGTATTGTTGTAGAAATACAGTGTTCCTTCGCGGGACAGCGCCGGGTCGTTGTCGCTGCCATAGTGAACGATATTCCCGGCATCCGTCTCGCTGCCGACATGACGAAAAAAATTGCCGTAGACATGGGTCTTCCGGTACGCCGCTTCGGCTTCCTGAACCTTCTGCAAGCGGCCGGCATCGATACTCGGGCAATTGTTGACATCACTGCAACCCAGTTCGCGAAGATATTCATCGACGATATACCAGGGCGCCGCATCCTCAACCTCCACCAGATCCAGCATGCGGGAACTGCCACCGTCGAACCAGTTGTAGCGAATCACCGAACCGGCCACGCGCTCCTTTAGCGTCGACCCGCCGGAACCCGGCGCATTTGAACCAAACCGGTTGTACTGGTATACCACCCCTATCGCCTGAATATACATCCCGTGCTCCCGGTAGCTGCCTGCCTGCCCGTGGTTGCGCAGGTCATTGCCCTCGATGAGCAGATTGCGGGTCAGGTGGGCCTCGTTGTACCCCTGTGACATAGTGAAGATACCGTTACCGCAGTTCTCCAGCTCGTTGCCGCGGATGACGATGTTGTCACCCGCCTGGATGCGGATACAGGCCGCGCCGCTTTCGTAGCTGTCCGTGCTGCCGTCCATGCGGGTATAGCTGAAGGTGTTCTTGGCGTTTCGGATATGCAGCCCTTCGATAACGATGTTGTGCACCTTGAGATCGTAGTCCCGGTTGTACAGCATCACCATCGCCAGCCCTTCCATCGGCGCATAGGTGCCATAGGCTGCACTATCGTCGGGGTCGTTCAGCGCGCCGTCACCGTCGAGGATGGGCCGTTCCCCATTGGAGCCGGCAACGCCGCATACCCGGATGGGCGCCTGTTCCGTGCCGTCGGTACGGATGATGATCTTTTCCCGGTAGGGCGCCGCGCGATAGTGGATACGCACCGTGTCACCCGGGCCGAGGTTACTCCAAGGGACATCGCCAATACCGGCATAGGCCTGCCCGGGGCCGACCGGGTAGTCGTCGCCGCTACCTGTATGAACACACGAACCGGTGGTCACGAAATCATCGTTGATGATCGTGCCGCTGGCCTCGGCGGCCGCCAGCTCGGCATTGACGGGATTGCTCAGTTGCAGCTTGAAGGTCTCGTCACTCTCCACCACCGTATCGCCGAGGAGGGTGACCGTGACCGTGGCGGTGCTGGCATTGGCCGGGATCACCAGCGTATCACTGACCGGCTGGTAGTCACTGCC
>DRKU01000045.1 GCA_011051615.1 Gammaproteobacteria bacterium
CCCATGGCGTCGGCCACGTTCATGAAGCCCTTGAGCGGGTTGAAGTAGCCGCCGCCGAGCATGACCGCGTTGCCCGCCGCCTGGGAGCTGATGACCACCGACGGCAGGCTCTCGGCCTCGGCGCTCAGTTTCTCGTGCTCGGTGGTGTCATAGACGAAGCGGGGTTGTAACTCGTCAGAACCTACTGGCTTGATCATCCTGTTGTTTCCTCATTACTGGTGTTAATCGGCGGCTGCCGCAGCGGTGTCCGGGCGCAGGCCCGCGGGCGGATCGGCAAACCCGGAAAAAGGGGAGAGCACTATACAACACTCTCGCGGGGACAAAATAATAGTGAAATTTATACGGCTATAGAAGGCAGGCGCCCCGACCCGGTGGGGCTGAACGACGGGCAGAAAAAAGCCCCGCCCGGATGGGCGGGGCTGGCATCCGGACTCGGCCGTGGCTCAGGCCGCAGCGGATTCCTTGGCCTCGCGGGCGGCACGTGCCTCTTCGGGCGTGTAGGCAGCGCCTGACCACAGCATCTGGTAGGCGATCTCTTCGTTGCCGTTTTCACACAGCTCCAGCACCCTTTCGAACAGGGGCTGGAAGGTTTCCGAGCGGTGCGAGGCCTCGTGGTCCTCGAAGGTCTTCCAGAAGGTGACGATGAGCGCCTCCTTGCCCTTGAGCGGGCTTTCCACGGCCTGGCCAATGGTGGAACCCTCGTTGGAGACCTGGCCGCTGTTGAGCGCCACGAAACCGCCAATGAAGCCGGTCTCGGAGTGGTAGGTCTTGACGTTCTCGCACAGGAAGGCGACGCGCTCTTCCAGGTCTTCGACGGTGTATTCCGGGCGCAGGATCACGCGGTTGATAGTGACGACACCATCATGGGGAAAATTCTTGATCAAACCGGTCATGACTTACCTCCTGTCATATAACAGTATTTTAGTGTTTGCTAATATATAGGCATAAATATATTTATCAATAGATAAAAAATACTGTTTTTTGTGTGGGTAAGCCATAGCAAGGGCTAACAGGTAAGTAAGCACTACCTGTCTGGCCTGGGCGGGGGATGTGGGTGGTAAGACGTGCGCGGGGCGGTGCGGCCGGAGGCGGGCCTCAGTGCAGGTGGTCGGTCATCTCCTGCACCATGTGGCGCAGTTGCTCGGGCGCGAAGGGTTTTTGCAACACCGCCACGTCGGCCGGCAGGCCACCACGGCGGGCGATTTCGGGGGCATCGAGGGCGGTGAGGGCGATCACCTGATCGGCATTGAGCACGCCGGACTGGGTCAGGGTGCGAATGAGCTGAAAGCCATCGAGTCCGGGCATCATGAGGTCGAGGATGGCGAGATCGGGGTCCAGGCGGCCCGACTGGATGAGCGCTTCGTAGCCGTTGCTGGCGGTATCCACGCGCAGCGGCAGGTGCCAGTCCTCGATCTGGGCCTTGAGGAAGTCCAGCTGGTAGTGGTCGTCGTCCACCAGCAACACGGTAGCTGGCCCACGCCGCCTGCGGTTGTTGAGCTGGCTTTCGCGCTGGCGCAGCACTTCCTCGATGGAAGACTGCGGGATGCGGCGATGGCCTCCGGCGGTTTTCCAGGCGCGCAGGGTGCCGTTTTCCACCCACAGCTGCACGGTGCGCAGGGAGACACCCAGCTGGCGGGCGGCCTGGGTGCTGGTGACGCATTGCTCCTCACGGTCGGACTGGCGGCGCATGGAAATTACCCCTCTGATGGATACGGAATTACCAGTTTTTCACTAGATAGCGAATATATCGATTATAGCGGAATTATCGTATAGAGCGATTGGGCGAGAATTCCATAATACCCGTAAGGACTTGGTCTCAGGTGTGATGGCGTGCCCAGCTGTCGCGGATCTGGCCCGCCAGGGTCATGGGGTCGAAAGGCTTGGCAATGACGTCGATGGCGCCCAGTGCAGTGAGCGCCTCCACTTCGTGGGTTTGCACGCGGGCGGTCATGAAAATGGCCGGGATCGCCGCGCCACCCGGCAGGGCGCGAATGGCCGCCAGCGTCGCGGGGCCGTCCATGCCCGGCATCATGACATCGAGCAGCAGCAGATCGGGGGCAAAGCTGTCGACGGTGGCCACGGCTTCCTCGCCGCTGCTGCATATCTTCAGCGTGAAAGCCCCCACGGCTTCCAGCGCCACCTGGGCCACGGCCTGGATGTCGGTTTCGTCTTCCACGTAGAGGATGCGTTCGAGGGTCGGGATGCTCATGGGACTCCGCGGGGGGATCTTCCCGGTGCCCGCGCATGCGGGATGTCCGGGCAAAAAACTGTCGGTCTGTTTAGTGTGTAGCGGGTAGTGCGGGGGAAACTTTAACCGCCTGCGCCGCGCTGGCAGGCACGTTGGGTCGGGTCGCACGTCGGTTATATATATTGGTGTGACACAACGCCACGCCCCGCCCGAATGGCGGGCGGGTGGGGGATCGGTACCCCGTGGCGGGAGCGCTCAGTGGGCCACCTTGATGCGCCGGCGCTTGCTGCCTTCGGCCTTGGGCAGGGTGATGCGCAGGACACCGCGCTTGTAGACGGCTTCCGCCCTGCTTTCGTCTACCGTGGTGGGCAGGGGGATAGCGCGCTGGAAGCGACCATAGGCGCATTCCATGATATGGAAATCGCCCCGCTTGCGGTCGCTTTCCACGTGCTTCTCACCTCGTACCACAAGGCGGTTGTCGGCCACGTCGATATCGAAATCCTCGGCATCCATACCCGGGGCCTCCAGGCGCACGAGGATCTCGTCGTCGGTCTCCTGTACCTCGGTGGTCAGCAGGCCCCAGCGGGCCCCGGCCAGGGCGATCTGATCGGCCACGGTCTCGACCTCACCTTCCTTGTTCTCCCGACGGGTCGGGGTGAATCGGGTGAGGGCATGCGCGGCCAGGTCGCGAAGGTGATGCCAGCCATCGAGTACGGATTCCCATGCCTGATGGGCGCCATTTCGTACCACTTCGATCGTTCGCATGATGTCGTCCTCCCGGTTACCTGGTTATGCGGTGCGCGGCAGGCTGGTCAGGCCGTGGTTCAGGTGGCCTGCCGTATAACGGTTTCCGACCCCGCGCGCCGCAGCCTGCCTGGTCGGAAACCACGGTGAAACTCGAGGAGGTCAACGGTGCGCCTGGCACCGTCGCTCCTCAGCCTGCGTGATGGATCAGCCGTCAATGCTTGACCGCGATCTTCTTGGGCTGCACCTTGGCCTGCTTTGGGATGACGATTTCCAGTACCCCGTTCTTGCTGCGGGCCTCGATACCCTCGGCGTCGGCCGTATCGGGCAGCGTGAAGCGGCGGAAGAAGGTGCCGTAGCTGCGCTCGATGCGCTTGTAGCCTTCCTGCTCCTCCTTCTTTTCCGTCTCCTTCTGGCCCTTGATGGTCAGGACACCGTTCTCCATGTTGACTTCGATGTCCTCAGGATTGACGCCCGGCACGTCGGCATGAATCAGGAAGCGAGTGTCCTCTTCCTTGATATCCACCGCCGGTACCCAATCACTGATGCTCTGGCCTTCTTCCTCGGGCAGGCGCGTCTCAAACACGCGGTCCATTTCCTTACGCAGCTGATCCAGCATGCTCCAGGGTTCATAGCGTACTAAGGTCATTTTCGTGCTCCTCTTGTTCGGTTGCTCTGCGCGTGGTGCGCAATGATGTACCTCTATGATTGTGCATATGGTGCCGCTGTCTTAATTATCAAGGGTTGGGCGGAACTTGCCTTGATCAGGGTCAGCGTCAGGGCAGATCACGCCGGCGATCTTGTCTCGCCGGCGCTCGCCACCATATTTAAAGGGCTAAAGTTAAGGACAGGCGACACGCGATGCCCGCGCGTACGGGCGCTCGTTCGCCGGCGTAGGTGGCAGGCCTGGCGGGCGGGGATTGTGCACGGATCGGCGCACAAGCTGTGGGCAGCCTGTGGATAAACGGTGACAAAGCGGTGAGTATGCAATTTGTTGACAGCACCAGTTGTTGGGCCTATGCTCCTGAGATACCACAACATCTTGTGACGGGCCCCAAATTCCCCCCAACGGGACCCGAACACGGGAAAACCAGGGGAAATACTCATCGTTGCGCCGCCCAACCCGCCCGCCAAGGGTTTCCCCGGTGATGGCAATGAATGAGAACAAAAATGCGCAGGAGGAACCCGCGGACATGAAGCGTGCCGAATTATCTGACGTTACGCCCACTTCAGCAGCAGACATCGACTACCAGGAAACCTCCCTGGATATCTGGGACAAGAAATACCGCCTCCGCGCCAAGGACGGGCGCATCATCGACAAGACCCTCGACGATACCTACAAACGCGTGGCCCGCGCGCTGGCCGACGTGGAGACCACCAAGGCAAAGAAAGACAAGTGGTACCGGGAATTCCTCTGGGCCCTGCGCCACGGTGCCATCCCCGCAGGGCGCATCGTCTCCAATGCCGGTGCGCTGGAACACAAGCCTGCCACCTCTACCATCAACTGCACGGTGAGCGGCACCATCCATGACTCCATGGACGACATCCTCAACAAGGTGCACGAGGCGGGGCTGACGCTCAAGGCCGGTTGCGGCATCGGCTATGAATTCTCCACCCTGCGCCCGCGCGGGGCCTACGTGTCGGGCGCCGGCGCCTATACCTCCGGGCCGCTGTCCTTCATGGATATCTACGACAAGATGTGCTTCACCGTGTCTTCCGCCGGTGGCCGCCGCGGCGCGCAGATGGCCACCTTCGACGTGGGGCATCCCGATGTCATGGATTTCATTCGTGCCAAGCGCGAGGCCGGCCGCCTGCGCCAGTTCAATCTCTCACTGCTCATCACCCAGGAGTTCATGGAAGCGGTGCAGGCCGACGGGGACTGGAAGCTGGCCTTCCCGGTGACCGGGGACGAAGCCGACACCGACGGGCTCGATCTCAATGATCCCGAACAGGTGGTGTGGCGCGAGTGGCCCATCAAGGCCAACTACATCACCGACGACGCCGGTCTCGTGGCCTGCAAGGTCTACAAGACCATCCGCGCGCGCCGCCTGTGGGACGTCATCATGGCCTCCACCTACGACTTCGCCGAGCCGGGTTTCATCCTCATCGACAAGATCAACGAGATGAACAATAACTGGTGGTGCGAGAACATCCGCGCCACCAACCCGTGCGGAGAACAGCCTTTGCCGCCTTATGGTTCCTGCCTGCTGGGCTCCATCAACCTCACCAAGTTCGTGCGCGATCCCTTCACCGACAAGGCGCGTTTCGACTGGGACGAGTTCAACAAGACGGTGAGCATTTTCACCCGCATGCTCGACAACGTGGTGGAGATCAATGGCCTGCCACTGGCCGAGCAGCGCCACGAGATCATGAACAAGCGCCGCCATGGCATGGGTTTCCTGGGACTGGGTTCCACCGTCACCATGTTGCGCCAGAAGTACGGTTCCGAAGAAGCGGTGGCCTTTACCGAGCAGGTATCACGCGAGCTGGCGCTGGCCGGCTGGCGTACGGGCCTGGAACTGGCAAGGGAAAAGGGGCCCGCGCCCATCATGGACGAGGTCTTCGACGTCACCGCAGAGATGTTGCGCAAGCGCCCGGAGATGAAGCGCGACGGCTACAAGGTGGGCGACAAGGTGCAGGGCAAGGTGCTGCACGCCAGATACAGCCGTTACATGCAACAGGTGGCCGAGGCTGAGCCCGAACTGGTCAACGAACTGGCCGAGGTCGGTTGTCGCTTCTCACATCACTCCAGCATTGCACCCACCGGCACGATTTCCCTGTCACTGGCCAACAATGCCAGCAACGGCATCGAGCCCTCCTTTGCGCACCACTATTCGCGCAACGTGATCCGCGAAGGGCGCAAGACCAAGGAAAAGGTTGGCGTCTATTCCTTCGAACTGCTGGCCTATCGCCAGCTGATCAACCCCGATGCCATGCCGTTTGCCGAAGCGGAGAATGAAAAACTGCCGGACTACTTCATTACTGCCGATGATGTGACACCCAGGCAGCATGTGGACATGCAGGCCGCGGCGCAGAAGTGGATCGATTCGAGTATTTCCAAGACCGCCAACGTGCCGACGGACTATCCCTATGAGGATTTCAAGGGGATCTACACCTACGCCTACAAGCAGGGGCTGAAGGGGTGTACCACCTTCCGCTTCAACCCCGAGGCCTTCCAGGGTGTGCTGGTGAAAGAGGAAGACCTGGAGAACACCACCTACCGCTTCATGCTCGAAGACGGCTCGGTGATCGAACTCAAGGGCAACGAAGAAGTGGAATACGACGGCGAGGTGCACACCGCCGCGAACCTGTTCGATGCCCTCAAGGAAGGCTATTACGGGAAGCTGTAGGAGGCTGTCGCGGGCGGCACTTCTGCAGGGAATGGTTTGCAGTAAGGCTCAGGAGCATCAGTTTGTCAGTTGCTCAACCGGAGGGCGGTGATATCGCGGAGATGGGGTATACACCACGGCGCCAAGAACAACACCAACGCCGCAGTGTTTCTCCGCGATTTTCGCCCCATTTAATGCACCTGAGGACGTAGGCGCGCCGTCCCGGCGCGATAGACAGCCGGGATCGTGAGGAGTTGCAGGCGCGCCGCCCCGGCGCGATTGACAGCCGGGACCGCGAGAAGTTGCAGGCGCGCCGCCCCGGCGCGATAGACAGCCGGGACCGCGAGAAGTTGCAGGCGCGCCGCCCCGGCGCGATAGACAGCCGGGACCGTGAGAAGTCGTAGGAGCGCCGCCCCGGCGCGATAGACAGCCGGGACCGCGAGAAGTTGCAGGCGTGCCGCCCCGGCGCGATAGACAGCCGGGACCGCGAGAAGTTGTAGGAGCGCCGCCCCGGCGCGATTGCAGGCTTGGGCCACAACAGGGGATTAAAGCTTCCGGGAAGGGTGGACGCCAATAAGGGTTCGGCTTCCCACAGTAGTACAGCAGTAACACGCGTCACCAGGAGTACCGTTCATGGCACGACCGATGTATGAAATGGAACTGGATCTCGACGAGATCGGTGACGACCAGTACGAAACCAACGAGGTTTTAAGGGGACCGGAACAATGGCAATCAAGATCGACTCCAAAATCGTCGGCTATGAAGTTGCGAAAGACGATGAGCCCGAAGCTAAGGGCGAAGTTGCGCCGCAGGAAGCAGAAAAGGCGGTAGAAGGCGGCAGCGCCGATGTCATTCACATGCACGAAAAACTCGAGCGGCCGGAAATGCTGCTCGGTTCCACCTACAAGGTGAAAACCCCGCTGTCCGAGCATGCCCTGTATATCACCATCAATGATGTTGTGCTCAACCCCGACACCGAGCACGAACTGCGTCGCCCGTTCGAGATCTTCATCAACTCCAAGAATATGGACCACTTCCAGTGGATCGTGGCACTGACGCGCATCATCTCCGCCGTCTTCCGCAAGGGCGGTGACGTCACCTTCCTGGTGGAAGAACTGCGCTCAGTCTTCGACCCGCGCGGCGGCTACTTCAAGAAGGGCGGCAAGTACATGCCCTCGCTGATCGCCGAGATCGGCGACGCCATCGAATGCCACCTGCGCATGATCGGTATGCTCAAGGACGATGGTCTCGACGAGCACCAGCAGAAACTCATTGCCGAGAAACGCGAGCAGTTTGAAAAATCCACCAAAGCCAACGAAAGCAAGCTCGCCGAGGACGAAGACAGCAGCTTCCCTGCCGGCGCCCAGTTGTGTGGCAAGTGCAGCACCAGAGCCGTGGTCAAGATGGATGGGTGTATGACCTGTCTTAATTGCGGCGACAGCAAATGCGGCTAAGAGCGGCGCGAGTAATCCGCATGCGGCGTTGCGGCACTTTCTGAAAATGCTCACGTACTACCTGTACGCTCCGCTTTTCAGAAAGCACCGCGCCTTGCCTGCGACTCCCTCGCTTGCTCTTACAAACCGACCCCTCTCCCACAGGGACCTTGGTGCCCCGCGGGGGTAGAGGGCCAGGGTGAGGGGATAATTATGCAAGGGATTTTCTCGGTGCTCATTTACCAACACGTAAAGTCCGCGCCTCGAAAATCCCTTTGCCTTGTCTACGCGCCCCTGGCTCGGTCTTTTTAGTTAGAAATGAAACAATTTTTTGTCCTGATCGCTGGCGCTTTTCTCGGATTTGTCAGCTCGATTTGGTTCCAGTACTGGCAGGAAGAAGAATTGATCTTTGATGTTAGTGATCCCGCCTATTTTGGGGATGTGATTTACCAAAATCTGGAGATAAGTAACGAAGGGTGGGAACCAGCTACTAATATTAAGATAGTAATTGATCGGCCAATAATGAAGGGGGAGTTTCAATCAATTCCTCCTTTCAACCTTGATTCAGTTGAGGAAAATATTTTAGGGGGTTTTGACAGGATTAGGCGGAATGAAACCATTAAAATCTCTTTTTCCATCTCAGGCAAGCCTATAGAGCCGGAGATGGTAAAAATCAAGTCTGACAGAAGTATTGCCTCTATCAGGCCTCAAGACAACGTAGGTGATGTGTGGTTTTTATCGTCCAGTTTCTTTGTTGCTGTGGCTATTTGGCTAGCCATAGGGGTTATTATTTCTATTGTAGCTCCCGCCTATAAAACATACTCAAAAATGAAAAAAGAAATGGAGGAAGAAGTGTTGGGGTCAATAAACAAAAATAAGCAGGAGAAATAGGGAGTGCGCTAGTAATAACGCCTTCACGACAATAAGAGAGTTCGGCTACAACTGATAGTCAGCACAAATGATTTTCTAGGGATGGAGCTATGTCAAATGAACAAATCATCGGTCTCGGAGTCAGGCTTTTCGCCATATTCCTGTTTGTCCTTTCCATCGACAAGCTCATGAATCTGCTTTTCTGGCTGGGCCAGGGGGAAGCCATCAACGTGAGTGCTGTCATCTACAGCGCCATAGTTGCCATTGTCGTCTTCCTGGTGTGCCTGGTGTTGTGGTTTTTTCCGATGACGACAGCAGGGAAGTTGCTGCCGGCCGAACAGAGTAATTCCACGCCTGTTAACTTGGAGAGAATTACCATTATTGGCTTCGTGCTTATGGGCCTGTGGGTGCTCACGAATGCGATTTCCGACGCCATATACTGGTTTGTGTTTGTGAATGCAGCTGAAACCTATGGCGGCTGGTATGGATTAGATATAGATGCCAGGGCAAGTATTATTGCCACCGTGGTCGAGGTCCTGATGGGGCTGTGGCTGGTGCTGGGTGCAAGAGGCCTGCGCACGGCCATCTGGCGCGCTTTTCCCGATGTGGGAAGTACTGATACAAAAAAGCCGCCAGGTTCTGGATGACAAGGCATCTGGTTCGAATGCCGGTTGTTGCAAAAGAGGCATGTCATGGGCTACGTAGAAAACAATCTCATGGACGGCGAGGAGGTCGTCTACAAGGCGAACATTCACTGGCTGATCCTGCTGCCGGGGATCCTGCAGGCGGCGCTCGGGATCGCCGTTATCGTGTTGTGGGGGCTCAGCGGGGAATACCGTTATATCGCCCTGGGTGCAGGCGGGCTGATCCTGTTGTTCGCGCTCTGGACCCTGCTCAAGGCGTTGATCACCAAGCTCACCACCGAGCTGGCGGTGACCACGCGGCGGGTGATCGCCAAGATGGGATTGATCCGCCGCAATACCATGGAAATGAATCACAGCCAGGTAGAAAGCTTCGTCGTCGACCAGAGCATCCTTGGGCGTCTTTTCGATTTTGGCACGTTGATCGTCACCGGCACCGGGGGTGGACGGACGCCCATTCCTAATATCGATGCACCACTGGAGTTTCGACGTCGCGCGCTCGAAACCATCGACGCGAGCCAGTGAGAAAAACCAGGATAGTTTTGATTCGAGCGATTATGAGTACATTGAGCATGGCCACATGGACGATATCGTAAACCTCTTCAATGCGACCATGGAACTGGGTAACCGGGTTAATCTGTCGTGGCAGGTGTTCGTCACGATCAATACCGCGGTTGTCGGCTGGCTGGTCACCAAGAGCAAGCGGCATGCGCTATGGCCGCGCATTATTGCCACGTTGGTCTACCTGGCGTTTGCATTCTTCATGTACAAATCGCTGGAAATCAGTACCTCCCTGTACGAGGCGGCCGCCAGTGATCTCCTTGCTCTGGCCAAAAGTGGTAAGGGTTTTATCGAGAATAGCAGTTTCAGGGACTCGCTGGCATCGGTGCTGGAGCAGAATTTCTGGTCGCGCTATTGGGCATGGATTTATTTTCTTTCGGTTGTTCTGTTCGCGTCGGCAATATATCTTGATCGCCTGTCCAAACACGGTACGGGAAAGGACTAGCTATCGGGTGGAGGGTTCAGGGTGATCGCCGATTTTTTTCTTACATATGGGACATGGGCCGTATTCGCGTTGTTTTTCAGCCTGCTGGTGGCATGTGTGGCGGGTTTCCAGTGGCGCGGCAGGAAAATTGGTGCCGATCTGAAACTGCTCGATGGACGCTTCCAGTATTCGCCGGCTGTTGCATGGGAACTATTTACAGAGTTGCAACGCAGGGGAAAACTGAAGTTTTACGGCTATACGGAAATCTCGCTCGACTTGCTGTTCCCCTTCGTCTACGTGTCGTTTTTCGCCATACTCCTCGTTCACGTGGTTCCACCGGAAAATGCTCGCTGGCTGGTGTGGGTGCCCGTCATCGGCGGGTTGGCGGACCTGGTGGAAAATTTCATGATTGCAGGCATGGCGTTTACCTTTCGCGGCGATGTGCCACGCCTGGCGGCCGTGTCGCGTTATTTCACGGCATTGAAATTTCTCTGTCTTTCGGGCTCATTGTTGGTAATCACCCTCGGCGCGTTCAGGGCGGTGTGTGTTTAAACGGCCCGGAATCTCTCTGACTAATCGATTTCAGGCGGCAATAGAATGACGGAAGGGAAAAACGAACTGGAAGGTATCGGCGGCTGGCTCATCCTGGTGGCCATAGGAGTGGTATTCACGCCAATACGGATCGCAAAATTCCTGCTTGAAACCTACCCGCCCATTTTCCGTGAGGGAGCATGGGACGCATTGACGACACCGGGAAACGACGCCTATCATCCGCTGCTGGCGACCATTATCGGTGCAGAAATGGTGCTGAATCTCCTCCTGCTGGCAGCTTCGGGGATACTGCTGGCGTTGTTTTTTAGCCGCAAGGCAGCCTTCCCGAAATGGTATATCGGCATTGCCGTTTTCAGCCTCGTGTTCATTGCCCTCGACGCCATGGCCATCAAGCTTGTTCTGCCCGATGAGCCCATGTTCGATCCCGAAACCGCGAGCGAGTTGATTCGCTCACTGGTTACAGTAGTCATCTGGGTACCCTATATGCTGGTATCAAAACGCGTCAAGGCGACTTTTACGCGCTGAGCAATGCCGTCAATTGACAGACCACGTTTACAGTGACAGGAAAGAATTGAACATCCGCATCGCCGCCACCGACGATGAAATTGCCGCCTGCTTCCCGGTGATGCAGGCATTGCGGCCCCACCTGGACTCGGGCCTGCAGCGCAGGGACGCCCATCGTTTCTATGCGCGCGAGGGCATGGCGGCAAGCGGGTATCATTTCGCGGTGAAACTGCCGACATGCTGAGACATCGACGAGGCCAAC
>DRKU01000046.1 GCA_011051615.1 Gammaproteobacteria bacterium
CCCCCGTAGGAGCGCCGCCCCGGCGCGATTGAATCAGGTCGGGTCGTCGCTGGACGACAAACGCAAACCTTGCGCCGGGATAAAAATGAAATGCCCGGGTTTCTCCTCATCAGAAATTCACCCGGTAGCCGCTGAACTGGAAGTCGTTACCGCGCGGCGTGGTCACGGTCACGTCAATACGCTTGGCGTCGGCATTGTTGAGGCCCGCCAGTTCATTGCCGGCGTTGACCACCTGCACACGCAGGCGAAAGCCATTGTAGCCGGTAAGTGCGTTGCCATTGGCATCGGTGGGCGGGCTGAGATCGAGACCGTGATAGTCGTCCACGTCATCGTACAGGTCGCGTGTCTCGCCGCCATCGGGACCGAAGGTGCTACTGCAGGGCTGGGCGCCCGCATCGGTGGAGTTGCAGCGTGGTATGCCGCCCTGGCCAGTGTTCTCGTCGAAACGCTTACCGAGGATCTCCTCCAGGTAGGCCTGGCCGAGCTTGAGGGCGCGCGTCTGGTGCACCGGATCGGCGCCGTGGCGCATGGCGTGCTGGTAGGCGGCCATGACACCGACCATGGCGATGGACACCAGCACGATCATGACGATGATCTCGACCAGGGTGAAGCCCGCCTGTCCCCGCCGTATGGTCATCAGCAGCCGCCTCCATGAGCGTAACCGGTGGCCTCGATACACAGCGCCACCGTGCCATTGATACTCACCGCCTGAGCCGTGTTGGCCAGCGTGTGGCCGAGGGCATTGTAGCTTACCTGCACCAGTGCCGGGGCCGTGGTGACTATGTTGGGGTAGCCAATGGGAAAGGCGCTGCCGTCGGCATGGTTGAGCCATTGCCAGGCACCGGCGCCCTGGCGCAGCTCAATGCCATAGTAGCGGTTGCTGTTGTCGATGGTCAGACGCACGGTATAACCGCTGCCACGCATCATGGCGATCTGCTGGGCGTGGCGTGCGGTGCTGATCAGCTCGTCGGTAAAGACGCGCTCATCATAGGCGCTGCGGGTGCCAAGTCGCGGCACCACCACGGCAGCGAGGATGCCAATCAGGATGATGACCACCACCAGCTCGGTGAGGGTGAAGCCGCGCTGGTTCCGGACTGTATGGGAAGCGGATCGTCGCATCACGTTCTAACTGTTGAAAACGAAAACAGGGGTGCTGTTACCAACACCCCTGTCCACGCTATCCAGGAACAACGTCTGGTCAGCTAACAACCACCAAGATTGCCCGGCAAAGCAATCACAGGGGCAGCACCGGCGCCGGCCTGCGTGTAGGACACCGCACAGTTGGCCGGAGTCGGCGCACCGTTCAGGGTCCAGGTACAGGTGCCGCCAGCGCAGGCCACGGTGAAATCACCGCTGGTATCGTTGACGATGGCACCGATACCCGTGGCGGTGCCGGCCGGATAAAAGTTGACATCGTCCACCGCTGCGGCGACTTCCTCGAAGCGGTTGGCCGGTACGGCCGTACCGGCCGCGGTGCCCAGCGCCAGCTTGATGCCATGGTACATCGAGGAGGCGGAGCGCACGCTGGCTTCCATGCCCTGCACCACGGCGCTGCGGGCCTCGATCTGCACATTGGCGAAGCGCGGCACGATGGTGGCGGCGAGGATACCCAGAATGACGATCACCACGATCAGTTCGATGAGGGTAAAACCGGATTGTGTACGTTTCATTGTTCAACTCCCAAGTGTCAAAATCATGCCGTTTTTCGGCCTCTGGCCCTCAATGTTGCAAATACTGAGCCAATTTCCACAAACAAGCTACAAGTTATTGATTAACCGCTATTTTTAGCCTCTTCCAGCCAGCGGTAGGGCGTCAGGTTCTGTAACCGGACGCCATAGAGGTCGTCGGGGGGACGTTCGAAGCGCCCATTACCGTTCTTATCGGCGAAAACGAGCAGGACCTTGAGTCGTACATTGGTACTAAGGCCCTGTTCCGGCTGGAAATATTCCGCGTAGCGCACGCGGTAGACCAGCTCGCCGCGGCGCCGGTCGAAGACCCACTTACCAGGCTCCAGCGTCAGGCCTTCGACACTGTCCACCACACCCGCATAGTTCTCCGGCGGCTGCTGTAGCCAGTCCATGGGGTTTTTCCCCGCCAGCCTCGGCAGGCGGTGGAACTCGCCACGTGCAGCCATTTCCGCCATCTGCATGGACAGGGCCACCTCGAGGCCGCCGATGGTGTAGGCCAGCCGCGCGGCCTCGGCCTGCACGCGCAGGCGCAGCAGCCTGTCGACGGCGAACAGGAACAGCGTGGAGATGATGATGATCACCACGATGAGTTCGAGGTAGGTGAAGCCCCGTGCCCCGCCTCGTCCCGACCTGTGCCTACTTGCGAATGGCATCGACCAGATCCCACATGGGCAGGAAGATCCCCATCGCCAGGATCAGCACCATGACGCCGATGATGACGATCATCACCGGTTCGATGGTGGCCGACAGGCGCTTGAGGTCGTGATTGACCTCGCGTTCATAGAAGTCGGCTACCTGTTCGAGCAGCTCGTCCACTGCACCGGTCTCCTCGCCCACCGCCATCATCTGTAGCACCAGCGGCGTGAACATCTCCGTGGCGCGCGCGGTACGCGTCAGGGTGTCGCCGCGCTCCACGCCGTTGCGCATGTCGTGGACGTGATCGCCGACGAAGCGGTTGTCCACCGCCAGCGAAACCACCGCCAGCGACTGGGTCAGCGGCACGCCGGCGCGCAGGGTCATGGAGAAGGCGCGTGCGAAGCGTGCCAGCGTGGCGCGCATGACAATACTGCCGGTATAGGGGATCTTCAGCTTGAAGCGATCCCACTTGTACTCACCCGCCTCGGTGCGGATGAAACGCGTGAACATTACGATGCCGATCACCAGTGCCGCCAGCATGGCCGGCCACCAGGCGAGAAAGAAATCCGAGGTGGCGACCAGTATGCGCGTGGCCAGCGGAAGTTCCGCCTTGAAGGACTTGAACAGGTTGGCGAACTGCGGGATGACATAGATGTTGATGATGAACATGGCGACGACGATGAACCCCAGTACCGTCACCGGGTAGCGCAACGCGGCCTTGATACGGTCGCGGATGTCCTTTTCGGACTCCAGGTGTTGTGACAGCTGCAGGAAGGCCTCATCCACGCGACCGGTAGTCTCACCCACCTGGATCATGGATACGAACAGGCTGTTGAAGACCTTCGAGTGCTGATTGAGTGCCGAGGACAACGGTCGGCCGGATTCCAGTTGCTGTACCACGTCATGCAGTACTTCGGCCAGCACAGGGTTGCGCGTATTTTCCGCCAGGCCGGTGAGGGCGCGCACGATAGGGACACCGGCGCGCAACAGCGTATAGAGCTGCCGGCTCATGAGAATGAGATCATCCAGCGAGGGGCGGCGTGCGGTGAGGCGTGCCTGCAGGCGCGTCCAGGCATTCTCTTCATCACGCTGCTCGGTAATATCTACCGGCGTGACCCCGGTGCCGAGCAGTTGATCGGCCACGGTCTCCACCGAGGGAGCCTCCAGGCGCCCCTCGATGGCGTCACCACGGGCGTTGCGTGCCTTGTAGTGATAGACAGGCATCAGCCGGCCAGGGTCTCGGCATCATCCGCGTCGGTGGCGATCTCCATCAGCGGCAACTCCATTTCCTCGGTGGTGCCGGTGACGCGCATGACTTCTTCCAGCGAGGTGATGCCGCGCGTGGCGTATTCCAGGGCGTGCTGCGGAATGGTGCGGAAATGGCGGTTGGCACGTGCATGACGAGAGAAGGCACTGGTATCCTCGCGGCGCAGGTCGTCAGCAAGCTGTTCATTGAGTTCCAGCAGTTCGAAGACGCCGATGCGGCCATGGTAGCCGGTATTGTTGCAATGTGGACAGCCGCTGCCGCGATAGAACTTCATGTCGTCCACGCCCGGTACGTCGAGGCTCAGCAGCCAGGCCATTTCATGCACGTCGGGCTGGTAGTCTTCCTTGCAACTGTCGCAGATGCGGCGCACCAGGCGCTGGGCAAGGATGGCCTCCAGCGCGGTCGCCACCAGGTAGCCTTCGGCGCCCATGTCCAGAAGGCGGTTGACGGTGGAGATGGCATCGTTGGTATGCAGCGTCGAGAGCACCATGTGACCGGTCATGGCAGCGCGCAGACCGATCTCGGCGGTTTCCTGATCGCGCATCTCGCCCACCAGCACGATATCCGGGTCCTGGCGCAGGGCGGCACGCAAGACGTTGGCGAAGCTCAGGCCGATCTGCGGATTGACCTGTACCTGGTTGATACGCGGCAGGCGGTATTCCACCGGGTCCTCGGCAGTAATGATCTTGTTCTCGGCATTGTTCAGCTCCGACAGTGCCGCGTAGAGCGTGGTGGTCTTGCCCGAGCCGGTGGGCCCGGTGACCAGCACCATGCCATGCGGGCTGCGCACATGGCGGCGGAAGTGTTTCAGCAGCTCGGCCGGCATACCCAGTTGTTCAAGGTTGAGCATATCACCCGACTGGTCGAGCAGACGCATGACCACCGACTCACCGTGCTGGATGGGCATGGTGGAGAGGCGCACGTCGATGTTGCGTTTCTTGATGCGGATATTGAAGCGTCCGTCCTGTGGCAGGCGTCGCTCTGAGATGTTGAGACCGGCCATGAGCTTGAGGCGCGAGACCAGTGCGCTGGAGATGCGCTTCTCTTTCATGACCTGTTCCTGCAACACGCCGTCGATACGCTGGCGAATGCGCAGTACACTTTCATCGGGTTCGATGTGGATGTCCGAGGCACCCACCTGTACGGCATCCTCGAAGATGGTTTGCAGCAGCTTGACCACCGGCGCGTTGGCCAGATCCTCGCTCTGGATCATCTGCGCCAGGTCGAAATCGGTCTCCGCCAGTTCCTCACCCAGTTCCTCGGCCAGCTCGGAGATCTCCGCGCTGCGTCGGTACACCAGGTCGATGGTGCCGAGCAGGTCTGATTCACGCACCACCGCCGGGTCTACCGGGCGCTTGAGGGTCTTGGCCACTTCATCGTAGGCGAAGATATCGGTGGGATCGGCCATGCCGACGAGCACCGAGCCACCGGGTTGCTCCTTGAGGACGATGACGCGGTAGCGCCGTGCCAGGGTCTCGGGGATGAGGCGTACGGTGTCGGCGTCGAACTTGTAGGTCTTGAGGTTGATATAGGGCAGCTGCAACTGGCGCGAGAGCACCTCGAGCATCTGTTCTTCGGAGACGAAGCCCTTGTCGATGAGGGTGCGGCCCAGCTTGTGACCGGTCTTCTTCTGGAAGGCGAGCGCCTCCATGAGCTGCTCTTCTGTAATCAGCCCGTTTTCCACCAGCAGGTCACCGAGGCGGATCTTTTTGCGTTGCGGTTGCGTCATTTTTTTGTCGTTGTGGAAACCCGGACACTGTCTGTGCAAAAAGCGTGCACATTTTGAATATCGGCCATCACGGTACGCGGCTTTAAGGAGATTTTACTGAAATGACAAGCACTTAGCCGGTGCAGGCGGCTCCGCGAGGGCGAGGGGTATTGAGACGCAGGGTGCCGGTAAGCTGGCTGACGCGGGTCAGGCCGTGGCGGGCGAGGTAGTTTTCGATACCGGCATTGATGGCCGGGCAGATCAGGGGATCATAGAACAGCGCGGTGCCGATGCCGACGGCGCTGGCGCCGGCGATGAGAAACTCGATGGCATCCTCGGTGCTGGCCACGCCGCCCTGGCCGATGATGGGCACGCCGTGGTCGCGGCACACCTGGTAGACCTGGTGGACCCTGAGCAGGGCCACGGGCTTGATGGCCGGGCCGGACAGCCCGCCCTGGTTGTTGCCGATGACGGCCTCGCGGGACTCGGCGTCGATGGCCATGCCCATGAGGGTGTTGATCACGGCGAAGGCGTCCGAACCGGCCTCGAGGCAGCGCCGCGCGTTCTCGGCGATGTCGGTCTGGTTGGGCGAGAGCTTGGTAATGAGCGGCTTGTCGGTGACCTTGCGGCAGGCCGCCACCACCCGTGCCGACATGTCCGGGTCGTTGCCGAAGGCCACACCGCCTTCCTTCACGTTGGGACAGGAGATGTTGATCTCCATGGCGTCGATGGGCGAGTCGTCGAAGATGCGCGCCACCTCGGCGTACTCCTCCACCGTCGAGCCCGAGAGGTTGGCGATGAAGCGCGTCTCGCTGAAATCCAGCTGCGGCAGGATGGTGTCCACCACATGGCGCGCGCCGGGGTTCTGCAGGCCGATGGCGTTGAGCATACCGGCCGGGGTTTCATACACGCGGTGGGGCGGGTTGCCCAGTCGCGGTTCCAGCGTCGTGCCCTTGAGGCACACGGCGCCAACGTCACGGTTGGAAAAGCCCTTCACGCGGGTGTATTCCTCGCCGAAACCCACGCAACCCGACAACAGCACCAGCGGGGAGTCGAATTGCAGGCCACAGAAATCGACGCTGAGCGGATTCTCGGCAGGGGGATTTTCGGAGGACGCCATGCCGCCAATTCTACATGGGAAAGGGTCGAGGGACGAGTGGCGAGGTGCGAGGCGGGTCAGCCTCCCCCCGTGAACTCCAGCTGGCGCCAGGCCTCGTAGAGGACGATGGCGACGGCGTTGGACAGGTTGAGGCTGCGCTGGTCGGAGCGCATGGGAATGCGCAGCACGTGGTCTTCGCCCAGCTCGTCGCGCACCGCCTGTGGCAGGCCGCGGCTCTCGGGGCCGAACAACAGGGCATCGTTGTCTCGGTAGCTCACCGCGTGAGTACTGCACCGTCCGCGGGTTGAGATGGCGAACAGGCGTGCGGGCTGCACCGTGTGGCGGAAGATATCCAGATCGCGATGCACCTGCACTTCGGCGAATTCATGGTAGTCGAGTCCGGCGCGGCGCAGGCGGGTATCATCGAGTTCGAAGCCCAGCGGTTCGATGAGATGCAGGTGTGCGCCCGCATTGGCGCACAGGCGAATGATGTTGCCGGTGTTGGGCGGGATCTCGGGCTCGTAGAGGACGACGTGCAGGGGCATTCGCATACTTTACAGGTACGGTGATGCGGTTTGTAGCGCGAACCCCCGGAACACACTTCGCTTCATTCGGGCTACAAACCCGGTCATTTCCCTGCAGGAGCGCCGCTTAAAAACAGTAGCGAGTGGCGAAGTGCGAGGGCCTGGGAATCGATCCCCCCTGTCCCCCTCCCGGAGGGGAAGGTGCACCAGGAAAAGTCGGATACCGGTCCCCTCTCCCACAGGGACCTCGGTGCCCCGCAGGGGTAGAGGGTCAGGGTGAGGGGATCTGAAACAAATGATCTCGTTGCAAAAGCCGCATCTTTGCGAAGAAACACCTACACCGACTCCGGCTTGACCTCGCGATCCAACAGGTCGCGCACGGCATCGTGTGGATCCTCGTTTTCGTAGAGCACGCGATAGACCTGCTCGGCGATGGGCATGTCGATGCCGTGACTGACAGCCAGCGCGTGGGCGGCGCGCGCGGACTTGAGGCCTTCCACCACCTCGCCGATCTCGGCGAGCACTTCGTCGCGGTCACGCCCCTGTCCCACGCCAATGCCGAAGCGGCGGTTGCGCGACTGGTTGTCGGTGCAGGTGAGAATGAGATCACCGAGCCCGGCAAGGCCCATGAAGGTCTCGGCCCTGCCACCCAGCGCCAGGCCGAGGCGCATGAGTTCGTGCAGGCCACGGGTGATGAGCGCGGCGCGGGTGTTGGCGCCAAAGCCAAGCCCATCGGCGATGCCGGCGGCGATGGCCAGCACGTTCTTCAGCGCCCCACCCAGTTCCACACCGATGACGTCACTGGCGGTGTAGGCGCGAAAATGCTCGTTGTGCAGGATCTCGGCAATGCGTTCCGCGTGATCGGCGCTGGTGGAAGCGACGGTAATGGCACCGGGCAGGCCGCGCGCCACTTCGCGCGCAAAGGTCGGGCCGGAGACCACCGTGGGCACCACCGTCTCGCCCAGCTCTTCGGCCGCCACCTGGTGCAACAGCTTCTGGGTCTCCAGCTCCAGGCCTTTGGTGGCCCAGGCCAGCCACTGCGTGGGTTTCAGCAGTGGTCGGATGGCAGCCAGCGTGGCGCGAAAGGCGTGGCTCGGCACCACTACCAGCACGATGTCCGCCTCGGCCATGGCCTCGGCCAGATCCCCGCTGGCGGTGAGCTTGTCCGGAAAGCGGATCTCGGGCAGGAAGCGCGGGTTGTGACGCTCCGCGTTCATGGCCTCGGCATGCTCGGCATGGTGTGCCCACAGGCAGACGGGGTGACCATTGCGACTGATGTGCAGCGCCAGTGCCGTACCCCAGGCACCGGCACCGAGCACGGCGACACGTTGCGGCGTGACGGGTGCGTTCATGGTTTCAGGGCGCGGCGCTCAGGCCTGTTTTTCCTGTTGTGCCGCCACGTGCTGGGCGTAGAGGGCATCGAAGTTGACCGGTGCGAGGATGAGCGGCGGGAAGCCACCCTTGACCACCAGGTCCGAGACCACTTCGCGGGCATAGGGATAGAGCATATTGGGGCAGTAGCTGCCCAGCAGTCCGCCCAGCTCCTCGTCGGAAAAACCGACGGCGCGGAAGATGCCGGCCTGCTGGACCTCGACCAGAAAGGCGGTCTTGTTGTCCTGTTTGACCTCGGCGGTCACCGACAGCACCACGTCGTAGAGATCCGTGTCGAGGGTGTTGGTCTGGGTATTGAGCTCGAAATGGACCTTGGGTTTCCAGTCCTCGGTGAACATCGCGGGCGAATTGGGTGACTCGAAAGAGGCGTCCTTGAGATAGAGTTTTTCCACCTGCAGTTGCTGGGTGGATTCGGCGGCACCGTTGTCTTTATCGGCCATGGGGGTTCCTGAAATGGGGTTGATGGGTAAATAGCACGGGTATGGTAGCGAAAATCGTCGCGTCGAGACAGGGCTACAGATATTGCCCGATCCAGCGAGTGAGGGTCTGGAGATCCATGGCACCGGCCTGACGGGCGATCTCCTGGCCGCGGTGGAACAGCGCCAGGGTCGGGATGCTGCGGATGTTATAGCGTGCCGCCAGCGCCTGCTCGGTCTCGGTGTTGACCTTGGCGATGCGTACTCTGGGCTCGAGCGTGGCGGCGGCCTGTTCGAGGATCGGCGCCATCATCTTGCAGGGGCCACACCAGGGTGCCCAGAAATCCACCAGCACCGGCATGTCGTTGCGCTGGATATGGCGATCGAAGCTGGTACTGTCGAGTGTGAGCACCTGGCCTGTGAACAGCGGCTGCTTGCATTTACCACACTTGCCGCCCTGCGCCGGTTTCTCCGCCGGCAGGCGATTGATGGTGCCGCAGGCGGGGCAGACCACGTGCAGGGCGTCAGCCATGGCTGACATCGTCGGTCAGGCCGAGCAGGGCATCGAGCCGGCCCTGGTGGTCGAGTTCGAACATGTCGTCACAGCCACCTACGTGCAGTGAGTCGATGAAGATCTGCGGTACGCTGGTGCGGCCGCCGGCTTTCTGGATCATCTCCGGGCGATACTCGGGCTCGCGATCGACGAGGATCTCGGTGTAATCGACGCCCTTCTGGCGCAACAACATGCGTGCGCGCTGGCAGTAGGGACACATGAGGGTGGAGTACATGACGACTTCAGGCATGGTTCGCTTCCTTGTGGTGTGTGACTAGCGTTTGCTCAACGGCAGACTGGCGCTCTCCCAGGCCATGACACCGCCGCCGAGGTTGTAGACGTTTTCGAAACCCTGTTTGCTCAGCAGGCTGCAGACGTGTCCCGAACGGGAACCGCTGCGACAGCCGACAATGATCGGGCGACCCCGGTATTTCTCCAGCTCGCCCATGCGCTTGTCGATGAGTGAGAGAGGAATGTGCACGGAGTTGACGATATGGCCGCCCTGGTATTCGTTGTCCTCGCGCACGTCCAGCACCAGCGCGTCCTCGCGGTTGATGAGTTGCGTGGCATCCAGCGGGGAAATGGTCTTCCAGGCACGAAAACGCGGTGCGATATAGCTGTAGATCAACAGGCCGGCGACGAGGAAGAAGCCGCCGACGAGAAACACGTGCCGCGAGGCGAATTCGAGATATTGCTCCATTTCAAAGGGGCCTCTGTACATGGGCCGCGAACGCGTCCGCGTGCCCGGTGAGAATTCGGGGAGAATATGGTGTTCGCCTGCTTCGATTCAAGACCCGGTGGGAAAAGTTCCGTGGCGAAGCGGTCGGCGGGCGGGCGCGATCACTCGCTGGTGCAGAAGACTTCACGCATCATGCCGATGAGGCGCAGGGTGCGCGAGTCACCGACGCGATAATAGACGCGGTTGGCGTCCTTGCGTGAAGCGAGGATGCCCTTGTCGCGTAGAATGGCAAGGTGCTGGGAAATGTTGCTCTGCGATGTGCCGACGGCTTCGACGATATCCTGCACGCTGACCTCCCGGTCACCCAGGGTGCAGAGGATCTTCAGGCGCAGCGGGTGCGACATGGCCTTCAGTGAACGTGAGGCACGGTCGATATCCTCATCGTGCGTCATCAGATCTGAGAGTTCTACCGTATTCATCATGTGATAACCCTGCCGTGCGTCTGGTTGGTGATGATGCTTCCAGCGTAAGATACGGGTGTCGGCTTCCCGGTGCCTTTTATTACTAAAACATTATACAATAATCTTCCTTTTGAGAAGCGGATAATCCACTTTTCACTGGGTTTTTTGGGGCTATCCACTACCCCGGGCGGTCACCCGGGCCTGATACCTCTTCGTGTTAGAATAAGTCCAACACCCCGCCGGGTGATCACCGTCACGAACACAAAGTCGCTATGTCATTGAAAAACAGACCAATTGTCCTGGTTATCCTCGACGGCTGGGGCTATTCGGAAGACCCCGCCGGGAACGCCATTCTTGCTGCGAAGACTCCCAACTGGGATCGCTACTGGAGTGAGTACCCGCACACCCTGATCCGGGGTTCCGGCGCCGAAGTGGGCCTGCCCGCCGACCAGATGGGCAATTCCGAGGTGGGGCATCTCAACCTTGGCGCCGGGCGCGTGGTGTACCAGGAGTACACACGCGTCAATCGCTCCATCAAGACCGGTTCGTTTTTCAACAACCAGACACTGACCGACGCAGTGGATCTCGCGCTCAGCAGCGGCAAGGCCATCCACATCCTGGGTCTGCTGTCCGACGGTGGCGTGCACAGCCACGAGGATCACATCCATGCCATGGCCGAACTGGCGGTCAAGCGCGGCGCGGAAAAGGTCTACATGCATGCCTTCCTCGACGGCCGCGACACCGCGCCCAAGAGCGCCAGCGAGTCCCTGAAGAAAATGGAGGCCAAGTTTACCGAACTGGGCCACGGGCGCATCGCTACCATGATTGGCCGCTTCTATGCCATGGACCGCGATCACCGTTGGCCGCGCATCCAGGCGGCCTACGATCTCATCACCCAGGGGATCGCCGAGTTCACCGCGCCCGATGCCCTCACCGGTCTGGGCATGGCCTACAGTCGCGGCGAGACCGACGAGTTCGTCAAGGCCACCGCCATCGTGCCACCGGGCGAGAAGCAGCCGGTAAAGATCGAAGACGGCGACGTGGTGATCTTCATGAACTATCGGTCGGATCGCGCGCGCCAGATCACGCGCCCCTTCATCGAGCCCGACTTCGATGGTTTCGAGCGCAAGGTCTTTCCCAAACTGGGTCGCTTCGTCAGCCTTACCGAGTACAACTCGGAGTTCGACGTGCCGGTGGCCTATCCGCCCGAGCGTCTCAAGAATGTTTTCGGTGACTACATCTCGCAGCTGGGCCTGCGTCAGTTGCGCATCGCCGAGACCGAAAAGTACGCGCATGTGACCTTCTTCTTCAACGGCGGGCGCGAAGAGCCCTTTGAATTTGAAGATCGCATCCTGATCCCGTCTCCTTCGGACATCCGGACCTACGACGAAAAACCCGAGATGGGCGCCGCGGAGCTGACCGACAGGCTGGTCGCCGCCATCGATTCGGGCGACTACGACGTCATCATCTGTAACTACGCCAACCCGGACATGGTCGGCCATACGGGTAACTTCGATGCCACCGTGCAGGCCATCGAGTACCTCGATGGCTGCATCGGGCAGGTGGTGGCTGCCGTGCAGGCCGCCGGTGGCGAGATCCTGATCACCGCCGATCACGGCAATGCCGAGCAGATGGTCAATCCCGACACCGGTCAACCGCACACCGCGCACACCACCAACCCGGTGCCTTTCCTCTATATCGGTCGCCCGGCGACGCTCAATTCCCACGGCGCCCTGTCCGATGTGGCGCCCACCATGTTGGCCCTCATGGGTCTCGAGCAGCCCAACGACATGACCGGACGTTCTCTGGTATCCTTCAAGCAAGACTTGCAGGAAAGCGCCTGAGCACCGACGCCCACGGGGTGTCGGTCTTCGACATCACCGTGGATCACAGCAAACCCACCACCTCCCCCCTTCGCCTTGCGGCTACCCTGCTGCTGGTGGTCCTGCTCGCAATTCCCCAGTTCACCAGCGCGCAGCCGTCTTCACTCAGCGCCGAAGAGCGTGCGCGCAAGGAACAGGAACTGCAGGCCCTCAGGCAACGCATCGAGGCGTTGCGCCGCGACCTCAACCGCATTCGCGGTGAGCACGACGAGGCACGTGCCGAACTGCAGAAAACCGAGAGCCGTATCGGCAAGCTGGTGCAGAACCTGCGCAAGATCAAACGTCGCCTGCGTCAGAAGAAACAGCGCCTGAAGAAACTGCGCAGGGATCGCAATCGTCTGCGCGAGGAAGTGGCGGCCCAGCGTGACCTGCTCGCGCGCCAGGTGCGCGCTGCCTATATCATCGGCCGACAGGAATACCTCAAACTGTTGCTCAACCAGGAAGACCCGGCGCTGGCGGGGCGTATGTTCACCTATTACGAATACTTCAACCGCGCACGCGCGCACCGCATCGACGAGGCACGCGCCGACCTGGAAAAGCTTGCTCGCGTGGAGACCGACATCCGGCGCGCGCAGAAGAAGCTCCAGGCACTGCTCAAACAGCACCGGCGTGACAAGGCGGCGCTGGACAATACCATCCAGGCGCGCAAGCTGCTGGTGGCGCGGCTCAAGAGTGAACTGCGCAACCGTTCCGATGAACTGGCGCACATGATCGAAAACGAGCGCCAGCTGGAAAAGCTCCTCAACGTGATCCAGGAAATGCTCGCCGACATCCCCGCCGAGGCCGGCCTGCACAAACCCTTTGCCAGCCTGCGCGGCAAACTGGCGTGGCCGGCGGTGGGCAGGGTGAAAAAACTCTTCGGCAGAACGCGCGCCGGCGGACGGGTAAAGTGGAACGGCATCATCATCCGCGCACCCGAGGGCAACAACGTACGCGCCGTGGCGCGTGGCCGCGTGGCCTATGCCGACTGGCTACGCGGCTACGGCCTGCTCATCATTCTCGATCACGGTGACGGCTACATGAGCCTGTACGGCAACAACCAGAGCCTGTTGCGCGAAACCGGCGACTGGGTGGAGGCCGGTGACATCATTGCCGCGGTGGGCAAGAGCGGCGGCAAGGACAATGTTGGGCTGTATTTTGAAATCCGTCACAACGGCAAGCCCTCAAATCCCGTCAAATGGTGCCGAAAACCCTGACAGGGCGTGCGCGCGGTGAACTTGTCGCCCGGCACCCGTCTAAACTGGTAGTGTACCCGGCGAGGGATTGGGGTAATATCAATACCTTAGGTAAGGCACCGGCACGCGTTACCACGCCGCCAGGGTGCCAGCGCAAGGCCCACCACCAAGGTACTTTTCGCTGATTTATCAACCACATGGCGCAATCCGGGCCGGTGGTGCGGGAGTGCGCCACGGATACCGTGAGGGGAGATCACGGGTCCTTTTTTCTGACAACGTATTATTCGGTATGGCGAGCAGTGGCCGTGCCCGAGGGAGTGCAAGACAATGAAATTCTCATCCCGAAATCTGGTCGTGCTGGTCGTGGGCCTCCTGCTGGGGGTCTCGCTGGCCGTGGGCCACGGCGTGCTGGCCAACCGCGCCGCGCCACCGTCCTACGCAGGCCTGCCGCTCAACGAGGTGCGCGCGCTGAGCGAGGTGTTCGGCAAGATCAAGGAAAACTACGTCGAGGAAGTGGACGATGCCACCCTGCTGGAGAATGCCATCCGCGGCATGCTCACCGGGCTGGACCCCCATTCCAGTTATCTGGATCGTGAGGCCTTCCAGGAACTGCGCGTCGGCACCACCGGTGAATTCGGCGGTCTCGGCATCGTCGTCGGTCTCGAAGACGGTTTCGTGAAGGTGGTCTCGCCCATCGATGACACACCGGCGCAGCGTGCCGGCATCCAGGCGGGTGATCTCATCGTGCGGCTCGACGATACGCCGGTCAAGGGCATGACCCTGGATGACGCAGTCAAGCTCATGCGCGGCAAGCCGGGGACCAGCATCACCCTGCTCATCGTGCGCGAAGGCGTGGAGAAGCCGCTGTCCATCACCCTGGTGCGCGACCGCATTCAGGTCAAGAGCGTCAAGTCCCGCCTGCTGGAAGCCGGTTATGGCTACGTACGTATCACCCAGTTCCAGGAACGCACCGGTGCCGAACTCAAGGCCGCCATTCGCAAGCTGGAGAAGGAAAACGGTGCCGCCCTCAAGGGCCTGGTGCTGGACCTGCGCAACAACCCCGGCGGCCTGCTTGATGCCGCGGTGGAAGTCACCGATGTATTCCTCGACTCCGGGATCATCGTCACCGTCAAGGGGCGTACCGAAGACAACCATCTCAAGCATCAGGCCAGTCCCGCGGAGCTTGTCGATGATGTACCGCTGGTTGTGCTGGTCAACGGTGGTTCGGCATCGGCCTCGGAGATCGTTGCCGGTGCCCTGCAGGATCACAAGCGCGGTATCATTATCGGTAAGCAGACTTTCGGCAAGGGTTCGGTGCAGACCGTCGTCCCGCTGGGCAATGCTACCGCACTCAAGCTGACCACGGCACGCTATTACACGCCCTCGGGCCGCTCCATTCAGGCCAAGGGCATCGTGCCCGACATCGTGCTGGACGATCTCAAGGTCAACGTGCGCAAGGATGACGGACTTGGCCCCATCAAGGAGCGCGACCTGACCGGCCACCTGGAGAACGCCGAGGAAGGTGACGCCGGGACCCCGGAGACAGCGAAAGCCGACGGTTCACTGGCTGAATCGGACTACTTCCTTTACGAGGCTCTCAACGTCCTCAAGGGCATGTACCTGCTGAGCGCCAACCGCTAGGCGCCACGGTCGGGCAGCATGGCTGCACCAGCACAACGCCACGCGCTCGTTGCCCTGCTGCTGTGCGTCACCGGTCTGGCGTCGGCCGCGCCGAGCCCGTCCTCGGCGCCGGCCCCGACCATCCACGTTGCGCCGGTCATCAGTATCATCATCGATGACATCGGTGATCGCCTGCGTGATGGGCAACGCGCGGTGGAACTGCCGTGGCCGGTATCGGTGTCCTTCCTGCCGCATACCCCCTTTGCGAAACGCCTCGCCGAGCGTGCCAATGCACTCAACAAGGAAGTGCTCATGCATCTGCCCATGGAGGCACAGAACGGCAAGGCGCTGGGTCCCGGCGGGCTTACCGACGCGATGCAACGTGACGAGTTTCTACGTACCCTGCGCGACAACCTTGCCGCCATCCCCCACGTGCGCGGCGTCAACAATCACATGGGCAGTCTGCTGACGCGTCGCCTGCAACCCATGCACTGGGTTATGGATGTGTTGCACGAGCGCCCCGGTACGTACTTCGTCGACAGCCGCACCACGCACCACAGCGTGGCGCTGGAGATCGCCCGGCAGCGTGGTGTCGAGGCCACCACCCGCGACCTTTTTCTGGATCATTTCCAGGATGCCGATTTCATTCATCACCAGTTCGACGTCCTGCTGAGCAAGGCGCACGCGAAGGGCGCCATGCTGGCCATCGGGCATCCCACGGCACTGACACTGGGTATCCTCGAACAGCGCCTGCCCGAGCTTTCCGCCCGGGGATTTCAGCTGGTGCCAGTATCCCGCTACATCACCACCGTGAACCGGAGGAGCGAACCATGGCAAGCGTCCTTGTCCCCCTCGCCCAGGGCTGCGAAGAACTTGAAGCCGTAACCATAACGGATCTGCTCACCCGCGCCGGTGCCGAGGTGATCACCGCCGGGCTCGACGACCGGCCGGTTACCGCCAGTCGCGGCATGGTGCTGGTACCCGGTATGGATCTCGACACCGCCATGCAGCGTGACTTCGACATGATCGTCCTGCCCGGTGGCCTGCCCGGCGCCGACCATCTCAACGCCGACCCGCGCATCCACCAGTTGCTTGCCAGCATGCACGACAACCGGAAATGGATCGCCGCCATCTGTGCCGCGCCGAAAGTGCTCGCCACTGCCGGTCTGCTCAACGGACGCCACGCCACCAGCTACCCGGGCAGCCTGGAAGGTATCGAAACCGAGGACATGCACTACGAGGAAAGTCCCGTGGTGGTGGACGGCAACATCATTACCTCACGCGGCCCGGGCACGGCGATGGACTTTGCCCTCACCCTCATCGAAGTACTGTTCGGCAAGGACAAACGCCAGGAAGTGGAAGCCCCGCTGGTGCGTAGCTGCGCTTAGTTTTTACCACGGGGAGCACGGGGGACACGGGGAAAAGCCTTTCAGGAAATGCCTTGTCATACATTGATGGACTGCCTGGCCAGGACGACAAGAAACATACCGTAGGAGCGCCGCCCCCGGCGCGAAATTTTGCGCAGATCCATCGCGGCGAGGGCGCCGCTCCTACAGTAGAAATATTGTTTGCATCACAACGGCGCAGATACCCAATGTGAAGCTTACCGATCTTCATAGATTTCCCCGTGTACCCCGTGCCCCCCGTGGTTGACCGTGTTTTTCTTGCCATGATGCGCCGCGGCCTGCCATCATAGCCCCATGCGCATTATCGAAGTCATCGCGGATGAAGGCCACATCGATACCCTGAGGGGGATCGCCGAGCACCACGAGATCCTCGACTTCTGGGTGGTGCACAGCGAGCCGGGTGAGCGCTCCAGCGTGCGCCTGCTGGTGCGACCGGCCAAGCAGCAAACCATCGTCGATGTCATCCAGAAGGCACTGGCCAGCGACGAGGATTCGCGCATCGTCATTCTGCCGGTGGAGGCGACCCTGCCGCGCCCCGACGAAGAAGGTGAAAAGCGCTCTGCTGTCATGCGCACGCGCGAGGAGCTCTACCAGAACATAGAGGGCGGCTGCCGCCTGGATAACAATTACCTGCTGATGGTGATCCTCTCCACGGTAGTGGCCACCATCGGTCTCATCGAGGACAACGTCGCCGTGGTCATCGGCGCCATGGTCATCGCCCCCCTGCTCGGTCCCAATATTGCCCTGGCCTTTGCCTCCTCGCTGGGTGAGTCGCGCCTGTTCTGGGCCGCGCTGCGCACCAACATCGCCGGCCTGGCGCTGGCCTTCGGCCTGTCCTTCCTCATCGGCTGGTTGTGGAAACTCAACCTGACGAGCGGCGAGCTGATGGATCGTACCCATGTGGGTTACGCCGGCATGACCCTGGCGCTGGCCTCCGGTGCGGCGGGGGTGTTGTCACTGACCTCGGGGTTGTCCAGCGCCCTGGTGGGGGTCATGGTGGCGGTGGCCATCCTGCCACCCACGGCGACCATCGGTCTGATGCTGGCCGGGCAGCAATATGATTTTGCACTGGGTGCAGCCATGCTGCTGGCGGTCAACATCGTGTGCGTCAACCTGGCCGCCAAGCTGGTGTTTCTCACCCGGGGTATCAAGCCGCGTACCTGGCTGGAAAAGCAGAAGGCCCGCCAGTCGGTGGTGCTCTACACCCTGTTCTGGTTGGTCCTGTTGGTGCTCCTGATCGTACTGATGGCGGTGCAACCGCCCGGGACCATGCAGTAGCGCGGTGCGAGGGTGGAAAGGCCGCAAGCAACGGCTGCCCGCGCTGACTTGTCGAGGTATCTTCAGCTCCGTCCCGGCCGGATCAGCCACAGGCTGAACACGCCCAGGCCACCCAGCAGCCAGCTGGCGAGGGGGATAGTTTCGAGGCGCAACAGCAGGTGTTCCCACAGACCCAGGCCATGGGTATCCAGTGGCGGGGCGGTGGAGACGAAGGCCACCGTGGCCGACAGGATAAGCGTGCTGCCGACGATGGCGCCGACAGTGCGCCGGTTGGCGCGGCGGATCTCGGCATGAATGCTTTCCAGTTGTTCATCATCGAGCTTGTATTCCAGTTCACCGCGATTGGCCCGATCCAGGTAGTCGTGTAACTGGTTGGGCAGGCGTGGCAGGTTCTCGAACCACTGGGGCGCCTGTTCGCGCAGATGCTTGAGGATGGAACGCGGGCCGATCTGCTCGGCCATCCAGCGTTGCAGGTAAGGCTTGGCGGTCTGCCACAGATCCAGATCGGGATAGAGCTGGCGCCCCAGCCCTTCGATGTTGAGCAGGGTCTTCTGCAACAGCACCAGTTGTGGTTGCACTTCCATGTTGAAACGCCGCGCGGTCTGGAACAGGCGCAGGAGGAAATGACCGAAGGAGATCTCCTTCAATGGCCGATCGAAGATGGGCTCGCACACGGTACGTATGGCAGCCTCGAATTCATCCACGCGCGTATCGGGCGGCACCCAGCCGGAGTCGAGATGCAGTTGTGCCACGCGGCGATAGTCGCGGTTGAAGAAGGCGAGAAAGTTCTCCGCCAGGTAGCGCTGATCCTCGGGGTTGAGCGTGCCCATGATGCCGAAGTCCACGGCGATGTACTGGCCCTCCGGCGAGACGAAGATGTTGCCCGGGTGCATGTCGGCATGGAAGAAACTGTCGCGGAACACCTGGGTGAAGAAGATCTCCACGCCGCGTTCGGCCAGCTGCTGAAAGTTGATCCCCGCGCGGCGCAGGGCCTCGATATCCCCCACCGGTGTACCGTGGATGCGCTCCATGACCAGGACGTCCTTGCGGCAATAGTCCCAGTACACCTCGGGCACATAGAGCAGGGGCGAGTCCTCGAAGTTACGGCGCAGTTGCGAGGCATTGGCGGCCTCGCGTAACAGGTCCAGTTCGTCGAGGATGGTCTTTTCGAACTCGGCCACCACTTCGCGGGGGCGCAGGCGTCGGCCATCGGCCCAGAAGCGCTCGAGGTTGGCGGCAATGGTGTGCAGCAGGGCGATGTCGCGCCGGATGACGGGCAGGATCCCCGGACGCAGCACCTTGACGATGATGTCTTCGCCACTGTGCAGGGTGGCGCCGTGGACCTGGGCGATGGAGGCCGAGGCAAAAGGTTCCGGCTCGAAGCGGGCGAAGACTTCACTCAGGGACTGGCCGTAGGCGGCCTCGATGGTGCGCGCGGCCACCTCGGCAGGAAAGGGTGGCACCTGGTCCTGCAGGCGGGCCAGTTCCACGGCGATGTCGTCGGGCAGCAGGTCTCGGCGGGTGGAAAGGATCTGGCCGAACTTGACGAAGATGGGGCCCAGATCCTCCAGCGTGCGGCGGATGCGCTCGCCGCGGTTACCTTTCGGGCGGCGAAACCAGTTCCACGGCATGGCACGGCGCAGCCACAGCAACGGGCGCATGACATGGCCCTCCACCAGGATCTCGTCGAGACCATGGCGTGCCAGGATACGAGCGATAGTGAACAGGCGGAGGAACTGGGTGTGCGGATACATGGTTCCGGGAACAGGCTGACGGTTGCTCCGATTGTACGGGAGCCGGAAGGGGGAAACCAGTGGCGGGGCCCGGTGGGACAGGGCCTCAGGTGGTCAGGCGGCGGTAGATATCCGAGACCTTCAGTGGCAGCTTGCGTACCTCGTCGATGAGGGTATAGGCCGCCGGGCCGTACATGTGGGGCAGGTAGTCACGCGCCTCGCGATCGATGGTGATGCAGTACGGATGGATGCCGGCGCGGCGCGCCTCGATGAGGGCGCGGCGGGTGTCCTCGATGCCGTACTCACCCCGGTAACTGTCGTAGTCGTCGGGCTTGCCGTCGGAGAGCGTGATGAGGATCCGTGTGCGTGCTTCGATGTCATTGAGGATCCGGCTCAGGTGGCGAATGGCGAAGCCCATGCGCGTGTAGTCCTGCGGCGTGATGCCACTGATGCGCGCGCGTACCTCGTCACCGTAGGTCTCATCGAAGGTCTTGATGCGGAAGATCTCGCACTTCTTGCGCGCCATGCCCGAGAAGCCATAGATGGCATAGCGATCACCAAGGGTCTCCAGGGTCTCGGCCAGCAGGATGAGGGACTCGCGTTCGGCCTCGTTGATCCAGCCACGCGTGGAGCCGCTCATGTCGACCATGAAACACACGGCGATGTTGCGCTCGGTGCGGTGCATGCGCTGGAACAGGCGATCGGACATTTCACTGCCGTCGCGTGAATCGGCCAGTGCTTCCACCAGGGCATCGATGTCCACGTCATCGCCGTACACCTGGCGCTTGAGCAGGCGGTCTTCGTCGCGCATGGCCTCGAAGGTCTTGCGCAGGTGCTTGATGAAGCCGCCGTACTTGTGCAGCGTGGTGCGGTAGAAATCGGGTTCACCGGGCGTGACATCCTTTTCGCGCACCGCGCACCAGTTCTTGCGGTAGTGCTGGCGGCGGTAGTCCCACTCGTTGTAGAGAAAGGCGCCCTTCTCGTGGTAGGTGCCCTTCCACACATCATCGGGATCTTCTTCCTCTTCTCGAAACAGCGCGGGATCGTATTCACCGTCGCCGGCGGGCGTGAGGTACTCATCGGGGATCTCGCCCAGGTCCTGCACAATGGAGGTGGTGAGTCGGTGCGCGATGTCGGGCACCGGGACCGGCTCACCATCGAAGGTCAGCTCCACGCGATGACCCTCGGGGTGATCGGGATCGCTTAGCTTGCGGGTTTCGAAGCGCGGCTGTTCGATATCGGGTGCGCCCGGTTTCTCGCGCACCCCTTTCATTTCGTCCGCGAGCTTGCGCAGGACATGGCGAAACTCCTTTTTCTCGCATGCCAGCCGCGCTGCCTGGGTCTCGGCCACCGCGGCCACGTCGAGCACACCCTGAAAGCAGCGTGGTGAGGGTGGGCTCAGCGTTGCGAGGTGTTGCTCGGTGGCGGCGAGCACTTCGTCCACCGTGGTGCCG
>DRKU01000047.1 GCA_011051615.1 Gammaproteobacteria bacterium
AAGATGAGCGGCAACGGGACTTTCTGAAAGGTCAATCTCTAAACACGAAATCCCCATTTGAATATATCGACATGTCCGTTAAGGAACCATACGATTCAAATTGGAAAGATCGTGTAAGAACACGAATTCGCCGATCAGATGGGGTAATTGCACTTATAAGCAAGAATTCCCTTAGCTCAAGTGGCCAAAAATGGGAAATTGCTTGCGCTAGAGAAGAAGGAAAAAAGGTGTTGGGCATCTGGGCCTACACAGATGATAGAACAAATGTTCAAGGTGTTCGAACTGTTGTTTGGACTTGGAAGGCGATCGAAGACTTCATCGATAGTTTGTAAGGAAGGCACTAATTATGAGAATTGCACTTGTGGTAGGTATCAATTACTACGAGCATGGCGGCTCTTTACACGGGTGCGTTAATGATGCTCACTCAGTAAAGGCAGTCCTAGAAAGGCACGATGGAGGTGCGGTCAACTTTGACTGCCGTATGTTGGTAGGTACTGATGCCAATGAGCAAGTGAAGCGTGGAGAGTTAAAGGATCAGATTGAGCAACTATTCAATGCTGATGCAGAAATAGCGTTGCTGTATTTTGCTGGTCATGGCCATATTGAGGCAACGGGTGGATATTTACTGGCATCAGATTCACGTCGTGGAGACGAGGGTGTTTCATTGTCAGAAATACTTGCACTAGCTAACGCTTCGCCAGCCAAAAACAAGGTAATAGTGCTAGATAGCTGTCATTCCGGTATCGCCGGAACTCCACCACAAGGAGGTCAACTCGCCACCCTATCTGAAGGCCTCACGGTTCTTACTGCATCTACGAAAGACCAATATGCTACAGAAGAAAATGGCAGAGGTGTATTTACCACCCTTTTCGTGGATGCTCTCAATGGTAGTGCAGCAAACCTTACTGGTGATATTACGCCAGGTAGCGTTTATGCGCACATTGACCAATCTTTGGGCGCATGGGAACAACGCCCAGTATTCAAAACAAACGTAAAGCAGTTTGTGTCATTGCGAAAGTCTAGCCCCCCTATCCCAATAGAACAATTAAGGCTTATTACAGAGTTTTTTCCCTCCCCAGGCTTCTCGTTCAAGTTGGACCCAACATTCGAGCCAGAAATGAAAGGGCGTGATACAGGTATGCCGCTGCCTGATCCAGAAAACACCCGTAAGTTTGCAATACTGCAAAAATACAATCGTCTGAATCTGCTCGTTCCTGAGGGTGCGCCACATATGTGGAATGCAGCCATGGAAAGTAAATCATGTCGGCTTACCGCGTTAGGAGAGCATTATAGAAGGCTCGTGGAAAAGAACAGAATATAGCAGTGAAGTCGCCTAACAATGCCATAAACTCGGACCCCAAAAAGCTACGCTGCGCTCCGTTTGCGCCGCACAGCTTGGTCGTTAGCGCCAAAAATCCAGAAGAATGTGTTCATCGATATACAATTGGTTTATAAGCCTTGATGCAAATGGTATAGGTAATTTAATTGCGTCAGGAACAGCAGTGGTCGCAATCGTAGTCTAATACTTCAGTCTCGTTCCACCAGGAAACAGCTGAAATTACAGAACTTCATTGAATATACAAAGAGGTATCAAGAGATAGTTCTAAATTTCCCAGAGAATATAAACAGAAATGATTTCCTGCTTGATGCAATCAATTCTGAAGAAGTTAAAGACAATACAATGAGGTATATGAGGGCGTATCTAGATCTTTGCTTTGAAGAATATACGCTCTACAAAAAGGGGTTCGTAGATAAAGACCTTTGGGCAATATGGAAAGGCGGCATGGAAACGGCATTTTCAAAACCAGCGTTTCAACAAGCTTGGTCGTTAATACAGAAAGATACAGAATATGTGAACAGTGATCGTATTCACCTGCCACTTATACAACAAAAAGGCCGGAACCCCTGAGGGACCCGGCCTTTCTCTTTCGCGACAAACCCGGCGGGTTTACTTCGCCTTTTTCTTCTTCTCCAGCAGTTCCTGGATCTTCGGCCCCAGGATCAGCTCCATGGCAAAGCCCATCTTGCCGCCCGGTACCACGAGGGTGTTGGGGCGCGACATGAAGGAGTCGTTGATCATGTTGAGCAGGTAGGGGAAGTCCACACCGAACTTCTGCGGGTTGCGGAAGCGGATGACGATGAAGCTCTCGTCCGGCGTCGGGATGTCGCGTGCGATGAACGGGTTGGAGGTGTCCACCGTGGCGACGCGCTGGAAGTTGACGTCGGTGCGTGAGAACTGCGGAGTAATGTGGTTCACGTAGTCCGGCATGCGGCGCAGGATGGTGTCGACGATGACCTCGGCGGAGTATCCGCGCTCGGCGGCATCGCGGTGGATCTTCTGGATCCACTCGAGGTTGACGATGGGCACCACGCCCACGCCCAGGTCCACCTGGCCGGCGACGTCGGCACTCTTGGTCTTGACCAGGCCGTGCAGACCTTCGTAGAACAGCAGGTCGGTGCCGCCCTCGATGTCTTCCCAGGGGGTGAACTCGCCCGGCTTGAGGTCGGTGCCGAGGCGTGCATTGTGCTCGGCGGCCTCGTCGTCGCTGTGCAGGTAGTAGCGGCGCTTGCAGGTGCCGGTCTTGCTGTAGGTGCGGAAGGTCTCTTCGAGGGTTTCGAACAGGTTGGCTTCCTCGCCGAAGTGGCTGAAGTAGCGGTTGCCCTTGCTCTCGGCTTCCTGCATGGCGGCCTTCATTTCGGCGCGGTTGTAGCGGTGGTAGCTGTCGCCTTCGATGATGACCGGGTTGATCTTCTCGCGGAAGAAGATGTGCTCGAAGGCACGCTTGACCGTGGTGGTACCCGCCCCCGACGAGCCCGTGACGGCGATAATGGGGTGTTTCACTGACATCGTTTGTGCTCCTTAAAAATTGTCTCGCAAAGCCAAAATCTGTCCCTTCGGGCCGCACGCCGGCATCGGGACCCCATGGGGGGTGGCCTGGCGGGCGGTACTGGAAACTGGTGCCGGTGCTGTTGTTCTTATTTGGCGAAAATGAGCCGCGTATTCTAATGAAATGGCGCGCCTGTGTCTCCCCGTGCCGGTCGCGGCCCGGCGGGGAAAGGGAAAGTAAGTAGTCGCTAACCGGGAAGAGCTTTTATTTGGCCTTTTCGCGCGCGATGGCGCGGTAGCCGATGTCGCGGCGCCAGACCGCGTCGGGCCAGGAAATGCCGTCCACGAGGGCGTAGGCGGCGCGCTGGGCGGCGCTGACGGTCTCACCAAGGGCAGTGGCGCACAGCACCCGGCCGCCACTGGTGACCACCTGGCCGTCCTTGAGCGCCGTGCCGGCGTGGAAGATGCGTGCATCCGGGCCGGTGTCGTCGGGGTGGGCCGGCAGGCCGGTGATGACGTCGCCCTTGCGGTAGTCGCCCGGGTAGCCGCCGGCGGCCATGACCACGCCCAGCGCCGCGCGCGGATCCCAACGGGCCTCCACCTCGTCCAGTTTGCCGTCCAGCGCCGCCTGGCACAGGGCCACCAGGTCCGACTGCAGGCGCAGCATGATGGGCTGGGTCTCGGGGTCGCCGAAACGCACGTTGTACTCGATGACGCGCGGGCCGCCGTCGGGGGCGATCATCAGGCCAGCGTAGAGGAAGCCGGTGTAGGGGTTGCCCTCGGCGGCCATGCCGTGCACGGTAGGACGGATGATCTCGTCCATGATGCGCTCATGGATCTCGGCGGTGACCACCGGCGCGGGGGAGTAGGCGCCCATGCCGCCGGTGTTGGGGCCGGTGTCACCCTCGCCGATGCGCTTGTGGTCCTGGGAGGTGGCCATGGGCAGAATGTGCTCGCCGTCCACCATGCAGATGAAACTGGCCTCCTCGCCCTCGAGAAACTCTTCGATGACCACCCGGTGCCCGGCTTCACCGAAGGCGTTGCCGGCGAGCATGTCGCGTACCGCGGCTTCGGCCTCGGCCTCGGTCATGGCGACGATGACGCCCTTGCCGGCCGCCAGGCCGTCGGCCTTGATGACGATGGGCGCGCCCTGTTCGTGGAGGTAGTCCAGTGCCGCGGCCATGTCGGTGAAGTTGGCATAGGCGGCGGTTGGGATGTTGTGGCGGGCGAGAAAGTCCTTGGTGAAGGCCTTGGAGCCCTCCAGTTGTGCCGCGCCGCGGCGCGGGCCAAAGCAGCGCAGGTCGGCGGCCTCGAAGGTGTCGACGATCCCCGCCACCAGTGGCGCCTCGGGGCCGACGATGGTGAGATCCACACGCTGTTGCAGGGCGAAGTCACGCAGGGCGGGGATGTCCTCGGCGCCGATGGCGACGTTCTCCACCCCCGGCTCGGCCGCCGTACCGGCATTGCCGGGCGCCACGTAGACGGTCTCCACCTCGGGCGACTGCGCCGCCTTCCATGCCAGGGCGTGTTCGCGTCCGCCGCCGCCGATCACCAGTACCTTCATCGTGCTGTCCTGTCAGTTGTGCGCAACATTATTGCCCTTCTGCTGCCGCCTGCCGGTAGCCGCCATTGTGGTAGAGCATGTAGCGCGCGGTTTCGTAGATGTCCCGGCACAATTGCTTCATGCGGGCGTATTGCGCCGGATGCACCGCGGCCACGTCCTCGCGCGGTGTCGTGCTGCCGAGGGCGTGCAGGCGTTCGCTGCTGCCGTCCGCCTTGCCGCGAAAATAGAAGCCTTCGCCAACCAGCCCGATGTCGGGGTTGGGGCTGTTGAGAATGGTAAAGGCAAATGCGCTGTCCTTGAAGCGCGGATCGAGCAGGTCACGCCCCAGCGTTGTATTGCGGTAGCTGGGCAATACCAGCCCGGCCACCGTGGGCAGGACGTCCAGCTCGCTGGCGACGCGTTCCACCCGGCGTGCGGGAATGAGGGCGGGGGCGTAGATCACCAGCGGTACGTGAATGGTGTTGAGTGCCAGTTGCACATCGGCGGCGGACATGTGTTCGCCGCGCCCGGGCAGGCCATGATCGCCGAAGAAGACGAACACCGTGTTGTCGAACCACGGTGCCTGACGGGCCTGTTCCATGAACACACCGATGCTGTGGTCCATGTAACGGAAGGAATTGTACTCGGCGCTGGAATCGAAGCCGAAACGGTTCAGTTCGGCGGTATCGCGCTCATCGTAGGCAAAGCCGTGGTTGACCTCGGGGATGGTGTAGGGGCGGTGGTTGCCCGAGGTCTGGATGACGGCGAGGAAGGGGCCGTCATCGAGGCTGTTGAGTGCCTCGATGGCTTCGAGGAAGAGGTTGTGATCGGCCAGTCCCCAGACGTCCACGCGCGGTGAGCGGTAGCTGCCTTCCTCGTGGATGACGAGACCGGGGATGTTGCGCGTCAGCAGGCCACGGATGTTGCCCCAGCTGGCGCTGCCGCCGAGGAAATAGTGTTTCTGGTAGCCCTTGAACTCGGCGAGGAGGGTGTGCTGATCCACCACCAGCGGGTTGCGCGAGGCGGTGCGCACGATCTCGGGGTCGGGGATGCCGGTGACCAGGGTGAATACCGAGCGCGCCGTGCCGGGCTGGGGTACGTAGAAGTTCTCGAAATACAGACCGCCGCGCGCCAGTTCATCGAAGTGCGGCGTGGGTTTGAGCGGGTTGCCGTAGATGCCGGTCTTGAAGGCGGCGAATGATTCGAGGAACACCAGCACCACGTTGGGTCGCCGCGCGGCGAGGTTGCCGGCGGGTGTCACGGTGCGCAGGTAGTTCATGGCCGCCACGTCGGGCGCATCGATGCCGAGGAAATCCACCATGCGCGGGTAGGCCGCGCGCGCCGCCGCGGTGTCGAAATTCAGGCGACGGTTTTTCAATGTTGAGAAGAAGTGCAGCGTGGGGTTGACGGTCACGGCGGCGGCGAAGGCGTGCGTGCTGAAGAAGGCGTTGCTCCAGCGCAGCGGGTACCAGGAGATCTGCCCGTAGAGGCCAAACAGTACCAGCGCGGCCACGCCGGTGCCCAGCGCCAGGCGTCGTCGTCGCGAGCCACCGGCCGCCGGTGCCTCGGCAAAGTACGCGATGGCCCACGCATGCAGGCGATAGATCACCACCGCGAAAATCGCCACGCCCAGCCCGCCCCACACGACGGGATAGGACTGCCACACCATGGTTGCCGAGATGAGAGGGTTGGCGGCAAAGCGCAGCACCGTGGCATCGAGCGGTTTGTGCAGGTAGGCGTAGTAGCCCATGTGCAGCAGGTAGACCAGCAGCGGCGCGATGACCGCCAGGCTCAGGTATGCCGCCCAGGCACGCGCGCGGCGTGGCCCGGCGAAGGGGGCGAAGCGGGCGCTGGTGCCGAGCACCAGCAGGGGCAGCAGGAGCAGCAGCACCAGGCGCAGATCGAACTTGCTGCCGAGATAGAAACTCTGCGCCAGGTCCGCCGTGCTGAGCGGATCGCCGGCATCGCGGAACCACCACCAGAAGATCACCCGCAGCAGCAACATGAGGCCGAGGTTGAGCAGGAGGGCAAACAGGGTCAGCTTGAGAAGTCGGGGCATGGTGGGTCGTTGCGTTCTGGCGTACGGGTTCGGATTCGGGCGGCAGTATATCATGCCGTTGCCGGTCGCCCGTGTCGTGTCGCTGTCCCGTCGCGTCACTCCGGGCTGAGGGGGACCGGCGGGGCCGTCCACCGGGATGCAGCCGGGGGGCTTTTCCGGTATCGTGCAGGGCAAGCCCTGTTGTCATGGAAGCCCCGAAGTTTTCGCCATGCAGGTCGTTGCGAGCGCCATGCAGCCATCCCCGGTGCCACGGGCGGTATACCCCGGGGTTGGTGCCGGCACGTCGTTCCTCGCGGTGACGCGTAAACTTCCGGCTTTCCCCATTTCCACATCGGATTGAAACATGCGTCGTCCCCTCGCCTGGTACCTCAAACGTCTCGTCGTCTTTCTCGTTTTGTTCGTGCTGACCTACGGTCTTGGCCGCCTGGTGGTGGTGTGGAGCGACAGCCAGTACGACGGCGTGCGCGAGCCTTACCTGCAGAGCATGAGCAGCCAGGGCGTCACCCTGCGCTGGCACACCGTCGAGGCGGCGCGCGGCGTGGTGCGATATGGCACGGCACCGGATCGCCTCGACGCGCAGGTGGCCGAGATCGGTGCGGTGAGTGATCACCATGTGCGCCTCACCGGGCTTGCGCCGGGGACACGTTATTTCTACAGCGTTGGCACCGCCGATACGGTATTCCGTGGCGGCAACGATTTCTGGTTCATCACCGCGCCGGCCTGGCCTTCCACCGCCGCTCCCGGTACCCCCGGCGATGCGGTCCTGCCGCGTCGCCTGTGGGTTACCGGCGACATGGGGCAGCCCGGCGAAGGTCAGCAGGCGGTGGCCCGGGCGGCACGCGACTGGGCGCGTGCCCACCTGCGTGCCTCGCCGGCACTGTATGACGCCTGGCTCACCACCGGCGACAATGCCTATCGCTCCGGCAGCATGGCGCAGTTCCAGGCGGCGCTGTTCGATCCCTTCGCCGATCTGTTGCGCAACATTCCCTTCTGGCCGGCCTACGGCAATCACGATGCGCGCCGCTGGGCCTTCTTCGAGCTGTTCGATCTTCCCCGCCGGGGCGAGGCAGGCGGCGTGCCCTCGGGCAGCGAACACTACTTCGCCTTCGACAACGGGCCCGTGCACGTGGTCTTTGTCGATACCCAGGAGGGTGACCTGTCTTCCGACAGCGCCATGCTCGACTGGCTGGTACGCGATCTCGCCGCCAACCAGCGTCCGTGGGTCATCGCCGTTATGCATCACCCGCCCTACTCACGCGGTTCCCATGACTCCGATTCACCACAGGACTCCGGTGGACGCATGTGGCGTGTACGTGAACAGGTGGTGCCATTGCTGGAGCGCGGCGGTGTGGACCTGGTGTTGAGTGGTCACAGCCACATGTACGAGCGCAGCCACCTCATGGCCTGCCACTACGGTGACAGTCAGAGCTGGCGCCCGACGCTGGCCCTGCAGGGCGCGGTGGAAGGGCGGTATTACCGTTACCTCAAGCGGCGCACGGGGGCAATGCCTGCGGGCGGTGGTCTCGATGGGACGATCTACGCGGTGGTGGGTTCGTCCTCGCGCCTGGACGACGGTCCGCTGGATCATCCGGCCATGGCGGTTTCGCGTCACGCCATGGGCTCACTGCTCATCGACGTCGATGGCCAGACCCTCACTGCACAGTTCATCGAGCATGATGGCAGCATCGGGGATCGTTTTACCATCCAGAAGGGTCGGCCGGAGGGGCCGGCACCGTTGGTGCAGTGCCCGCCTGTTCCCTGAACCACCCGACGAACCACGTTACGGAGGCGGTCTGCGCGCCATACCCGCAGCCGGGGCAGGGATGAGGCGACAGGGGGCCTTTGTTACAATGGCGGCCGTTGTGATGGGTGACCGCGCAGGCGGCAATGGAAGTGATGATGAATCTGAATGTAGTCGTGGGTGAAGACAGTTTTCCGGTCAACGTGCCCGAGGACGTGCTCACCGAGGCAGTGGCACTGTTCGACAAAATGGACAGGGACATGGACAAGGGCTGGCAGATGGGACGCTTCTGGGTCGAGGCGCCGACCGTCGAACAGCGCTGTCAGATCGTCGCCGACAAGCTGCTCACGGCGCTGTCCAACGATAATCCAAACCTTGCCACCATGATGGCCGCCTACATCCTGGCGCGCATGCCGAATACCACGGCGGTATTCGTCGCCACCAACGGCGAGATCATCGAGACCGAGTTCGAACGCGGTTGAGAGTTCGTTCCAGGAGACCGGTTGCGAGGCGGCGAGACTTTTTTCGCGCCGAGCGGATCCCGACTGTTCATGGAAACCCGGGTCACGCATGGCGACCCGGTTGAACCGAAACCCCGCCCCGTTCCGTCCTGAAGAGTACAGGTTCGTCTTAACGGCCGCGTAGCCGCGTGAGCTCGGCCGCGAGTGAGGACTGTTGCGTACTACGGACTTGTACCGGCGTGGGCGAAAGTTCGCTGCCCGTGGGGAGGGTGACGGGGTGGCGCACCAGTCGTGCGACGATAAGGATAAGGAGCCACGCCAGCAACATACTGATCATGGTGTGCCCCAGGAAGTGGTCACCGATCAGCATCTTGTAGATACCGATGACCCAGCCGGTGGTGATGGCCGCCACCAGGGCAATGCGGCGGTTGCGGCGCCGCTTGAAGAGGAAGAACAGGGACATGAGTGCAAACCCCCCGCTGGCATGTCCCGCCGGGTAGCAGCGCTGGATGTCGGCCGGTCTGGTGCCGGCGGGCCATGGACGCAACAGCGTGACATGGGGGAATGTGCCCCCGTAGTGTTGCAGGCTACTGGGGCAGGGCACGTTGGATTCCATCTTGATGGTATCAACGGTCAGCGGCACGAGGATCACGGCCAGACAGACGATGACCAGACCGCGGCGGTAGCGTTTTACCCAGGCCACCTTGTAGAAACCGAGCAACAGCACCAGCAGGCTGAGGGCGAAGACGGTGTAGAGCTTTTTTACGCCGTCGTAGAACAGGAAGCGCGCCACAGGCTCGTCGCGATCCACCGGCCAGTGTCCACCGCCGAGGGCGTAGATGGCGTCCTGAACCCACAGGTTCAGGTCGGTATATTCGAACAACAGCACGGCACCGAGCAGCACCAGCAGGATGAAAGGGATCTGTCGAGTCAGTCGTGCCATGGGGAATACCTGTGCCCATTATATCGGCACCGCGGCGTGGTCCATTAATGACAGCTTAACGGCGGCTTAATTGTGGCGGGTCGGTGTCCTTCCGGAGCGCAGGTCCGGCGTGGCCCGGGGAGCGGCTTAGTCCTGGGTACGGGCTTCCTGTCGCGCCTCGCGCAGGATGTGGATGCCGCCGTGGATGACGAGCAGCACGATGGCCAGACCGATGACGATATCGGGATAGCGTGAATCGAGCAGGTGCACCAGCACGCCACCGAGAATAATGCCGAGGTTGGCGATGACGTCGTTCTTCGAAAAGATCCAGCTCGCGCGCATGTGCACTTCGCCTTCACGGTGGCGGGCGATGAGGGCCAGGCAGGCGATGTTGGCGACCAGGGCCACGGCGCCGACCGCCATCATCATCCAGGACTCGGGTTCGCTGCCGAGGATGGCGCGGCGCAGGATATCCACCAGCACACCCAGCCCCAGCAGGATCTGGAAAAGGCCGCTGAGGCTTGCTGCGCGGATCTTGTGGCCGGCCGCGCGGCCTACCGCATACAGGCCGATGCCGTAGACCCCGGCGTCGGCCAGCATGTCGAGGGAATCGGCGATCAGCGCGGTGGATTCGCTGAGGATGCCAAGGCCGAACTCGGCGAGGAACATCACGCCATTGATGGCGAGCAGCAGGATCAGGACACGGCGCTGTTCGCGGTCCTGGATCTCGATGTTGCAACCGCAGCCGGACATCTGGCGTCAGGCCCGTACCAGCGTCCAGATGCCAATCAGAATGAAGCCGGTGCCGGCGATATAGTGCAGCTGCTTCTCGCTGATGTAGTGGGACAGGATACCACCGGCAAGCACGCCGATGGCCGAGGCCACGACCAGGGCCAGTGAGGCGCCGATGAACACGGTCCACTTGCTGACCTCGCGGTCGGCGGCGAACAGCATGGTCGCCAGCTGGGTCTTGTCACCCAGCTCGGCGATGAATACGACACCGAAAACAGTCGCGAGAACCCTGTAGTCCATGGTCGCGTTTCCCGATAGTCAGCTTAATGTCTGAAGTGCCGCATGCCGGTGAAGACCATGGCGATGCCATGTTCGTCGGCTGCGGCGATGACTTCCTCGTCACGCATGGAACCGCCGGGCTGAATGACGGCGGTGATGCCGGCCTCGGCGGCCTGGTCGAGGCCATCACGGAAGGGGAAGA
>DRKU01000048.1 GCA_011051615.1 Gammaproteobacteria bacterium
GGATGCGGAGCGCGCGGTGTTACAGAAGGAATACCAGCGTCTGCAACAGCAGCTGGTGGAACTCAATCGAGATATTTCCCGTGACAGCGTGCTTGCCCGCATCCAGGACGACCGCGAGGTGGAAATTCCGCTGGCGAAGATCGTTGACGTTACACGCCCCAATGCCATGGGGGTGATGAGCAAGCTGGGTAACTATCTGGCCAATGTCTGGAATTTCGTCTCCACCGATCCCCGCGAGGCCAATACCGAGGGCGGCGTTTTTCCCGCTATCTTTGGTACCGTGCTGATGGTCATCATCATGGCCATCCTGGTGACGCCGCTCGGCGTAGTGGCGGCCGTTTACATGCGTGAATATGCCAAACAGGGCCTGCTCACGCGTATCATTCGCATTGCCGTGAACAACCTCGCTGGTGTACCGTCCATCGTCTACGGGGTGTTTGGCCTCGGTTTCTTCGTCTATTTTCTCGGCGGCTGGATCGACCAGGTCTTCTACGCCGAGGCCCTGCCATCCCCGACCTATGGTACCTCCGGTATTCTGTGGGCCTCGCTGACACTGGCCATCCTGACCCTGCCGGTGGTCATCGTCGCGACCGAGGAAGGGCTGTCGCGGATCCCGAGCTCCATCCGCCAGGGCAGCCTGGCACTCGGTGCAACCAAGTTCGAGACCCTGTGGCGCACGGTCATTCCCATGGCCAGTCCGGCCATCATGACCGGCCTGATCCTGGCGGTGGCGCGTGCCGCGGGCGAAGTGGCCCCGCTGATGCTGGTGGGTGTGGTCAAGCTGGCGCCGTCACTGCCGCTGGACGGGAATTTCCCCTACATGCACCTGGATCGCAAGTTCATGCATCTGGGTTTTCATATCTATGATGTTGGATTTCAGAGTCCCAACGTAGAAGCGGCGCGTCCCCTGGTCTACGCCACTTCGCTGTTGCTGGTGGTGGTCATCGTGGCCCTCAACCTGGTGGCGATCGGGATCCGTAACCGGCTGCGTGAGAAGTATCGCGCACTGGAGAACTGAACATGATGCAATCGAATGGCGAGCGTACTGCCGCAGGAGAAACTGGCGTGGAAGAAAACACGGTTCGAACACATGGCATGGATCTCGGCGCCATCGAGCGCGCCGGTGATGAGGTCACGCTCGACAGCGAAGAGATCGTTCTCGAAGTACGGGACCTCGATCTCTACTATGGCGAGAACCAGGCCCTGAAAAGCATTTCCATGAAGATCGCACGCAACCGCGTGACGGCCTTTATCGGGCCCAGCGGTTGCGGTAAATCTACCCTGTTGCGTTGTTTCAATCGCATGAACGACCTGGTGGACAACTGCCGGGTGGAGGGTTCCATCACGCTCGATGGCCGGAACATCTATGAAAAATCGGTCAATGTTGCCGAACTGCGGCGTCATGTGGGCATGGTGTTCCAGAAGCCAAACCCCTTCCCGAAGAGCATTTTCGAAAATGTCGCCTACGGTTTGCGCCTGCGGGGCGTCAAGGATCGCCGAACCTTGACCGAGGTCGTGGAAAAGGCACTGCGAGGTGCGGCACTATGGGATGAGGTCAAGGATCGCCTCGAGGACAATGCCCTGGGCCTGTCGGGAGGGCAGCAGCAGCGCCTGGTCATTGCGCGCGCCATCGCCATCGAGCCCGAGGTCTTGCTGCTCGATGAACCGGCTTCGGCACTGGATCCCATTTCCACGCTGAAGATCGAGGAATTGATCAACGATTTGAAAGACCGCTACACGATTGTTATTGTGACCCATAACATGCAACAGGCGGCGCGCGTATCCGACTATACAGCCTTCATGTACCTGGGTGAACTCGTGGAGTACAGTGATACCAGTTCCCTGTTTACCAACCCGGCGGCGAAGAAAACGGAAGACTACATCACCGGCCGTTACGGCTAAGTGATACCGAGCAGCGAGGAATACCGAGAATGGACAATCTGAATATCAATCAGCACATCTCTCGTCAGTTCAACGAGGAACTGGAAGACATTCGCAATCGCGTCATGGCCATGGGCGGGCTGGTGGAACAACAGCTCAACGATGCCCTGCAGGCTTTGACCGACTCGGATACATCCCTGGCCGAGGTCGTTGTGACCAATGATTACCGCGTCAATGCCATGGAAGTGGCCATCGACGAAGAATGCACCCAGATCCTCGCGCGGCGTCAGCCGGCGGCCAGCGACCTGCGACTGGTCATTGCGGTGATCAAGACCATTACCGATCTGGAACGCATCGGCGACGAGGCCGAGCGCATCGGTCGTATGGCGCTCAAGTTCAGCGAAGCACACGATGCCGGCAAGTATCTCAGCGGGATCGGCCATCTCGGCGCTCATGTCAGCAAGATGCTGCATGGCTCACTGGATGCCTTTGCACGTATGGACACCGAGGCGGCGGTGGAGGTGGCACGGGCAGATCGCAAGGCCGACAAGGAATATGAAGGCATCCTGCGAGAACTGATCACCTACATGATGGAAGATCCGCGTTCCATTCCGCATATCCTCGAAGTGATGTGGTCAGCGCGCGCCCTGGAGCGTATCGGCGATCGTGCACGCAATATCTGTGAATACGTGGTCTACCTGGTACAGGGCAAGGATGTGCGTCACACCAGTCTTGAACAGGTGGAGAAGGAAGCCCGCGAGTTCGCCGAACGCCGCCGCCGCGAGAAGTCCGAGTAAGTCCCGACTACCATCGGCGCGGCCCCCACTTGTGAACACGGCGCCACCACGCGCCATGTGTTGTTCCGCTTTTCTTCATTCCCTCTTCGACGCTCTGGACGGGGAAGTTGAGGGCATTTGCCTTCCATTTTGTAAGAGTAGTATCTATTGAGGCAGGGTCTGGCGCCACTGGCGGGCCTTGTCGGGATCTTTTTCCAGCCCGAACCAGCCATTCTCATAGGCGATGGCCATGGCGCGGCGGGCCTCTTCGTAGCCGGCTTTAGCGGCCTTGCGCCATAGCCCGATAGCACGTTCATTGTCCACGCCAACACCGCGCCCGAAGGCATAGAGCACACCGAGGTTATACTGTGCGGCGACGATGCCCTGTTCGGCGGCACGTTCCCACCAGAGTTTGGCATCGATGTACGAGGTCGCGATCCCGCGCCCGGCAGCAAACATGTAACCGGCGTTGTACTGCGCCTCAGCATGGCCCTGACGCGCCGCCTCCAGAAACAGAAACAACGCCTCGCGATCATTTTTCTTCACCCCTTCGCCGTTCATCAACAGCAGGGCGATGTTGTACTGCGCATCGGCATTGCCGGCGTCGGCCAGCGGCTTCCACAGCCGGTACGCAGCCAGGTAGTCGCCTTCACGATATTTGCGTGCACCGTCCTCGAGTGCGCCCGCCTGGACGACGGCGAGGAAACTGAACAGGAGGAAAAAGCTTAACAGGCGGCGCATGCCTTTATATATAGCACCCCGGCGCGGGGAATGAAACCGCCTGCGACCCCCGTGTCTGCCCGACGGGTTACTCAAGTGAGCAGAAATTCCAGCAGGGCCTTCTGGGCATGCAGGCGGTTTTCGGCCTCATCCCAGACCACGCTCTGAGGGCCGTCGATGACCGCGGCATCCACTTCTTCACCACGGTGGGCCGGCAGACAGTGCATGAACAGGGCATCCTTGTGGGCCAGGGCCATGAGTTTGGGGGTAACGCAGAAGTCCTTGAAGTCCTGGATGCGCTGCACCTGCTCTTCCTCCTGTCCCATGCTGGCCCACACATCGGTGGAGATCAGATCCACACCCTCGGCAGCAGCGAATGGGTCGTGCCCCAGTTGCACCCGATCACCGGCAGCGGCAAGGATGTCGGCATCGGGTTCATAACCCTTCGGCGTGGCGATATGCAGCTTGAAGTCGAACTGGCGTGCGGCATTGATATAGGAATGGCACATATTGTTGCCGTCACCGATGTAACAGATGGTGCGCCCCTTGATACTGCCGCGATGCTCCACGTAGGTCTGTACGTCGGCAAGCAGCTGGCAGGGGTGGTAGAGATCGGTGAGGCCGTTAATAATTGGAACCTGCGAATACTCGGCAAACGTCTCCGCCTTTTCGTGCTCGAAGGTACGGATCATGATGACATCGAGCATGCGCGACAGGACCCGTGCACTGTCCTCGATCAACTCGCCACGGCCAAGCTGGGTGTCGCGCGGTGAAAGGAAGATCGCCTTGCCACCAAACTGGATCATGCCGGTCTCGAAGGACACGCGGGTCCGCGTGGATGACTTTTCGAATACCATGCCCAGAACACGGTTCTTCAGGGGCTCATAGATCTCGCCGCGTTTCTGCATCTTCTTGAGCTCGATCGCACGATCGATGATGTTTGCCAATGAAGCGGCATCCAGATCAAGCAGGGTGAGAAAGTGTTGCACAGACATAATGATGTCCTCACTGGATTGAAGTTCCGAATACGCGTTTACCGAGGTGCCCGGCAACAGCGCCGGTCGGTACAACGTCGTAGTCGTATCACCTGTTCAGTTATCGGTATTCAGAAAGGCCTCGATCAGATCGGCCACGGTGTTGACGATGGTCTCGGCCTGCTCGCGCGCGATGATCAGGGGCGGCAGCAGGCGTACGACGCGCTCGGCGGTGACATTGATCAGCAGGCCCGCTTGCAGAGCCTGCGTTACCAGTTCGCCACAGGGGCGATCCAGTTCTATCGCCAGCAGCATCCCCATGCCACGTACTTCCCTGACGCCGTGGAGATCGGCCAGGCGCTGACCGAGCGCGGTCTGCATGAATTCGCCCGTGGCGGCGGCCTTCGCCACCAGGCCGTCCTGGTCGAGGGTTTCCACCACGGCACAGGCAGCGCGGCAGGCCAGCGGGTTACCGCCAAAGGTGGAGCCATGGGTGCCGGGGGTGAGCACCTCCGCTGCCGCACCATGTGCGAGGCAGGCGCCGATGGGCACACCATTGCCCAGTGCCTTGGCCAGTGTCATGACATCAGGCGTGATGTCGTTGTGCTGGAATGCGAACCACTTGCCGCTGCGCCCCATGCCGGTCTGGATCTCGTCGAGCATCAGCAGCCAGTCATTGGCATCGCAGATCTCGCGCAGGCCGTTGAGGTAGTCGGCATCGGGAATGACGATGCCGCCTTCGCCCTGTACCGGCTCCACCAGTATGGCGACCACAGAGGGGTCGTTGGCGGCGATGGCGCGCACGGCTTCCAGATCGTTGTAAGGTGCGCGCACGAAACCCTGCACCAGTGGCTCGAAACCGGCCTGTACCTTGCGGTTGCCGGTTGCGCTCAGGGTTGCCATGGTGCGGCCATGAAAACTGCCCTGCATGACGATGATATTGGGCGCATTGATACCGCGCGCATGGCCATAGAGCCGGGCGATCTTGATGGCGGTTTCGTTGGCTTCGGCGCCGGAATTGGAGAAAAACACGCGGTCCATACCGGACAGGGCGCTGAGGCGGTCCGCCAGGCGTGACTGCCACTCGATGCCATAGAGGTTGGAGGTGTGCAGCAGCTTGCTGGCCTGTTCGCACAGGGCCGCGGTTACCGCCGGGTGGGCATGGCCCAGCCCGCACACGGCGATCCCGCCGAGGGCGTCCAGGTAGCGTTTGCCGCCGGTGTCCCACAGCCAGGGGCCTTCACCGTGGGTGAAGCTGACCGGCTGCCGGGCGTAGGTTTGCATCAGGTGCTCCGTCATGGGTGTAACTGCCAAATCCTTGTTTCAGAAACCAAAAAAGCAGCCCTTCGGCTGCCGGGAAACCGGTAATTCTAGCCCGAGACTGGCGCGCGGGCAAACCCGTGACGCAAAAAGAAAACCCGGCCGGGGCCGGGTTTTCCGTGCATCTGCCCGCCAGAGCGGGCCGGTGGCGGTGATCCTAGAAGATCAGGCCGCCGTTGTGGTAGGTGCTGGCGGTCATGGCCAGCAGCATGGGGATGGACAGCGCGGTGTTGGTGCGCGAGGCCATCAGGGCAATGGTCTTGGCCTTGCCGATAGCTTCCGGGCTGTGCTCCTTGCCGTCCAGCCCCAGGATCTTCTTCTGGTTGGGCCAGATGAGTCCCCACACGTTGAACAGCATGATGGTACCCAGCCAGGCGCCCGTGCCGATGACAGCAGCGCCGCCCTTGAGCATGAAGGCATCGGCGAGAATGCCGTACTTCCACAGTGCAGCGGCGCCGGACAGCCAGGTCAGCAGGGCAGCCCAGCGGAACCACAGCAGGGCGCGCGGGGCAACGTACTTGTTGATGGCGGCCGGGCCGGGGCCGTCTGAGTCGGCCAGGGCCTGACCTACGGCCGGAACCTGGACGAAGTTGAAGTAGTACAGCAGGCCGATCCAGATGATGCCCACCACCACGTGGAACCAGACGGTCCATTCGCGGACATCACTGTGGATCACGCCTTTGAGCAGGAAACCGGCGATCAGCGCCAGGATGATGCCGGTGACAATGGTACCGGTAACGGATTTCAACGGGTTCATGATTTTCTTCTCCCCAGATTTCGAGTGATGTTGTTGTTTGGTGTAAGAATAATGGGGGAGTAGTTTACTATGACATTACCCGTTCTGCACCCTGAATCGGTGGTCGGGGTGCATTCGATTGCAGGGGGTGTGCAGATTAACCCCTGAATAAGCGGGAAAATTCGCGTGCTATACTGGCCGCCCATTAGCCCGCAGGGTATTGCCGACAGTGAATCCGGTCGAACTGAGCATCTTTGCCAGCCGTATCAGCGCCGTGTGTGACGAAATGGGTGCCGTGCTGCAACGCACGGCATTCTCGCCCAATATCCGCGATAGGCTGGATTTCTCCTGTGCGGTGTTCGATGCTGCGGGTCGGCTCTGCGCCCAGGCAGCACACATTCCCGTGCACCTCGGCAGCATGGCCTATGCCATGGCCGATATCGTCGCCAGCTGCGACTGGGGCGAGGGCGACATGCTCATCGTCAATGACCCTTACCTCGGTGGCACGCACC
>DRKU01000049.1 GCA_011051615.1 Gammaproteobacteria bacterium
AAAGCCAAATCGGGCCACCCCGGTGCCCCCATGGGCATGGCGGATATCGCCGAGGTGCTGTGGAACGACCACATGCGCCACAATCCGACCAATCCCAAGTGGGTCAACCGTGATCGCTTCATTCTATCCAACGGTCATGGCTCCATGCTGATCTATTCGCTGTTGCACCTGACGGGTTACGACCTGTCCATGGAAGACCTCAAGAATTTCCGGCAGCTGCATTCCAAGACCCCGGGCCATCCCGAGTATGGCTACGCGCCGGGTGTCGAGACCACGACGGGCCCGCTGGGTCAGGGCATCACCAACGGTGTGGGCATGGCTATCGCCGAGAAGGTTCTGGCCGGCCAGTTCAACCGCGACGGCCATCACATCGTTGACCATTACACCTATGTATTCATGGGCGACGGTTGCCTCATGGAGGGTGTCTCCCACGAGGCCTGTTCCCTGGCTGGCACCCTGGGCCTGGGCAAGCTTATTGCATTCTGGGATGACAACGGCATTTCGATCGATGGCCACGTCGAGGGCTGGTTTACCGACGACACGCCCAAACGTTTCGAGGCTTACGGCTGGCACGTGGTGCGCGATGTGGATGGCCACGACCCGGATGCCATCGACAAGGCCATTCACGAGGCCAGGTCGGTCAATGACAAGCCAACGCTCATCTGCTGCAAGACCGTCATTGGTTACGGTGCGCCCAACCTGTGCGGCAGCCACGATTGCCACGGTGCACCGCTGGGCGAGGACGAGATCAAGGCTACGCGCGAGAACCTGGGTTGGAAGCATGATCCGTTCGAGATTCCCGACGAGATCTACGCCGGCTGGGATGCAAAGGAGAAGGGTGCCGCCCTGGAGGCCGAGTGGAACGAGAAGTTCGCCGCCTACAAGGCCGCCCATCCGGATCTTGCCACCGAATTCGAGCGCCGCATGGCCGGCGAGCTGCCGGCCAACTGGGCCGAGGAGGCTGCGAAGTTCATCGCTTCGGTAAACGACAAGGCCGAGAGCATCGCCTCGCGCAAGGCCTCCCAGAATGCTCTGAACGGTTATGGCCCGGTGCTGCCGGAGTTCCTGGGTGGCTCCGCTGACCTGGCCGGTTCCAATTTGACCCTCTGGTCCGGCTCCAGGGGCATCAGCAACACCGTGTCGGACGGCAACTATATTTATTATGGTGTGCGCGAGTTCGGCATGTCCGCCATCATGAATGGCATCGCCCTGCACGGCGGCTTCATTCCCTATGGCGCCACCTTCCTGATGTTTTCGGAATATGCCCGCAATGCCCTGCGCATGGCGGCGCTGATGAAGGTGCAGAGCATTTTCGTCTATACCCACGATTCCATCGGCCTGGGTGAGGACGGCCCCACCCACCAGCCCATCGAGCAGACCGCAACCCTGCGCATGATTCCCAACATGGACGTGTGGCGCCCCTGTGACGCGGTGGAATCGGCCGTGTGCTGGAAGGTGGCCATCGAACGCAAACAAGGGCCCAGCAGCCTGATCTTCTCGCGCCAGAACCTGGAACACCAGAACCGTACACCCGAGCAGATCGAAGCCATCGCCCGTGGCGGTTATGTGCTGAAGGACTGCGAGGGTACGCCGGATGCCATCATCATCGCCACCGGCTCCGAGGTGGCGCTGGCCATGCAAGCGGCCGAGCAGCTCTCGGACAAGAAGATTCGCGTGGTGTCCATGCCTTCGACCACCACCTTCGATGCCCAGGACGAGGCCTACCGCGAGTCGGTGTTGCCTTCCTCGGTAAAGGCGCGCGTGGCCGTTGAAGCCGGCGTGACCGACTTCTGGATCAAGTATGTCGGCCTCGAAGGCAAGGTCATCGGCATCAACCGTTTTGGCGAGTCGGCCCCGGCCGGCGAATTGTTCAAGCACTTCGGTTTCACCGTGGACAACGTGGTGAATGCGGTCAACGAGGTGCTCTAAAACGGGACGTTAAAGTTTCCAGTCACAAACTTCCATGAAATAACGGAGAGACTCCTATGACGATCAAAGTCGGTATCAACGGTTTCGGCCGCATCGGTCGCATGGCTTTCAGGGCCATTGCCAGGGATTTCAGCGACATCGAGGTGGTGGGCATCAACGACCTGCTCGATCCCGAGTACCTGGCCTACATGCTCAAGTACGACTCGGTGCACGGCAATTTCGATGGCGAAGTCAAGGCCGAGGGTGGCAACCTGGTAGTGAATGGCAAGACCATCCGTGTCACCGCCGAGCGTGATCCCGCCGAGTTGAAGTGGGGCGAGGTCGGTGCCGATCTTGTCATCGAATCCACCGGTTTCTTCCTGACCGAGGAAACCGCGCGCAAGCACATCGAGGCCGGTGCCCGGAAAGTGGTCATGTCTGCGCCTTCCAAGGACGGCACGCCCATGTTCGTGTACGGTGTGAACCATGACAGCTATGCCGGTCAGGACATTGTCTCCGCTGCGTCCTGCACCACCAACTGCCTGGCGCCTGTGGCCAAGGTGCTGAACGACAACTGGGGCATCAAGCGTGGCCTGATGAGCACCGTGCACGCCGCCACCGCGACCCAGAAGACCGTGGACGGCCCCTCCATGAAGGACTGGCGTGGTGGTCGCGGTATTCTGGAGAACATCATTCCTTCCTCCACGGGTGCGGCCAAGGCTGTGGGCGTGGTGCTGCCCGAGCTGAACGGCAAGCTGACCGGCATGGCCTTCCGTGTGCCGACCTCCGACGTTTCCGTGGTCGATCTGACCGTCGAACTGGAGAAGGGTGCCGCCTACGATGACATCTGTGCCGCCATGAAGAAAGCTTCCGAGTCGGGCGATATCAGCAAGACCCTGGGCTACACCGACGAAAAGGTGGTTTCCACCGATTTCCGCGGTTGCGGTTTCTCTTCCATCTTCGATGCCGAAGCCGGTATTGCTCTGGACGATACCTTCGTCAAGGTGGTGGCCTGGTACGACAACGAGTACGGCTACACCTGCAACATGCTGCGCTTCGTGCAGTACGTCGCGGCAAACTGAGCGCCGTGGGGACGGGCAGGCCATGCGCTGCATGGCCTGCCGCCAGTCCTTCTTCCATCACGGAAGTCTTTGGCAAGGCTGGCCAGGCGGTCTTGCAAAGATTTTCTCAGGAACCTTCACGGAGTGTCCGACATGTCTTTCATCAAGCTGACCGATCTCGATCTTTCCGGCAAGCGCGTACTGATCCGCGCCGACCTCAATGTTCCCGTCAAGGACGGCAAGGTGACTTCCGATGCGCGCATCGTGGCGTCCCTGCCCACCATCGAGCACTGCATGAAGGCCGGTGCCAAGGTCATGCTCATGTCCCACCGCGGGCGCCCCGAAGAGGGCAAGGTGGATGAGGAAAACTCCATGGCGCCTATTGCCGCAGATCTCTCGGCCAAGCTGGGCAAGGAGGTGCGCCTGATCAAGGACTACCTGGACGGCGGTTTCGACCTTGCCGAGGGCGAGGTGGTATTGTTGGAGAATGTGCGCTTCAACAAGGGCGAGAAGAAAGATGACGAGGCCCTGGCAAAAAAATACGCTGCCCTGTGCGATGTGTTCGTGATGGATGCCTTTGGTACAGCGCACCGCGCGCAGGCATCCACCCATGGTGTGGCCAAGTTTGCACCGGTGGCTTGTGCCGGCCTGCTGCTGGCCGACGAGCTGGACAACCTGGCCAAGGCCCTGGCCAACCCGGCTCGCCCCATGGTGGCGATCGTTGGCGGTTCCAAGGTTTCGACCAAGCTGACCGTGCTTGAGGCACTGTCCGAGAAGGTGGACCAGCTGGTGGTGGGTGGCGGTATCGCCAACACCTTTCTCAAGGCCACCGGCAAGAACGTCGGCAAGTCCTTGTGCGAGGACGATCTGGTCGATACCGCGAAGATGCTGATCGAGAAGATGAAGGCGCGTGGCGCGAATATCCCCATTGCGGTCGATGTGGTGGTGGGCAAGAAATTCGATGAAAACGAACCGGCCGTGCTGAAGGATGTGGAGGATGTGGAAGACGATGACATGATCTTCGACATCGGGCCAAAGTCTGCGGCCGAGCTGGCGGAGATCATCAAACAGGCTGGCACCATTGTCTGGAACGGACCGGTCGGCGTGTTCGAATTCGACCAGTTCGGTGAAGGCACCCGTACGGTGGCCATGGCCATTGCGGAGGCCGACGGATTCAGCCTGGCCGGCGGTGGCGATACCATTGCCGCCATCCAGAAATACGACATTTACGACAAGGTGTCCTATATCTCCACGGCTGGCGGCGCCTTCCTGGAATACCTCGAAGGCAAGACCCTGCCCGCAGTTGCCATGCTGGAAGAACGGGCGCGCGGTTAAGGGCATGCAGCGCAGAACCAAGATCGTTGCCACCCTTGGGCCATCCACCGATGACCCGAAGACGCTGGATGACATGATCCAGGCCGGTGTTGACGTGGTCCGCGTCAATTTCTCGCACGGTACGCCGGAGGAACATCTGCGGCGGGCCGAACAGGTGCGTAACCGGGCCCGTGCCCATGGCCGCCAGGTGGGCGTGTTTGCCGACCTGCAAGGCCCCAAGATCCGCATCGACCGGTTCAAGGAAGGAAAGATCTTCCTCAAGGAGGGCGAACGCTTCATCCTGGATGCGGCGCTGGACCCGGATGCCGGTACCGGCGAGCGCGTGGGTATCGCCTACAAGGCCCTGGTCGATGATGTGAACCGCGGGGACACCCTCTTGCTGGACGATGGCGCCGTGGTGCTGTGGGTGGAAGAGGTCAAGGGCGCTGAAATCGAGACCCGCGTAGTGGTCGGCGGCGAACTGTCCAACAACAAGGGCATCAACCGTCAGGGCGGCGGGCTTTCTGCCCAGGCCATTACGGACAAGGATCGTGCCGATATCAAGGTGGCGGCCGAGATGCAGGCCGACTATATCGCCGTTTCTTTCCCGCGTAATGCCGGGGATATCCAGGAGGCCAGGGAATTGCTGCGCGCGGCCGGTGGGCATGGCGGTATCGTGGCCAAGATCGAACGTGCCGAGGCCATGGATGCGCTGGAAGAAATCATCGAGGCTACGGACGTGGTCATGATCGCGCGCGGTGACCTGGGCGTGGAGATCGGCGATGCAGAGTTGCCCGCGGTGCAGAAACGCATCATCCGCATCGCCCGCAGCATGGACCGCGTGGTGATTACCGCCACACAGATGATGCAGTCCATGATCGAAAACCCCATTCCGACCCGGGCCGAGGTATTCGACGTGGCCAACGCGGTGATCGACGGAACCGATGCGGTGATGCTGTCGGCCGAGACGGCTACCGGAAAGCACGTGGCCAAGGTGGTGGAGGCCATGGATCGCATCTGCCGTGGCGCCGAGACGCAGCGCATGGATATGGCGGTGGAGCGCAGAAGCCCGGTCCACTTCAAGGCGATAGACGAGGCGATTGCCAAGGCCGCCATGTACACCGCAAACCATACAGGTGTAAAGGCTATTGCGGCGCTGACCGAATCCGGCGCCACCCCCCTTTGGATGTCGCGCATCAGTTCCGGTATCCCGATCTATGCCTTGACGCGTCATGTGGAGACGCGTAGAAAGGTAACCCTTTACCGGGGCGTATATCCGGTGAGCTTTGACGTTACGAGTACCGACCACGCCCAGGTCAACCGCGAGGCCATCGACGAACTGATGCGGCGCGGCGCGGTGCGTGATGGCGACCTCGTCATCATCACCAAGGGCGACCTGATGGGGGTGCATGGCGGCACCAATGCCATGAAGATTCTTCGTGTCGGCGAGCATCTCGTCAACGCGAGCTGAGCCACCACTCGTGGATGTGTCCGCGAAATGCCCGGAAAATAACAGAATACACGCAAGACTGTCACAAACACCAAACAGGTAACAATCCAAGGAGTCCGTCATGGCCTTGATATCCCTGAGACAACTGCTCGACTATGCTGCCGAGAACGACTTCGGCATGCCCGCCTTCAACGTCAACAACATGGAACAGGTACACGCCATCATGCAGGCGGCCGACGAGACCGACAGCCCGGTCATCATGCAGGGTTCGGCTGGTGCGCGTTCCTACGCGGGCGAGCCTTTTTTGCGCCACCTGATTTCTGCCGCGCTGGAGATGTACCCGCACATCCCGGTGGTCATGCACCAGGACCATGGCTCCGAACCGGCGGTCTGCCTGCGCTCCATCCAGTCCGGCTTTTCCTCCGTGATGATGGACGGCTCCCTGATGGCCGACATGAAGACCCCTTCCACCTTCGAATACAATGTCGATGTCACCCGCAAGGTGGTGGAAATGGCACACGCCGGCGGCGTCTCCGTGGAGGGCGAGCTGGGTTGCCTGGGCTCGCTGGAAACCGGCGAGATGGGCGAGGAAGATGGTCACGGCGCCGACGGCAAACTGTCCATGGACCAGTTGCTGACCGATCCGGAAGAAGCCGCCAGTTTCGTGAAGGAAACCAACGTCGATGCCCTGGCTATCGCCATCGGCACCAGCCATGGTGCCTACAAGTTCACCCGGCCGCCGACAGGTGACATCCTGGCCATCAGCCGCATCAAGGAAATCCACGCCCGCCTGCCCAACACGCACCTGGTGATGCACGGTTCTTCCTCGGTACCGCAGGATTGGCTGGAGATCATCAACAACTACGGCGGCGACATGGGCCAGACCTATGGCGTGCCGGTGGAGGAAATCTGCGAGGGGATCAAGCACGGCGTGCGCAAGGTCAACATCGACACCGACTTGCGCATGGCTTCCACTGGGGCGATTCGTCGCCACTTGGCGGAGAATCCCTCCAACTTCGATCCGCGCAAGTTCCTGAAGGAATCCACCAAGGCCATGAAGGAAATCTGCAAGGCCCGCTATGAGGCCTTTGGTTGTGCCGGTCACGCCTCCAGGATCAAGCCCATCCGCCTGGAGGACATGGTGGGGCGCTACGAGTCCGGCGAACTGGACGCGCGCGTCAACTGAAAAACGGTTTTCCCGCTACGAAAAAAGGCGGCCCATGGCCGCCTTTTTTCGTACCTGTCCGCATTCCCCATCATCCCGCGACCCTTCCCCGTCATCGCGTGCCCTTCCCCGTCATCGCGCGCCCTTCCCCGTCATCGCGCCGCCCTTCCCCGTCATCCCCGCGAAGGCGGGGATCCCGAAACGATCCAGCGGGGGACTCAGACCGGAGCGAACCTCAACAACCTGTCAGAGTGGTGGCTCCTGCAAGGCGGATTGTTGCTCGCGCAGGCTGAGAATGTGTTCTTCCCAGTAACGTGGGGCGGCGAACCAGGGAAAGGCGGCGGGAAAAGCCGGATCGTCCCAACGTCGTGCGATCCAGGCGCTGTGGTGCAGGATGCGCAAGGTGCGCAAGGGTTCGATCAGCGTCGTGCTACCCGGGTCGAAGTCGCGAAACAGGATGTAACCTTCCAGCAGCTGATCGAGCTGGCGGCGCATATTCTCGCGGTCACCGTCCAGCAGCATCCACAGATCCTGGATGGGCGGGCCCGTGATCGCGTCGTCCAGGTCCACGAAATGAGGGCCCGTATCGCGCCACAGGATGTTCCCCTTGTGGCAGTCTCCGTGCAGCCGGATCTCGCCTTGTGGAGCGGCCGCCTCGAAGCGCTCGCGTACCGTATCCAGCAGTTCACGGGTGAGGCTGTCGTAGGCATCGCGCAGGTAGTCGGGCAGGAATCGACCCTGCAGGATGGTTTGGCGTGAGCACTCACCCAGGCGCTCGATGTCCAGCCGCGGGCGGTGCTCAAAATCGTGGACGGAAGCTACGGCATGTAGCCGGCCAAGAAAGCGCCCCATGTGCTGGCGCTGTTCGCGGGTGTCGAGGTCGGGCCAGCGACCGCCGCGGCGCGGGAAGACCGCGAACCGGAATTCACCGTGCCGCATCAGGCTGTTTCCACGTTCGTCTGTCAGAGGCGCCACGACTGGAACCTCCTGCTGTGCGAGCTCGTGCGCGAAGGCGTGCTCTTCGAGAATGGCTTCGTCGCTCCAGCGTTCGGGCCGATAGAACTTGACGATCACAGGTTCCCCATCCTCGATGCCTGCCTGGTACACCCGGTTTTCGTAGCTGTTCAGCGCAAGCAGCCGTCCGTCACAGGCCCAGCCCCACGCTTCCAGGGCTTGGAGGATCCGGTCCGGAGTCAGGGTTTCGTAGGGATGGGCGACATGCATGAAGCCATCATAACGGTTTTGCAGGCCGGGGGGATCTGGCCGAACGTAAAAAAACCCCGCTCGCGCGGGGTTCGGATGTGTAACAACGGCTGGATTGGCCCGTGGTTCAGGGCTGTGCTGTTTTATTTGGCGGCGATCTCTTCCAGCTGTTTGGCGCGGATCACCTGGCCATCCAGCGCGGCTTCCTTGGCGGACTTGCCGTAGGCCACCGACAGCAGGGTGGAGTAGTACACCACGGGCATCTTGAACTTGGTGCCGAACTTCTCGTTGATCTGGTCCTGGTAGACCTCGGTGTTCATCTGACACACCGGGCAGGGGGTCACGATCATGTCGGCGCCGTTGTCGTAGGCGGATTCGATGATTTCCTTGATCAGTGCCTGTGATTTCTCCGGCTCGGAGAAGGCCAGTGCACCGCCGCAGCAGGACACTTTCTTTTCGTAGTTGTCGCAGGCTTCGGCGCCGACCGTCTCGATCAGCTTGTCCAGGTACTTTGGATTCTCGAAGGATTCGCCGGCAATGCCGAAGGGGCGGTTGGTCTGGCAGCCGACGTAGCCGGCAATCTTGATGCCCTCCAGCGGCTTGGTCACATGCTTGCCCAACTCCTCGTAGCCGATATCTTCGATCAAAACTTCCACCATGTGGCGGATGTTCTTTTCGTTTTTCAGCTTCAGTCCCGCTTCGGCCAGGGCCGTGTTGGTCTCGGCCATCAGTTCGGGGTCGTTATGCAGGCGTTCCTGCGTCTCCTTGGTGGCGAGCCAGCAGGCGGCGCAGGTGGCGACGATATCCTGGTCGCCGTGGGCTTCCTCGGACAAAGCGATGTTGCGTGCCGACAGGGCCAGGCGCGGCAGCTCGCCGCCGCCGGCATAGCCGATGGAGGCGGAACAGCAGTTCCAGTCCGGGATTTCGTTCAGTTCGATGTCCAGCTCCTTGCACATGGTATCCACCGACACCTGGTAGTTGGAGGCGGAGGCGGCCTTCTGCGAGGAACAGCCGGGGTAAAAGGAATAGGATCTCTTGGCCATTGTCTTGTCTCCTCAGCTTCCGCTCTTGCCGATGCGCGCTTCTTCCAGTTCCTGCGCCTTCTTCAGCATGGCGTGCAAGCCTTTCGTGTCTTTGCAGCCGTGCCCGCCGAGCAGCTCCATGGGGCTCAGGCGCTTGGTCTTCATCATGCCCAGGCCGATGTCCTTCATCTTTAGCGCGGTCTTGACGCCCTCGCCGAAGCCGTTCATGAAGTACAGTGAAATACCCAGCTTCAATTCATTGACGCGGCCGGTCCTGGTGAGGTTGTCCCAGAACATCTGCGCGAACTTGGCCGTGGGCTGCTCCTTGGGCGCCAGGCCCAGACGCTTGGCGTAGGTGGCCAGGCCGTGCATGATGTGGGTGATTGGAAGGCCGCGCGGGCAGCGCGCGATGCAGTTGTAGCACGAGGTGCACATCCACATGGACGTGGACTGCAATACCTCATCGCGCTTGCCGGCGCGGATCATCATGAAGATCTCCTGCGGCGGGTGCTCCCAGTAGGGGCCGAGCGGGCAGGAGCCCGAGCAGACGCCGCACTGCATGCACATTTTCACCCAGTCGCCTTCCTCCACGTTGTCCTGCACTTCCTTGAGGAAGTTGCCGCGGTATTTCTCGATCATTTGCTGGTTGTAGTTGCTCATGACTGCTCCTAGAACTTGAAGGGGCTCATGCCGATCTTTTCGATCGTCTCGGCCATGTCGTTGATCAGCTTCGGTGCCCGGTCGATATCGGTGATGGCGACTTCATAGGTCTCGACGCGCTCCTTCTCCAGGTTCAGGGTTTCCAGCGTGTCGTCTACCTTGCTCATGCGATAGGCGGCCATTTCGGAGCCCTTGACGAAGTGACACTGATAGTTTTCGCCCTTCTGGCAGCCCATCAGAACCACGCCATCATAGCCGGAGTTCAGCGCGTCGGTGACCCAGATGGTATTCACCGAGCCCAGGCAACGCACCGGAATGACGCGCGCCCACTGGCTGTAGTGCTTGCCCTGCTGGCCCGCCATGTCCAGCGCCGGGTAGGCGTCGTTTTCACAGGCCAGTACCAGGATGCGCGGTTTTTCGTCCCATTCTTCCGGGATTTCGCAGTTCTTGATGGCCTGGCCGACGGTGTCCACCGAGTAGTTCTCGAAGGAGATGACGCGCACCGGGCAGGCTCCCATGCAGGTGCCGCAGCGACGGCAGCGTGACTCGTTGAACTGCGGGTAGCGGTTCTCGTCCTCGTCGATGGCGCCAAAGGGGCATTCCACCGTGCAGCGCTTGCACTGGGTACAGCCTTCCTTGCGGAAGCTGGGATAGGAGAGATCGCCCGAGCGCGGATGCGCGGCGCGGCCCACCTTGGCATTTTCGATGGCCTGTATGGCCTTGAGCGCGGAACCGGTGGCGTCGTCGATCGCCTGCTGGGTATCCATGGGGCGGCGCACCGGGCCACAGGTGTAGATGCCGGTGCGGCGCGTCTCGTAGGGGAAGCAGATGAAGTGCGAGTCGTTGAAACCGTACTTCAGATGCGGCAGGTCCTTGCCCTGGCGATAAGTCAGGTTGAGGATGGAGTTGACGTCCACCTCCCATTCGCCGGGCTCGTTTTGCGGCACCTCCTCGATGTCGACACCGGAGTTGGGTACCATGCCGGTGGCCAGCACCACCAGGTCGGCTTCTTCCTCGGCGTCTTCGTCCAGGATCAGGTCCTTGAACTTCACCACCGGGTTGCCACCGGCCACCACTTCGCTGACCTTGCCCTTGCGGAAGGTGACCATTTTGTCCTGGCCGGAGCGGTAGAAATCCTCGCCTGGCGCGCCCGGTGTACGCAGGTCGTCGAACAGGATGGTGGTTTCGATGTCCGGGTTCTGGTCCTTGAAGTACATTGCCTGCTTGATGGAGGTCAGGCAGCAGTCACCAGAGCAATAGTTCAGGTGGCCTTCCTTGTCACTGCGCTGGCCGGCACACTGGACGAACACCACTTTTTGCACTTCCTTGCCGTCGGAGGGCCGCTTGATGGGGCCGCCGTTGGCTTCGATGGCGAGCTGTTCCAGTTCCGCGCGGTCCACCACATCCTTGCACTTGCCATAGCCGAGTTCCGGCAGCTGGCTGGCGTCGTAGGGGGTGGCTCCCGAGGCCTGGATGATGGCGCCCACGTTTTCCGTGGCGGTGGATCCGGACTCGGTGCTGATGTCCACCGAGAAACGGCCCGGCGCGCCGGAAGTACGGCTGATGGTACTGTTCAGGTGTACCTTGATGCGGTCGTTGCCCTCGATCTGGGCCACCAGCTTGGCCACCGGGGTGTCGACCGGATCCTTGTAGGGCGCGTGCATGGGTACATCTTTCCACATTTTTGCGGCGTAGCCGCCAAGCTGGCCGGTTTTTTCCACCAGGATCACGGGGTAGCCGGCCCGGGCTGCTTCGATGGCGGCGGTCATGCCGCTGATGCCGCCACCCACCACCAGCACGGTCTCATTGCTGCCTTTTTCCTGGGCGGAAGCAGGCGGGGTCGAGTGTTTGGCCTCGGCACAGCTCATGCGGATGTAATCGGCGGCCATTTCCTGGGTGGTCTCGCGCATGTCATCCTCGTCCGGACGGATCCAGATCACACCCTCGCGCAGGTTGGCGCGAACCAGTACCACGTTGTCAAAACGGAAGGCCTCGGTCTTGGCGCGGCGCGAACAGGCGCCGATCACCACGCGGTTGACGCCTTCGTTGTCGATGTCGTCCTGGATCTGTTTCACGCCTTCCGCCGAACACAGGAATTCGTGGGTCTTCACCACCTGGGCCTTGCCGTCGCGCTGGGCGATGGTGGCCAGTTCGTCGCAGTCCAGGCGTTCGCCCAGGCCGCAACCCTTGCAGATATATGCTCCGATCTTCATGTCAGACACGGTTTAACCCTCCGCACCGGCAACTTTGTTCACAACCTGGATGGCGCGCAACGCCCCTGCCGTCGCGCTTTGCACGGCACGGTTCACGTCCAGTGCGTCGGCAGAACAGCCGGCGGCGAAGAATGCGCCGTTCTTCTCGTCGAGTTCCACGAAGCCTTCCTCGTTCAGCACCACTTCCATGGGGAAGCCGTTGGCCGGAACGCTGGGCTCCATGCCAATGGCCAGCACCACCAGGTCATGCTCGTTGCTGTAGCGGTGATAGCCCTCGGTGTCCACGCCGTGCAGGACCGGGTTGCTGTTTTCCTTGTTCTCCGTGATGGAGGCAACCTTGGACTTTACAAAGCGGATGTTGGGGTCCTGCTTGACCATCTGGTGGAAGTCGTCGATACGGTCGATGGCACGGATGTCGATATAGTAAATGGTGCCCTTGGCGTCATCTCCGTAGCGCTCGCGCAGGTAGGTGGACTGCTTCAGGCTGGCCATGCAGCAAATTCGGGAGCAATGCGCCAGGTGGTTCCTGTCGCGCGAGCCGGCGCACTGGATGAAGGCGATGTTCTTCGCTTCCTGGCCATCCGAGGGACGCAGCAGCTTGCCGCCGGTGGGGCCGTGCGGGTCGGCCATGCGCTCGAACTCCACCGAGGTGATGACATTGGGGAAGCGGTCGTAGCCATAGGGCTGGATGCGCCCGGCATCATAGGGGCGCCAGCCGGTGGCCCAGATGATGGCGCCCACGGTGATAGTGGATTCGCTCTCGCCCATGTCCAGGTCGATGGCGTCGAACTTGCACGCGGCCTTGGCTTTCTCGCCATCATCGGTGCCGATGATGGCGGGGTCCAGCACGTAGCGTTCCGGGTAGGCCTGGTTGAAAGGCAGGTAGGCGCCCTTGCGCTTGCCCAGGCCGTAGTTGTGCTCATCGTCGAATTCGGCTTCCACCGCGTCGGCGCAGGCGCCACAGGCGGTGCAATTCTCGTTCACGTAGCGCGGCGCCGTCTTGAGCGTCACGCTGTAGTTGCCGGCCTCGCCCTCGATATTGGTGACCTCGGTCATGGTCATCACGCGCAACCCGCGGTTGGCCTTGATCCGGCGGAGGTTGATCTCAAGACCACACTTGGGGTGGCAGAGTTTGGGGAAATACTTGTAGAGCTGGCTGACGCGGCCGCCGATCGAGGGGTTTTTCTCCACCAGGATGACTTGCTTGCCGCATTCGGCGGCTTCCAGCGCGGCCGACATGCCGCTGATGCCGCCGCCCACCACCAGAATCGTCTGGTTGGTTGCGATAACCTCTGACATGGATACTCCTCCGTCCAGAGTTGCTTGTGACAAATTGGAATTCGGTCCGGCGGCGGGCGCGGCCCGGGCCGGGGCGAAAAAAGCGAACGCAAACGATACTCCTACCCCGGAAGGCGCGCCAGACTATCTATATATAAAAGAGCATCGAATCTTTGAATAAATGAATAAGAGCGTCATATATCACGCTCTTTTGCGGGGTGAATACGTGCCTGGGGCAGGGACGGGTCACAGGGGAAAGTCCACCCGTTCTGTAGGGTTGCCCGGGTCGGCCACCGGCCGGGGGGCAGTGCCCCAGCCGATGGCCCCAATCTGAGCATTCAGCGGCGTCGGCCGAGGCCCGCCAAGGCCAACAGTCCGGAGCCGAACAGCCACGCGGCCGCCGGTACGGGTACCACGGTCTGGTCGATGATCTGGCCATCCAGGCCGATCAGCGTGTTGTAGTAGAGATTCAGGCCGTTGAGGTTCAGCAGGCCATCGGTATCGGCGAAAATCAGGGTGTCGACATACAGGGCCTCGGCGTCGCCGAAGGGGCCGCTGCGATTGCCGTTGTCGAACAGGTCGGAGAGCAGAATGCGTGAACCTGCGCCGATCGTGAGGGTTTCCAGCGAGAAGTTGTCGACAAATCCTGCGGGGTCGCCGATGTGGGCGAGCGCGTCCGTGCCCAGGTCCAGACCACCGACTTCCAGGCGCGCCCAGTTGCCCCAATCCCCGATGGCGGCACCGGCGCCACCGGCCATTTGCAGCGTGCTGTTGTTGTCGAAGCGGAAGGCGGTCTCATCGGTGATGGAAAAGCTGAAGTCGCCGGACAGGGTGATCTGGCTTCCGCTGAGCGCCTCCAGGGTGGCGCCGGCGTCCAGCGCCAGATTGGACCCGGTCAACCGGGCGTTGGCACTCAGTCGCAGACCCCCTCCGTTCCTCACCCGGACGTCGCCGTCCCCGCTGACATCGGAAACCGCCAGGGTTCCGGTCTGTACGTCGAGGGAGCCGGTGTGGTTGATGCGGCTGGAGAGGGTGACGGTCTGGGTGGCGTCGTCGAGGTTGACGTTGAGGTTGCCCTGGTTGTCGAACAGGCCGGCCGAGGTCATGGCGCGGGTGGTGCCG
>DRKU01000050.1 GCA_011051615.1 Gammaproteobacteria bacterium
GCGTCGAAGATGCACACGTCGGCACGATCACCGACACCGAGGCGACCGGCGTCGATACCGAGGATGTCGGCGGGCTGGCAGGTGAGCCGCGCGACAAGATCCGGCAGCGGCAGGATGCCATCGTCCGCCAGGCGCAGGGCCAGCGGCAGGAAGGTCTCCAGCGCGCTGATGCCGGGCTCGGTGTCACAGAAGGGCGCCAGCTTGGCATCGGCATCATGGGGCTGGTGATCCGAACAGATGGCGCCCAGCGTGCCGCGCGCCAGTGCCGCGCGCAGGCCATCGCGGTCACGCTCGCTGCGTAACGGCGGCTGCACGTGGCAGTTGCTGTTGAAATACCCGATGTCCATCTCCGTCAGGTGCAGGTGATGGCAGGCCACGTCGGCGGTAATGGGCAGGCCGTCGTGCTGGGCGCGGGCGATCATCTTCGCCGCGCGCGCGGTGGAGATCTGGCCGAAGTGCACGCGCGTGCCGGTCTGTTCGATGAGCATGAGGATCTGCGCCACCGCCACGGTCTCTGCCGAGGCGGGAATACCGGGCAGGCCGAGGCGGGTGCTGACGCCACCCTCATGGACACAGCCCTCGCTCGACAGGTGCGGGTCGCGGGGCTGGATGAAGACGGTGATGTCGTGACTGGCGGCGTATTCCAGCGCGCGGCGCAGCACCAGGGTGTTGCTCACCGGGCGGCGCGCGTTGCTCACGCCGACACAGCCGACGCGCTTGAGTTCGGCCATCTCGCTCAACTGCTGGCCGTCGAGACCGTGGGTCAACGCGCCGAGGGGCACGATGCGGGCGTGACCGGCGGCCTCGGTGCGTTGATGGATCAGTTCCACTACCGCCGGCGTGTCGATGACCGGTTCGGTGTCCGGTGGTACGCACAGGGTGGTGACGCCACTGGCGGCGGCGGCGGCACATTCCGAGGCGATGGTGGCCTTGTGTTCCTGTCCCGGTTCGCGCAGGCGGGCCTGCAGGTCCACCAGTCCGGGAATGACGGTCAGGCCACTGGCATCGATGGTGGTGTCGGCGGTGAAGCCCGCCGGCGCCTCGCCGATGGCGAGCACGCGTCCCTCGGCAATGTACAGGTTCTGCACGGCATCGATGCCGTTGGCCGGGTCGATGAGGTGGCCGCCCTCGATGTGCACGCGCCTCACGATGCGGCCTCCTCGCTGTCCTGGCCACGGTGGCGGCCGAGGGTCATGGCCATGACCGCCATGCGCACGGCGATGCCGTTGGTGACCTGTTCGAGGATCACCGACTGCGGGCCATCGGCCACTTCTGAGGCCATCTCCACGCCGCGGTTGATGGGGCCGGGGTGCATGACGATGGCGTCGGGTTTGGCCAGCGCCAGCTTGGCCGGTGTCAGACCATAGCACTGGAAGTATTCCTGCTCGCTGGGCAACAGGGCGCCGCTCATGCGCTCGCGTTGCAGGCGCAGCATGATGACCACGTCGCAGTCACGCAGTCCCGCCTCCATGTCGTGATAGACATGCACACCCAGTTGCGCCGCCTCCTGCGGGATGAGGGTGTGCGGGCCAACAACACGGACCTCGGGTACGCCGAGGGTGGTCAGGGCGTGGATCTGCGAGCGCGCGACGCGCGAGTGCAGGATGTCACCGACGATGGCTATGCGCAGGCGGGTAAAGTCACCCTTGTGGCGGCGGATGGTGAACATGTCGAGCATGGCCTGGGTGGGATGCGCATGTGAGCCGTCGCCGCCGTTGATGACGCTGATGTGCGGCGCCACGTGGCGGGCGATGAAATGGGCCGCGCCGCTGCGGTTGTGGCGCACGACGAACATGTCGCAGTGCATGGCCTCCAGGTTGCGTAGCATGTCGAGCAGGCTCTCGCCCTTGACGGTGGACGAGGTATCGATATTGACGTTGAGCACGTCGGCCGACAGGCGTTTGGCGGCCAGTTCGAAGGTGGTGCGCGTGCGCGTACTGGCCTCGAAGAACAGGTTGGCGATGGTCTTGCTGCGCAGCAGTGGCACCTTCTTGACCGTCTGGTTGCCGGCGCTGGCGAAGTTCTCGGCGTAGTCGAGGATGTCGGTGAGTACCTGGCGCTTGAGGCCTTCGATGGTAAGCAGGTGGCGCAGGCGCCCCTGTTCGTCGAGCTGGATGTCGCGGTCGTTCATGTGGACGCCTTCTCCAGGCGCAGGGGCTCGGGGCCGGTGAGCTTGACGTGTTCGTCCTCGGAGAGTTCCAGCGTGGTACCCACCACGTCGGCGGCGATGGGCAGTTCACGGCCGGGGCGTGCCACCAGCGTGGCGAGGATGACCCGCGCCGGGCGGCCGTAGTCGAAGATCTCGTTGAGGGCGGCGCGAATGGTGCGCCCGGTGTGTAGAACGTCGTCCACCAGGATGATGACGCGGTCGTCGATATCGAAGGGCAGATCCGAGGGCTGCACCTGCGGGTGCAGACCGATGCGGGTGAAGTCGTCGCGGTAGAAGGTGATGCTCAGCGTGCCCACCGGTTGCGTCAGGCCGAGGCGCTGGCGCAGGGCTTCGGCTACCCACACGCCGCCGGTGTGAATGCCAATGATAACGGGATCGGAAATACCGGACTGCTGCAGGAGGGTCTGCAACTGGCTGGCCATGTCGTCCAGCAGGGCTTGTACGTCGAGGGTGTCAGGCATTAAAGCGCAATTCTCTCACGCCAGCGCATGTTGATCCAGCCATGACTGGACAATCAGCTGGGCGGCCACCGCATCCACCTCGTCGGCATCGCCGCCTTCCTCGCGTAGCCGGCGCTCGGCCTCGTCGGAGGTGAGTCGCTCGTCCATCCAGATGACGGGAAGCTGGAAGCGTCCGTGCAGGCGGTTGCCAAAGCGCCGTGCCGCCTGCGTGCGTTCGTGCTCGCTGCCGTCCATGTGTACCGGCAGGCCGACGACGAGGGCATCGGGCCGCCATTCGGCGAGCAGCCGGTTTACTTCCTGCCAGTCGGGCTGGCCGTCGCGGGCACGCAGGGTGGTCAGGGGACGGGCGCTTTGGGTCAGCGTCTGGCCGATGGCCACACCGATGCGACGGGTGCCGAAGTCGAAACCCAGCACCGTGGTCGGCGGCGTGCTCATGCGTGGCCGACGTCGGTGGACAGCAGGCTAAGGTCGACGCCGAGATCCGCGGCGGACAGCAACCAGCGTTGCGCCACGGGTTTCTCGAACAGGATGGCCGGATCGGCCGGGCCGTTGAGCCAGGCATTGGCGGCCATTTCGGCCTCCAGCTGGCCCGAACCCCAGCCGGCGTAGCCCAGGGCGATGAGGTAGTGCTCGGGGGCGTCCTCGTCGCGCACGATGGCCTCGACGATGTCACGTGACATGGTGATGCCGATCTCGTCGGTGACCGGCAGGGTGGCTTCCCACTTGCCCAGCGGGCGGTGCAGCACGAAACCGCGCTCCACCTGTACCGGGCCACCCTGGTAGACGGGGATATGCCGCAGGCGCTCTTCGTCCCCCTCCAGCCCCATGTGACCGATGATATCGGCCAGCGAGACATCGGTGGGTCGGTTTATCACCACCCCCATGGCGCCATCCTCGTTGTGATCACACAGATAGGTGACCGTACGCGAAAAGTTGGGATCCGCCAGGTTGGGCATGGCAATCAGGAACTGATTGCTGAGGCGTTCGTCGGCCATAACTCAAGTATCGGGTAGAAGTATCCGGGGTGCAAGGTCGTCGCCTGCCTGCACCGTTTCACGCTATGGGATCCATGTGGGACGCGCGGGCCCGTTTTCAAGTCCTCTGCTTCAGTTGAAGGACAGGCGGCCGGTGTTCTTGAAGCGCCACACGCGCGGGATATGCAGGATATCCGTGTCCTGCTTGATGTCCTGCGGCAGGGGCGGGAAGGGTGCGGCCATCCTGACGATGCGAATGGCGGCCTCGTCGAGCACAGGCTGGCCGGAGGAGCGCAGGATGCGCACCTCGTTGAGGCTGCCGTCGGCATTGATGGCCACGTCCAGTAACAGGTTGCCGGAGAGATTCTGACGGATGGCGGCCTCGGGGTAGTTGAGGTTGCCGACCCGCTCCACCTTGGCGCGCCAGGCATCCATGTAGGCGGCGAAGCGGTACTGGCGTGCGTTGGCGCCGTTGACGTGGGTGTGGCGCGGCGTCTGCTGATAGGTCTGCTTGATGCGGTTGATCTCGGCGGCCAGCCGCGCGATCTCGCGGCTGCGCTCGAAGATCTGCGCGGCGGTGGGGGTTTCCGCGGTAATGGGCACGGGGTCCTCGTGGGGCGTGCTGCCCACGGTACGCGGTGCATTGGGCGCGGTGATAAGCTCGGTCTGCGCGGTCTGTTCTTCCAGCGGCGGCGGTGCCAGTTGTGGCCGGCTGTCCGGCGCGAAGCCTTCCTCGGGCACCGGGTTGGGATTGGAGAAGGGGCTCATGGCCCGCACGCGGTCGAGTGTATTGCCTCCGCCCAGCTGGTGGGCCTGCGCCAGGTAGTCGGCATCCTCGGGGGCTTCGTCGGCGCGCTGGGTGACCAGCGTGATCTCCATGTTGAGTACCGGCAGGTCACCGTCGTCACCGGCGGTGAAACTGATACCAAGGATGATGATGGTATGCAGGGCGAGGGCGAGAAACAGGGTCAGGCCGAGGCGATCGGCGTCGGTGACGCGTGCCGCCGTGCGGCGTTTGCCGGCGGGCGCGGGTCCCGGATTGAGCGTGGCGCTGGTGTTCACAATATCCGCATCGATGGCTGTTGGCCGGGATTATAGCGCGTGGGGCCATAAACGACAGTGACCCCGGCACGCCGGTTACCCGGAGTGGTATTCCCTTTATAAACGGGGTTGCGGCCCGCGGGGGTGAGCATGGCTATACCTTTATTACTCTTCACCCGGCAGGGGCACGACCACCGGCTGCGGGGCGTCGGGGGTAAAGCGCAGGCGCTGTTGCATGGCTGGTGTGAGGTAGATACGCCCCTCGGCGTCGATGAGCATGGCCTCGCGCACGCCCATGGCC
>DRKU01000051.1 GCA_011051615.1 Gammaproteobacteria bacterium
GCCTGCCGGTACACCTTCAACGAGACCGTCGGCCGCAGGGACGCGGCCGTCGAGCCGGCAGGGAAGCCGGTTTTTGCGTGTCTCGTGGAAGGTGTACCGGCAAGGCGCCCCCTGATAATTCCTGCACCCTCCGCCCCCTCTGTGACCAGAAACCAGTCATGACAGAACTGAAAAACGATCGTTTCCTGCGCGCCCTGCTGCGCGAACCCGTGGATGTCACGCCGGTGTGGATGATGCGCCAGGCGGGCCGTTACCTGCCCGAGTATCGTGCCACGCGCGCGCGCGCCGGTTCCTTTCTCGACCTGTGCAAGAACCCCGAGCTGGCCTGCGAGGTAACCCTCCAGCCGCTGGATCGCTATCCACTGGATGCCGCCATTCTGTTCTCCGACATCCTCACCATCCCCGATGCCATGGGCCTGGGCCTGTATTTCGAAACCGGCGAGGGTCCGCGCTTCGAACGCCCGGTGCGCTCGACGGCCGACATCGAACGTCTCGCCGTACCCGACATCGAGAGTGAGCTGGGTTATGTCACCGAGGCCGTGCGTGTCATTCGCCGTGAACTGGACGGGCGCGTGCCGCTGATCGGCTTCTCCGGTAGCCCATGGACGCTGGCCACCTACATGGTGGAGGGTGGTTCCAGCAAGGACTTTGCGAAGGTCAAGGGCCTGATGTTCGACGAGCCCGCTGCCATGCACCAGCTCCTCACCGTGGTGGCCGACACCGTGACCGCCTATCTCAATGCGCAGATCGATGCCGGTGCCCAGGCGGTGATGATCTTCGATACCTGGGGCGGGGCACTGACGCCACGCGACTACCAGGCCTTTTCACTGGACTACATGGCGCGCATCGTCACCGGCCTCACCCGCGAGGCCGAGGGTCGTCGCGTGCCGGTGATCCTGTTTACCAAGGGCGGCAGTGGCTGGCTGGAGAGGATGGCCGACAGCGGCGCCGATGCGCTGGGGCTGGACTGGACGGTGGATATCGGCGAAGCGCGCCGCCGCGTGGGTGATCGCGTCGCCCTGCAGGGCAACATGGATCCCTGTATCCTCTATGCATCAAGGCCACGCATCCGTGAGGAAGTGGCCAGCATCCTCGCTGCCTGGGGCAAAGGCCCGGGTCATGTCTTCAACCTCGGACACGGCATTCACCCGCACATCGATCCCGAGCACGTGGGTGAATTCATCAACGCGGTGCACGAACTGAGCGTGCCGTACCACCGCGGCTGAAACCGCCCCGCTTACCTGCCTTTCTTTTTCCTGGCTTTCCTGCCGCCCTTCTTCTTTGCATAGTAGAGCCCCGGGATCCAGCTCTTCTGGATGCGCAGGGTCTCCTCGAGGTCGTCGTGGGCGTCATCGACGAAGCGAAACTGGCTGAGACCGATGCCGATGAGATCGTCGTGGCTGAGCCGATAGAGCGTAATACGCTCGCCGTTGACAAAAGTATGATTGGTGCTCTGCTGGTCCTGAATGTAGTACTGGAAACAACCGGCCTTTTGTGGATCTTCCACCGCCTCGATGACCGCATGCAACTTGCTCGCCAGTTCATCGTCCAGGCTCAGTTCATTGTCGTTACCACGGCCGATACGAAAACGTGGGCTGTCGATACGGGTCTTGATGCCCGCCTTGCCCTCGGTCTCCTGGATCAAAAATGCCATTTTGCCTTCGTCATCCCTCGTCAGGTGTCAACGGCGACCGCCGCCCGGGCGCAAATTGTAGCGTGAAACCGGTCACGAATTCAGCGCACGGCGTCGGCTCCCTGCCCGGGTCGCGAACAATATTGATCCCCGCCAGCGAACTTTCGGTACAATTACAGGCCTAAACTCGTATTCCCACAGCCCACAGGTCTTATCCCGTCATGCCCCTCGTTGCCACTTCGCCCCGCCACCGGCGTTCGCCCATGCTCGTCCGCATCCTGCTGTTCACCCTGCTCAGCCTGCCGGTCAGCATGGCCTGCGCAGCCGACTACCCGCCGGTCATGAAAACGCTCATCGACCACGGCATCCGTATTGAGAAATCCTTTCCGGCTGCATCCGGTCTCACCGGCTGGGTCATCACCGATGGGCGGGAATATTCAGTGGTCTACACCACCGCCGACGGCAAGACCCTGCTACACGGCAACCTTATCGACAGCCGCGGTATCAATCTCACCGCCCTGGATGCCCGCAGTCATGTGCCGAAGCCGGATTACAACGCAGCCTGGAAGGCGCTCACCAGTGCCCAGAGTGTGCCCGAAGGTACGCTGGAAACACCGAAGCGCACCATCTATGTATTCTTCGATCCCAACTGCCCGTTCTGTCACGCCGCCTGGACAGCACTGCAGGCCTACCAGAAGAAGGGCCTGCGGGTCGAGTGGATCCCCGTGGCCTACCTGCGCGACAGCAGTGCACCCAAGGCTGCCGCCATGCTGGAGGCCGGTGACCGCACTGCCACCTTCCGCTCCATCATGGAAGGATTTGGCAGCAACGACGGTGCCTGGGCCGGGCGAGCCATCGGTCCTGAGAGTCTCGCCGCACTCAAGGCCAATGCCGCTCTGATGGCGCGTTTCGGCTTCCACGGTACGCCCTCCTTCGTGTACAAGGATGCAGCGGGCAACGTGCAGGTCAAAAACGGCATGCCGAAACTGGCCGAGTTCGCCGAGATCAGCGGTATCCCCGAACAGCCGCAGAGCGATCCACGCCTGGCCCAGTTCCGTTGATCCAGTTCCGTTGATCCAGTTCCGTTGATCCAGTTCCGGCTGAAAAAGCCGTAGCGCATGGCCAAAAGCGTGCGTTTCGTGTTGAGTCGCATCGCGAGGCCGCGGCACGCGTTCAGAAATAGTAACTCAGTACCGCCTGCAGGTAGTCATCCACGCGCAGGGCATCCACCAGTGAACCCGGGCGCGTATCACGGAACCAGCGCGCCTCCAGCTCCAGCTTGAACTGCTCACCAAGGCGCCGACTGGCCTCGAGGTTGATCACCTGACCGTCGTTGTCCAGATCCTGAATGATGCCAAACAGAATTTCACTGCTCTGCTCATCATTGAAGGCCAGCCGCACTCCCGCCAGCACGTCGCGGTTGAACGGCGTGGTTGCCGCCGTGCCACGTTCATCAAAAAGATATTCCACCAGTGCGCCCACGTCGAGACCTGTGCCCACGACATCGTAGAAGGTGTATTCAAAACCGCCGGTCGCCGCCCAGTAGGCCGGGCCCTGTCCGCTGCGATGGATCACTTCCAGTTTCCACAGCCAGTTTTCCAGTGTCGCCTGGGCGTCGAGGCTGTATTGCTCGATCTGGGGATAGAAAGGGATGAGGCGATTGCCTGCAATGATGAAATCCGGGTCCCTGCCGGTACCGCGAAACCAGCTCAGGCCAAGATCCCAGTCGCCGATACTGTGCGACCAGCGCAATGCATAGTCGATATGCCGATCTTCATCGGCGGACTCGTAGCGGGCCTCGTTGACGGCAACCGGCAGCAGTGCGCGAAATCGTCCCTCGACGCCGGGAAAGGTGCGTTCGCGGAAACCGGGCAGGATGAATACATCGACCGTACCCCAGTCGCGGATCAGGCTGAGATTGATCATCGGCTGACCCAGCTTGTCCTCGCGGTCGAAGTTCTCCACCAGGTCGGTCTGATTGATGATGTCCACCAGGTGCTGGGATTCCGTCACGCCCCAGAAGACCTTGCCGATGCCAAGGCGCAATTCCCAGTCGTCGCCAACCTGCTCCCAGATCAGCTCACGTATGTCGGCATGACTACGCTCTGCATCGCCCTGGTCTTCACGCACGAAGGGCACGAAAACCAGGCTCTGGCGACGGTCGTCGCTCTCATAGATCCATTTGGGCTCAAAGGCGGCCGACAGGTTGTCGCCGTGCTGGCGCGGATCCAGCGGTGCATGGAGAAAGTCACGATATTCCAGCGACAGATTGCCCGACCACTCGCTGCGCGCAGCCTGGCTATCGATGCTCAACAGTACCAGCAGGCCGCCCAACGCGGCCTGCCACGCCCTCGCGCTCACGACTCAACGCGCCCGCTTCAGTGCATTACGGTCGAAATCGCGTGTGGTCAGCCCGGTACGGAAGCGGTAGTCCTTCCACAACAATGTTGTGGACTTGCCGGTCTGATGGTTGACCATTTCCATGCGCGACGGCCGCCAGTAACGATCCAGGTACTGCTTGTAGTCATGATAGGTCAGCGTCTTGAGCAGGCTGTTCTTACGATCATAGAACTCCACCTTCAAGGGTTGATACATCTCCTGGTCGATCCACACAAGCTGACGTGTGTAACCCGAGTGGGCATATTGCGGAATGCGCTCAATGACGAACGTCTTGCGCCCATCGATGACCTCGTCACGCAGATAACGATAAGTGTATTTTTCTATCTCCTGCGATGAAATGTCTTCGTAGGCAAATTCACTGCCCATGAAGGGCCCGGACTTGTTGGACGAGGAAATTCGCTTGACGCGTTTCAGCGCCGGCAGGTAGAGCCACTGATCGTCGGGCCGCGTGGCATGGGTAAAGCTGAGAAAGGCCGTGCCTTTCACGTCTGCCGGGGTATCGAAGATGATCAGGGTCTTGTCGCCGTCGCCCTCCACTTCCAGGTTGCGACTGCGGATCTCGCGGCGGCTTTCATCTCCACGCCGGTTACGCAGGATCATCTCCAGTGTTGCCTGCATGTCACCCCAGCCGCTATCCCGGCGATCCGCCTCGCGGGCGATCTCCAGGCCACGCTCTTCCGGTGTCTGGGCGACGACGCTAAGCGGCAGCAGGATCAGTAAGGCTATCAGTACGCGTTTGTTCATCGTTTTCTCCGTCAAATTTCATCAACAGGGCCGGCAGGAAGAGGAAGTCCGCCGCCAGGGCAAATGTGATCACGATGGCGGTCAGCAGGCCCATGCTGGCATTGAGCTTGAACGTGGACAGCGCAAGAATGGTAAAGCCCACTACCAGCACGATGGATGTCACCACCAGTGCACGGCCCACTGTGTTGAAGGCATAACGCACGGCGTCAGGCGAGGACAGGCCTTTTTCCCGGCGCGCGCGCAGGTACTTGCTGATGAAGTGCACCGTATCATCGACGACGATGCCCAGCGTCATGCTGGTGACCACCGACAGGGCCAGCCCCACTTCGCCCACCAGCAGCCCCCACAGACCAAAACCCATGGCGGCCGGCACCAGGTTGGGGATCATGCTGATGAGCCCAATCTTCACAGAACGCAATGCGACGACGAGGATGAGCGAGATGCCGATCAACGCCAGCGTCGTTCCTTCCAGCATGGAGACGATGTTACGGCTGCCGATATAGGCGAACATCACCGAGGGTCCGCTGCCCTCAGCTTCCCTGATATGCTGCGTGTTGGCCGCCAGCCACGTCTCGGCGCGTGTCTTCAATGCCAGCATGTCGTTGGTGGACAGCGTATGCAGGCTCACGGTCAGACGCGTGGCCGACTTGTCCACGTTGATCTGGTTGTTGAGATCGAGCCCGTAGGGCAGTGACATCTCGTAGAGCAGGAGATACTGCGCTGCCAGATCACGCTCCTCCGGCAGGCGATACCAGGCCGGGTCATCACCGTGCATGTTGCGATTGAGCCGCGCCATGATGTCGGTGATGGTGTTGACATGCATGGTCTCGGGTTGCTTGCGGTACCAGTCGGAAAAGGCTTTTACGTCGGCGAGGAAAGCCGGCTCGCTGATGCCACCCGACTGCCCGGACTCCAGTGAATAGTCGATGACATAGATGCCGGTAAGGTTGTCGGTCGTATAATCGGCATCCTGTCGAAACTGTACCGACTCGTCGAAGTAGTTGACAAAGATATCATTGAGTTCGTTACGCGGTATGAAGGCGATCAGCATCAGGATACCCGTTGCCATGCCCCACAACAGGCGCCGCCGGTTGCGTACAACGAACTCGGCGAAACGCGCCATGATGTGGTTGTCCTCCTCGACACCGACGCGCACGCGCACCGGCAACAACGAGATCAGCGCTGGCAGGAACGTCACCGCAAGCACGAAGGAAACCACGACCCCCATGGCTACCATGTTGCCCAGTTGCCGGAACGGCGGGACTTCAGAGAAGTTCATGCTCAGGAAGCCGATGGCGGTAGTCAGGCTGGTCAGAAAAATCGGCACCAGGTTGAGGCGCAGGCTCTCACGGATGGCATCCAGTTTACCGTGCCCGGCACGCATCTCATGAAACAGGGTCACCAGTACGTGCACACCGTTGGCAATGGCGACGGTGAGAATGATGGTCGGCGCCGATGCCGATGGTGGTGTAATGGGATAACCGATATGACCCGCCAGCCCCATGGCGGAGATGATGGACAACACGATGACCCAGAAAATGCCGGCGGTGGCGGGGAAATATCGCGTAAACAGTCCCAGTGCGGTGATCACCGCAGCAATACCCGCCGCCATCTCCAGCAGGCTTGCGACCAGTTCGCCTGCCGCCAATGTCGCCAGCATGGGCAGGCTATCGTGCGCCAGATAGAGCACACCACTGAGTAACACGAAGGCCACGCCGTAGAACAGCCCCCACACGCGCAGGAAACGCAGCGACACCCCCCAGCGACCCTGTGCATCACGCATCAGTACGCCCATCATGACAATCATGAGCAGGAAGCTGAGCGGCACCAGTGACTTCATGTCACCCTTGGACGCCTCGGAGAAGGCGTTGTTCATCATCACCATGCCGGTGAGGCGTACTTCCAGGTTGGGGTAGGCGGTGCGCATCTCGTCGGCCAGCTTGCGCGCATAGGCCACCACCTCGGGGACTTCGCGGGTCTCGTGTTTGCCCGGCAGCTGGATAGTGACGTTGACGGCGGTAACGTGGGCGGCCGAAGAAACAATACGATTGACCAGCACCGGTTCGGCGAGGGCGATGGCACGGAGGCGTTGCAACTGCTCGTCGGTATAGCCCTCGGCACCCTGCACCAGGTCGCGTACCACCAGGTCGTCGCCTTCGGCCTCGGTGTGCTGGAAATTGCTCAGGGAATCCACGCGCGTGGAATAGGGAACCTGCCAGGCGCGCTGGGTGAGCCATTCCACCGCCGCCAGAGTATGACGGGTGAAGACATCGCCATCACGTGGCGTGAGCACGAACATGACGTTGTCATTCTTGGCGTAGGCCGCTTCCAGCGATTCGAAGGCCAGCAGCTGGGGATTTTCCTTGCTGAAGAAAACGCGGTAACTGGTGGTAAAACCCAGGTTCCGCGCGCCGCTGGCGGCGAACGCCACCAGCAGCAGCGTCGCTACGATAATGGGCCAGCGATAGCGCAGTACCTGGTCGCCCCACACATTTTCCAGTCTTCCCATTCCTCTCTTCCTCCCTGCCTTCCCTGAGGTTCAATTAAGATGATGTGGCATAACTGCGCCTGTCAGCGCTTTTCCAGGCCGCGCAACAGCAGGGCCACGGCAGAGCGCGCCTGCTGTTCCTGTTCTTCCAGGCTGAACAGGCTCATGAACAGGGGCAGGTGAAATTTCACCAGCATGGCCTGTATGGTGCACGCCGTGGCCGCCACGTCCGCCACCTCGAATTCGCCGGATTCATTGCCCTGTTTCAGAATGGCCTCCAGCAGCCGCGACTCGGCGGCGATCTTCCAGTGCACGATATCCGGGCGCAGTTCGGTGACGGTCTCGACCAATTCATTGATGCGCGGCTGCTCGGCGGCCAGCTGGTGAGTATGCCGCAGGGAATCTAGCACGTAGGCCAGCAGCGTGTCCGCCGCCGACTGCCCGGGTGTGGTCACCACCGCGGCCAGCCGCTCGATGCGCTCGCCCATGCAGCGCGTGGCGCAGGCGGCGACAATATCCTGCTTGTTGTGGAAATAGCGATACAGATTGGCCGCTGACATGCCGAGATCCGAGGCGATCTCGGCCATGGTGGTCTTGGTGAAACCGTAGGTCTGGAAGCGCCGCTGTGCCGCCTCGAGGATCTGGGCCCGCATGGGATCGCCATCGTAGTCCGGCGGCGCGCACTCAGCGATATTGTCACCTGGCACTGTCATGCGAGGGAGTATAGGCAGGGCGAGTGAATATTTAAAGAAAATTTAATTATTAATTTTTCAGTTTTCCGAAAAAATGGCCCAAATCAGGGCTAAAAGCCCGCCGGCGGAGGGACGCTAATGGGTACAGGACGCCACCGCGCAGGGAACGCGCCCGGTACCGCCCTATCGCCCCGGCGGGCCCCACAGGAGCCGCAGCAATGAGTGACGCACCCGATACCGTCGAAATCATGGTGGATCTGTCCGGCATGCCAGCGCCGCAGGACACCGCCCCGGCCTCGCTGCAGGAAAGCATGCACGCCTCTCGCAAGAAGGTAGAGAACTACCTGGAACAGAAACGCTTACAGAGCCAGATCGAAGACTTTCTCGACAACCTCCGGGACTGACCCGCGCGATCCCTCGTCAGTCCCTGGCGCCCGGCTCGTCCGCTTCCCCGGGCTTCCCGCCCGCGGCTGCCCCACTCCCCGCCGTCGGACAACCGGCGACGCGGTTGCGGCCCGCCTGCTTGGCCTCGTAGAGTGCTTCATCGGCCATGTGCACCAGGTGATCCAGGTTGACCGGGTTCTCCGGCGTCAGCGTGCAGACACCGATACTGACGGTCACGTATTCATCCACGCCGGAGCTGTGGTGCGCGATATGCAGGGCGCGTACCGCGGCACGAATGGCCTCTGCGATCTGCTCGGCACCGACCCGCGGCGTCTCCGGTAACAGCACCACGAATTCCTCGCCACCGTAACGCGCCACCACGTCGGTGGGCCGCTTGAGCGCCTCGCGGATACAGTGTGCCACGCGCACGAGACACTCGTCGCCCATGGTATGCCCGTAGGTGTCGTTGTAGTCCTTGAACTTGTCCACGTCGATCATCAGTAGTGACAGGGGGGCCCAGTTGCGCCGCGCGCGCTTGACCTCCACCGCCGCCAGCTCGAAGAACTGCCGCCGGTTGGCGATGCCGGTAAGCTCATCGGTGACCGCCAGGCGCCGCAGCTCCTCGTTGGTCTCCATGAGCAGATCCTTCCACCTGAGCAGGGCCGCCTCGGCGCGGCTGCGGCGCTGCTCCTGCCCCACCACCAGGTAGAAGGCCACCGCGCTGAAGATCAGGAAGGTCAGCAACAACAGCGTGCCCTGGAAGAGGATCAACTGTTGCTGGCGATCCCCCTCGCCGGGCCGATTGAAGGCCGCCAGCACCCACACGCTACCGGCTACCGGCGCATCGACGATCCACTCCTGTGCCTCCGCACTGTCGAGCCACTCAGGCTCCGTGCCCGCGGGCAGGCTGCCATCGGCGCGCGTACGCACTTCGATGAGTCCGTCGTGCTCGCGGTTGAGCAGGATCAGTTCCTGCTCGGGGGGCAGTGCCAGTTGCAGCAGGGTGGCAATATCCTGGAAGGAAAAGCTGATGAAGAACACCCCGCCCGCGGCCGGGGCACCGGCATCCGCCGTGGCGGCCGCCACCCGTCCCCAGGGCACCATGAGGTCATAGTGATGCTGCGGCACACCGCGGTGGATGCGCACCGGCTGCGACTGACCGGCCAGCACGCGCTGGATGTCCTCTTTACAGGGCTTGCCCAGCACCAGGTCGATGTCGCTGTAGAGTAACTGGCCACGGGCATCGGTGATCACGTAGGACAGGCGCTCGGGGAAATAGATGGCAATGCGATCGGTGAGGATACGGCGGATCTCGGTATTGCCCGGGTCGTCGGCCAGCAGGCGGATGAAGTCCTGCTGGTCACGCACGAACAGGGCCATCTGGCGACGACGGGTACGCAGCATGCGCGCGATCTCGGCGGCGCTGGTGGCCACCGCGCGTTCCGCCAGTTGCCGCTGGTAGTTGTCGAACTCACGCATGCGCACCCACGAGGTGGCAACGATCACCCCGGTGACCAGCAGGATGGTCATGACGATAAACAGGCGGGAGTAGCGACTGAACATGGTGTCAACAGACCGGGCGGAAAATGGCGGCCGGGCCGGCCAACCGCGGCCCCGAGAGGGGGCTACTTGTTACGCCGCGCGCGCGGGTGGGCTCCGTCGTAGACCTGCGCCAGGTGCTGGAAATCCAGGTGGGTGTACACCTGTGTCGTGGATATGTCCGCATGCCCCAGCAACTCCTGTACCGCGCGCAGATCCCCGCTGGATTCCAGCAGGTGACTGGCAAATGAATGACGCAACATGTGGGGGGTCACGTTTACCTCCAGGCCCGCCCGCCGGGCCCAGTGTTTCAGGCGGCTCTGCACCGCGCGTGCCGACAGGCGCGTCCCGCGCCGGCTGACGAACAGCGCCTCGGGCTCGGCTCCGGCCAGCGCTCCGCGCTGAGTCAACCAGGCCTCGATGGCGTCCATGGCCGCGCGGCCCACCGGCACCACGCGCGTCTTGCCACCCTTGCCGCGGTGGACCGTGAGCAGGGCCTCGCCGCGATCGAGGTGGGCCACGTCTACCGCTACAAGCTCGGCCAGGCGCAGCCCGGAGGAATACATCAATTCAAACATGGCCCGGTCCCGCGCCGCCAGCACCTTGTCAGCAGGCTTATCGGCCACCACCGTCAACAACTTTAAAATTTGTTCAAAATCAAGCACCTTTGGCAGGCTGCGTGCGCCACGTGGGGCGCGTACGCCCTGCGCCACGTTGGCCGCGAGGCATCCCCGACGCACCAGCCAGGCGAGCAGGCCACGCAGGGAGGACAGGTGGCGTTGCAGCGAGCGCCCACTCAGGCCACGCCGGTGCAATTGCGCCACGTACGCGCGCAGGCGGGGCTCGCCAAGTGCTGCCCAGTTGGCGATACCCTGCGTCGTGCACCACTGTGCCACCCGCGCCAGGTCGCGGCGACAGGCCACCAGGGTGTGCGGCGAATACTGGCGCTCGGTCTGCAGGTAACGCAGATAGTCGTCGATGTGCTGGTGCGCGTCGGCGTCCAGTGGACTAGGCCCTGAGCCAGGGGCGCAACACGCGCGCGAGAATACCGCCGATGAGGTCGAGGAACATCACGCCCATGTCCACGTGGTAGCGCGCCGGATCCTTGCTGCCGATGGCGAGCAGACCCCAGCAGGTATCCCGCGCATCGTTGGTACACAGGGGGATCAGTGCGGCGGAGGCGATGGGGGCGTCATCAAACAACAAGCGTAACTGCGCCTCGGTAAAACGTCCACACACCGGCTTGCAGCCACGAATACTGCGTTCGAAGGCCTCCATCAGGGCCTCGCCTTCGTGCAACAGGTCAGGGTGCGTATCCGCGAGCACGGCCTGCTGTTCGGCACCGAGATTGAACAGCCGCAGGGTCACGGCATCGGCATTGAAGTTGCTCTCCAGCTGACTGCGCGTGGCGGCGAGCACCGCGTCCAGCGAATCGGCATCGAGCAGGTCGAGGGTCAGGTGGTGGATGCGTTCGATGAGCAGCTCGTTCTGGCGCGCGTTCTCCACCAGCTTGTTGAGGCGTGCGCGCAGCTCGCCCTTCTGGTCGCGCAGCACGCTGAGCTGCTTTTCCAGCAGCGACACTGCGCCACCGGTATCATGTGGCAGGACCATGTCCGCCAGCAGGTCGGGATGGTCACCGAAAAAACCCGGGTTGTCCCGCAGGAAACGTACGACCTCCCTTTCGAACCCTTCATCAAGCCTGCTTTTCTGTTGTTGTATGCTCATAGTTCGATTTTCCCCTCGTACACCGATACCGCAGGTCCGGTCATGATCACCGCCCCGTTTTCCGTTTCGCGCTCGATATGCAACACGCCACCACGCAACTGCACCTCGACCGCCGCATCCAGCACACCCTGCTGCTGACCCACCACCACCGCCGCACAGGCGCCGGTACCACAGGCCAGCGTCTCTCCCGCACCACGCTCGAAAACACGCAGGCGGATATGTCCTCGATCGATGATCTCCATGAAGCCCACGTTGACGCGATTGGGAAACGCTGCATGGGCTTCCAGTTGGGCGCCAAGGCGGGCCACCGGCGCCTGCGCCACGTCATCTACACGCAACACGATATGCGGATTACCCATGGACACGGCGCCGAAGCGCACCGTCTCACCCTCGATCTCGAGACGGTATTCGGGGCCCGTCGCCGTGGTCTCGAAGGGCAGGGCAGCGGGGGCAAAATCGGGCACACCCATGTTGACCGATACCTGGCCGTCATCACGCAACTCGGGCATGATCACCCCGGCGCGCGTACGTACGCGGATCCGGCGCGCCTCGCTCAGGCCCTTGTCATGCACGAAGCGTACGAAACAGCGCGCGCCATTGCCGCACTGTTCCACCTCGCTGCCATCGGCATTGAAAATACGATAGACGAAATCCACCTCGGCGTCATCCGGTGGCGCAACGATCAAAACCTGGTCACAGCCCACTCCAAAGCGGCGATCGGCGAGGAAACGCACCTGTCCCGGGCTCAGCTCGACCTTCTGGTGAATGGCATCGATGACGACGAAATCGTTGCCGAGGCCATGCATCTTGGTGAATTCCAGCATCATGCCCGCAGATTACTGCCTCACGACCGCCATGCAAACCTCTTTCGCGCTTCCCGAGGGGTGTATACGGTTCAGTCGCGCCCCGCCAGCAGGCTGGCGTAGTCGCGCCAGGTGCAACGATCCATCACCACCTGCATACCCGCCTGCTGCGCACGCAGGGCGGCGGCGGGATTGATGACACCGTCCTGCAGCCACAGGGCCGGCAGGCCGAGACGCAGACAGCTGTCGACGATGCCATCCACGTATTGCGGTGCACGAAACACGTCCACCAGGTCGATGGGGTCGGGCACGTCCTCGAGGCTCGGCCAGCAGGTCTCACCGAGGATCTGCGCCACCGCCGGTCGCACCGGGATGATGCGGTAACCGGCCTCCTGCAGGGCGGCAGCGACGCGGTAGGAGGGTCGATTCTCCCTGGGCGAAAGGCCCACCACGGCGATGTTGCGCACCGCACGCAACAGCTCGCGGAGGGTTGCCTCCGGCGGGTTGTGAAACGCCGCCTCAGCCATGCTCACTCCGGCAGGCGGTGTTCACTGGCAAACAGATCCGCCAGGGTCTCGCGCTCGCGCACCAGGTAATGGTGCGCACCATCCACCATCACCTCACAGGCGCGCGGGCGGCTGTTGTAGTTGGAACTCATCCCGAAACCGTAGGCCCCGGCCGAGCGTACCGCCAGCAGATCGCCGGAGGCCAGCGCCAGTTCACGGTCCTTGCCGAGGAAGTCGCCGGTCTCGCATACCGGGCCAACGATATCCCAGCGACGCGCGCCGCCATCGTCGCGCGGCAGCACCGGCACGATGTCCTGCCAGGCGCCGTACAGGGCCGGGCGAATGAGATCGTTCATGGCCGCATCGACGATGGCGAAGTTGTGCGCGGCGGTGGTCTTGAGGTATTCCACGCGCGTCAGCAGCACGCCCGCATTGCCGGCAATGGCGCGCCCCGGCTCGACGATCAGTTCCAGCTCACGCCCCGCCAGCTCGGCGGTCAGGGCGCGAGCATAGTCTTCGGGCAGGGGCGGCGTCTCGTCCTGATAGCGAATACCGAGTCCACCGCCGATGTCCAGATGCCGAATGGCGATACCCGCCGCGACGAGGCGATCGATCAGCGCCAGCACGCGACGCAGGGCGTCGACGAAAGGCGCCACTTCGGTGAGTTGCGAGCCGATATGGCAGTCGACGCCGAGGATCTCGATATGCGCCATGGCCGCGGCGCGACGATAGACGTCTTCCACTTCGCGAATATCGATACCGAACTTGTTTTCCTTCAGGCCGGTGGAGATATACGGGTGCGTACCCGCATCCACGTCGGGATTGACGCGCAGGGACACCGGCGCACGCCGTCCCAGCTCCCCCGCCACCTGGTCGAGGCGCTCCAGCTCGGCTACCGACTCCACGTTGAAACAGTGAATGCCCACTTCCAGTGCGCGACGCATCTCGTCGGCGCGCTTGCCCACACCGGAGAACACCACGCGGGCGGGATCGGCACCGGCGGCGAGTACGCGCTCCAGCTCACCCACCGAGACAATGTCGAACCCCGAGCCCAGGCGCGCCAGCACGTCCAGTACCGCGAGGTTGGAATTGGCCTTGACGGCGAAACACACCCGATGCGGGTGCTCACCCAGTGCCGCATCGAAGGCCCGCCAGTGGCGTTCGAGGGTGGCGCGGGAATAGACATAACAGGGCGTGCCGTAGTGCGTGGCGATATCGGCCAGCGGCACGTCCTCGGCATGCAGTTGCCGGTCATGGTAGGTAAAGTGGTCCATGTTGTGGGCGGGGCTCCGAATACAGAATCGGGTGCGTGAAAACCGGCTGCGCTATTGCGCCGACCGATCCGCTGCGGGTGGCTCGACCGGCTCAGGTGCCGGACCGGCTGGCTCGGCCGGTGCCGCCGTCGGTGTCTCGGGCAGGTACAGCGGTCCCTTCTTGCCACAGGCGCTCAACATGGACATCCCGCCCAGCACAACCACTACCAGCACGAAAATCAGACTGGACGGACACACGCGCATAAGTCAACACTCCGGTTTCACCGATCGCCCCGCGGGGGCACCCGGTCGATAAACAATGGCGCCATTATACGCACGCCGCCCGACGCTTCCCACCGCCGCAGGCTGGCACCCTTTCCGTCGCACCACCGGAGGCGCTACACTCAACGGACCATGTGTATGCTTTTAATAGAGGTGAACCGCTGAGATGGCCGCCGAGCTCGTCACGCTGGTGGCCGCCATCCTCGGTCTGCTGCTGACCGGCCTCGGTCTGCGCAGACTCGTCTGGCAACGGCGCCTCGTACGCGGCAGCATCCAGTCACTGGCCGGCCTGAGCCTGCTTGGCCTGGCGGCCACCGCCACCGCGATACTGTTCAACATCTACACCTACCAGCGCCTGACCCACGAGGAACTCATCGCCGAGTTACAGTTCAGCCAGATCGGTCCGCAGCACTACCGCGTCTATGTCGAGCAGGCCGACGGCACCGCGCACAGTTATAACCTGCGTGGTGATGAATGGCAGATCGATGCACGCATTCTCAAATGGCAGGGCACCGCCAACCTGCTCGGTTTCAATACCCTCTACCGCCTGGAGCGCCTCGGTGGGCGCTACCGCGAAACCCGCCAGGAGATGGATGCACCGCGTACCGTCTACCGCCTCGCCGAAGATCGCGGCCTGGATCTGTGGCGTATCGCTCACCAGCATCCCGGCTGGCTGCCCGGCGTGGATGCCATCTATGGCAGCGCCGCCTACCTGCCCATGGCCGATCGCGCGCGCTTCGTGCTGCACCACAGCCAGTCGGGACTGGTGGCGCGTCCCCTCAACGAGGCCGCGCGCCGCGCCGTCGAGACCTGGTGATCCGCGCCACCGGCGCTCCCCGCTGACATGAATATTCGCGCGCACATCTTTACCTGGCTGTTTCTCGGCACCATCGTGCCCCTCACCGCGCTGGCCTTTGCCGCCACCTATTACTTCGAGACCGACTACCGCGCCTCGCTGCGTGACGATCTTGCCGGTACCCTGCGCCACATCGCCACCGGCCTGCGCCGCCGTCTCGCCGGCGAGACGCGCTTCGTCACCGGCCTGGCGCGTTCCCCCGCGATCCGCGATATCCTGCCGGTACTGTATGCACGCCGGCGTGGCAACGCGCACCCCGAGCTGAACATTCGCCGCACGCGCGTCAATCGCTTCCTGGAAGGTTTCCAGACCATCCTGCCGCCGGTGTTCGTGATCCGCGTCATGGACTACCAGGGCAACACCGTGGTCAAGGTCAGTCACCGGCGCCGCAGCCCGCCCATCTACGAAGGTATCGAGGGCTTTCGTCTCGTCGAACCGGAGTTGCAGGATCCGCACTTCGTGCGCCAGCTCGATCATCTGCCCCGGGATCGTGTCAGCCTGCTGCACCTGCCGCACCACGAGCTGCTGTCCGCCGATCTCCAGGGACTTCCCAAACAGGACTACATCATGCCACTCTACCACCGCAAGCGACTGGTGGGCGCGGTGGCGGTAAGCCTGCTCAACGAAGAACTCGACAGTTTTCTCGAACAGGCCAACCGCCTGCACCGCTCGCGCCTGCGCCTGGTGGAGCTCAATCCCGACAACGGGGCACGCAACGGTCTCGTCCTGTTCGATGACGATCGTCCCCTGCGCCTGGTGCAACGCCGCAAAAAACCGGTCAGGCTCGATGACGTGAATGGTACCGAACTGCTGGCGCACTTCGAGCAGCAGAGTGAAGGCGAACTCACCATCGATGGTGGCGGACGCCTGTTCTACAACACCTTCTTCCCCTACAACGACCAGCTGGTAAGCTGGGTCATCATGGCGCGCATCGATGCTGGCGAACTGAGCGCGCCTTTTGGCCGCATGCGCCGCGTCATTGCCGCGCTGGGCGGTCTCGCACTGGTGATCACCCTGTTGCTGGCCAGTATCGGAGTGCGCCAGGTATCGCGGCCACTGGCCCGTCTCAGTGCACGCCTCAAGCGCTTCGCCCACGACCGCGAGCCGGAAAACGACGCGGTGCACACGGCGGTGGATGAAGTACGCGATATTGCCGAGGCCTTCGATTACATGGCGGAGACACTGACCCACACCGAGCAGGAGCGGGATCGCGCCCAGCGCATGATGCTGCAACACGCCAAGCTGGCCAGTATCGGCGAGATGGCTGCCGGTATCGGCCACGAACTCAACAACCCCCTCAACAATATCCTCTCCTATATCAAGCTGGCGCGACGCGGCCTGCCCGCGGAAGCCGATGCGGTGCGTGCCGATCTCGACGCCGTGCAGGACGAGGCCGTGCGTGCCTCGGAGATCATCCAGGGCATCCTCAACTTCGCGCGCCAGGTGAAGCCGCGCTACGAGCTGTTCGCGATCAGCCCGTGGCTGGCTGCCACTGTGCGGCTGGTGGAACAGGTGGCGCGGAATAACTCCATCACGCTGCGCATCCTCGACAGGTGTGAGCCAGGAGAGATGCTCGAGGGTGATCGTGGTCAATTGCAACAGGCGCTGGTCAACCTTCTGCTAAATGCAATTCATGCCAGTGACACCGGTGGCCAGGTATCTATAAGTGTGCGTACTGAGCACGATGCTTGCATTGTTTCGGTACGTGATGAGGGCAGGGGCATCGACAGTGCGATACTCGACAAGGTCTTCGACCCCTTTTTCAGCACCCGCGAGGAAGGCCAGGGGACGGGACTGGGGCTGTCCATCAGCCTCGGCATCGTTGAGCGCCACGGGGGCCGCCTGGAGATCGCCAACAACCCCGACCACGGCTGTACCGCCACCCTGTGCATACCACTGCGCGCCAGTGACGGAAAAATGAGTACCGACCATGACCACGACAATACCGACACCGACCATTCTCTTCGTTGATGACGATCCCCGCGCCGGGGAACTCATGCACCGCTTCAGTGAGGGCGCGGACTACCAGTGCCGCGTGTTTCGTGATCCGGCCGAGGCGCTGAGTGCGTTCAGCAAGGACGGTGCCGCGATGATCATCTCCGACCTGCGCATGCCCGCCATGACCGGCATCGAGCTGCTGTCGCGCGTGCGTGAGATCGACAGCGAGGCGCCCTTCGTCATCGTCACCGGCTATGCCGACGTGGAGAGCGCCATCGAAGCCCTGCGCCTCGGTGCCACCGACTTCATCAAGAAACCCTTCGACATGGACGAGATGCGCGTGCTGGTGGAGCGTACCCTGTCGCACCAGGCGCTGGTGGCGGAAAACCGCCTGTTGCGCCGTCAGTTGCGCGCCGAGTCACGCTTCGAGGAACTGCTTGGGCGTGCACCGGTGATGCAGGAGATCTACAGCATCATCGACAAGATCGCCGATATCCGCTGCAATGTCATCATCGAGGGCGAGTCGGGCACCGGCAAGGAACTGGCCGCGCGCGCCATCCACCAGCACAGCCAGTTCGCCCAACGCCCCTTCGTGGTCATCGACTGCGGCGCACTGTCCGACACCCTGCTCGAGAGCGAACTCTTTGGCCATGAGAAGGGCGCCTTTACCGGCGCCACGCAAAGCCGCAAGGGCCTGCTGGAAACGGCCAGTGGGGGCACGGTGTTCCTCGATGAGATTGGCAATATCTCCGATGCCATGCAGATCAAACTGCTGCGCGTGGTACAGGAACAGCAGGTCACACCAGTGGGTGGCGTACAACCGGTGGATATCGACGTGCGTTTCATCGTCGCCACCAACCAGGACCTGGCGCAGATGGTGGCCGAGGGCGAGTTCCGTGAGGACCTCTACCACCGCCTCAACGTGGTGCGCTTCACCATGCCGCCCCTGCGCCAGCGCAGCGAGGATATCCCCATGCTGGTCAACCACTTCGTCGCCGACTTTGCCGCGCAATACCACCGCGAGGTCACCGGCTTCGATGCCGCTTCCATGCGACGCCTGACGGCGCACAACTGGCCGGGCAATGTGCGGGAGTTGCGCAACCTGGTGGAACGCCATATCGCGCTGGCCGACGGGCCGGAGCTGCATATCGATGAACTCGCCGCCGGACCGGTGCGCGCCAGCGGAGATATCACCGAGGACATCCCGAGCCTGGCGGAACTGGAGCGTCGCTACATCCTCAAGCTGCTCGAGCACTTCAACGACAACCGCGAGAAAACCGCCGCCGCGCTCGGCATCAACAAGTCCACCCTGTGGCGCAAGTTGCAGGCCTGGCGGCGCGACAGCGACGGGAACGAGCACGGGGCAACTGACTGAGCCTCGTCCCGCCGGACCACGTTCGCCAGATTGCAATGGCCGTCGTGCAAATTGCACGACGCCACCCCCTCGCCACCCTGTTTTCACCGCCAAGTGCCTGATTTTCCGTGCCCCTGTTGTGGCCCGAGA
>DRKU01000052.1 GCA_011051615.1 Gammaproteobacteria bacterium
TACCTCTGCCACGGGTCCGGTAACAGGTTCCTCGTAGGCGCCACCCCCTGTGGCACAGGCGGAGAGTCCGCCCATCATCACCAGTAAGCACATCCCCGTCCTGAAATTCATGTGCGTTCTCCTCTGATATTCACGCCCATCGGATCAAAGCGATGCCAGGTACATCAGGCTCAGCAACAACAGCACGATCAAAAAAATGATTAACCAGCCCGGTACACCTGATCGCCGGCTGTCCGCAACGGCCGCCTGTGGGACGCCCCGGCGCGGGCGGGCAGCCTCATACTCGGCGATCACCGCGGCGGCCGCGGCGGCATCCTCGTCGGCCACCTGGACATTGGCGAAACCGGTCGGCGCCAGTTCGCCCACGCCACCCTGCAGGTAATAGCCGCCCACATGCGCCTCGATACCGCGCGCATGCAACATGCCCGCAACGATGTGCGCCTCGGTGATATCTCCCGCCTCATGGATGACCTTCATCGGCTCGCCTGCCTGCCGTCCCCCGCACCGACTATGCCACAAGCCGCCGGCATGGAACACCACCGGACAACCGAACAATAAAAAACCCCGCCGTCGCCGGCGGGGCCTTGTTACGCAGCTTGCTGCTGAGGCGAACCGACTTGCGGTCGTTCGCCCTCGGGATGGCCGGCTTACATCATGCCGCCCATGCCACCCATGCCGCCCATGCCACCCATGTCCGGTGCCGCGGCCGCCGCATTGTCCTGCGGGACTTCGGTGACCATGGCTTCGGTGGTGATCATCAAGCCGGCAACCGAGGCAGCGTTCTGCAGGGCAGAGCGCGTGACCTTGGTCGGGTCAAGGATACCCATCTCGACCATGTCGCCGTACTCCTCGGTGGCGGCATTGAAGCCAAAGTTGCCTTTGCCTTCGAGCACCTTGTTGAGAACCACGGACGGCTCACCACCGGCATTGTGCACGATCTGGCGCAGCGGCTCGGTCATGGCGCGGCGCGCAATGGTGATGCCTACTTCCTGATCGTCGTTGTCGGCGTCGAGCTTGCCGAGACTGGCTTCGGCGCGCACCAGGGCGACACCACCACCCGGCACCACGCCTTCCTCGACGGCGGCACGCGTGGCGTGCAGGGCGTCTTCGACGCGGGCCTTCTTCTCTTTCATCTCAACCTCGGTAGCGGCGCCCACCTTGATGACGGCAACACCGCCGGCCAGCTTGGCGACGCGCTCCTGCAGCTTCTCGCGGTCGTAGTCAGAAGAAGACTCTTCGATCTGTGCACGGATCTGGGCGACACGCGCCTCGATGTCCTCGGCCTTGCCGGCACCATCGATAATAGTGGTCTCTTCCTTGGTGACGACGATCTTCTTCGCCGTACCCAGGTCGTCGAGCGCGGTCTTCTCCAGGCTCAGGCCGACTTCTTCGGAGATCACGGTGCCACCGGTGAGGATAGCGATATCCTGCAGCATGGCCTTGCGGCGATCACCGAAGCCCGGCGCCTTGACGGCGGCAACCTTGACGATACCACGCATGCTGTTGACCACCAGCGTCGCCAGGGCTTCGCCTTCCACGTCTTCGGCGATGATCAGCAGCGGCTTGCCGGCCTTGGCCACGCCTTCGAGGACGGGCAGCAGGTCACGGATGTTGGAGATCTTCTTGTCGTGGATAAGGATGTAGGGATCTTCCAGCTCGGCGGTCATGTTCTGCTGGTTGTTGACGAAGTAAGGCGACAGGTAGCCGCGATCGAACTGCATACCTTCGACCACGTCCAGCTCGTTCTCGAGACCGGAGCCTTCTTCGACGGTGATGACGCCTTCCTTGCCAACCTTCTCCATGGCCTCGGCGATGATGCTGCCGATGGACTCGTCACTGTTGGCGGAGATTGTGCCCACCTGAGCGATGGCCTTGTTGTCGGCGCAGGGCTTGGAGAGCTTCTTGAGCTGCTCGACGGCGGCGATGACGGCCTTGTCGATACCACGCTTGAGGTCCATCGGGTTCATGCCGGCAGCGACGGCCTTCATGCCTTCGACGAGGATGCTCTGTGCCAGCACGGTCGCGGTGGTGGTACCGTCACCGGCGATATCGGAAGTCTGGCTGGAGACTTCCTTGACCATCTGTGCACCCATGTTTTCGAACTTGTCTTCCAGTTCGATCTCCTTGGCTACCGAGACGCCGTCCTTGGTGATGGTCGGCGCACCGAAGCTCTTGTCGAGTACAACGTTACGGCCCTTGGGACCCAGCGTGACCTTGACGGCATTGGCCAGGATGTTGACACCGGCCAACATGCGCTGGCGGGCGCTGTCACCAAATTTCACTTCTTTTGCAGTCATGTTCTTTAACCTCTTCCTTTAATTTCCTGTTCTCGCGGGATGTGGTGAGAATGCCGTGCGCTTACTCGATGACACCCATGATGTCTTCTTCACGCATCACCAGCAGTTCCTCACCTTCAACCTTGACTTCGTTGCCGGAGTACTTGCCGAACAGCACCTTGTCACCCACCTTGACATCGAGGGGACGCACATCGCCATTCTCGAGGATCTTGCCATTGCCCACGGCGATGACCTCACCCTGGGCCGGCTTCTCGGTGGCGGAATCGGGGATCACGATGCCCCCGGCGGAAGTGCGTTCTTCTTCAACACGGCGAACGATGACGCGATCGTGTAAGGGACGGATCTTCATGTGCTCCTCTCCAAATATTCGAGTTCTTTCAAATGGTTAGGCCGGAAACCGGTGGCCCCCGGCAAGTCTGGTCGTGCCCTCTTGTTTAGCACTCACCAATTGGGAGTGCTAATAATAGTCATCGGGGCAAAACTGTCAAGAACATGGGGCTGTGTGCAGGGTTTTCAAGGTCGGGGGAGAAAATGGTGGCTCAATCCTCGTCGCGCCAGTATTCCCCTTCCAGGGTACGCGGACCGCGTTCGGTGTCGCCGCCACCCGGCTGGCCGGCTCCACCCGGGGGTGGTCCCGGTGGCCCCATGCGACCTGCCCCGGCACGGATGAACTCGCGGATCAGGGCACGGCGCAGTGGCGGGATGAGCAACAGGAAACCCAGGGCATCGGTGAAAAACCCCGGTGTCAGCAGCAGCGCACCGGCGAAGACCAGTAACACACCCTCGAGCATGGGCATGGCCGGGAGCACCCCGGCCTCCATCTCCTGGCGAACCCGGGTCAGCGTGGCCAGTCCCTGCAGGCGCAACAGGGCGGCGCCGCCGATGGCGGTGGCCACCACCAGCACGATGGTATTGAAGGCGCCGATGTGGCTGCCCACCTTTATAAGAAGGTAGATCTCCAGCAGGGGCACGAGCAGGAACAGCACCAGCAGTATGGGAAACAGTCTCATGCGCCCACGTTACCTGACCCGGTTCACAGAATAAAGGACCTGGGCTCAAGCAGGCTTTTACTCCACCGATAGCTGTGCGGTAAGGTGTGCGCCATGTCACTGATCAGCGAGCCCCCGCACCGCCTGGTGCTGTGTACCTGCCCGGACCTGGAAACGGCCGAGCAGCTGGGCATGGCCCTGGTGGCGAAAAATCTCGCCGCCTGCGTGAATATTCTGCCCGGGCTCACGTCTATATACAGGTGGCAGGGCCGGCTGGAACGCGAGCCCGAGTGCCTGTTGCTGATCAAGACCCGCCAGGATGTGCTTAGTACGCTGTCGGAGACCCTTCAGCAGCTGCATCCTTACGAACTCCCGGAGATTATCGCGGTCTCTGTAACGGAGGGATTGAGCGCCTACCTCGACTGGATCGACCAGGCCCTCGATGCCGGCCCCGCAACCCCCGAGCAGGAAGATGGATAACAACATGAAACATACTGTAATACGCCTTTTGACCGCCTTCGCCCTCCTGTGGCCGCTGTTCGCTACCACCGTGCAGGCCGAGGAAGAGTTGCTGGATCCGGACAAGGCCTTTGCCTTCAGCACCGAGATCATCGACGGCAGGACCATCCGCGCCAGCTGGCAGATCGCCGATGGCTATTACATGTATCGCAAGTACTTCAAGTTCAACACCGATACCCCCGGCGCGCAACTGGGCGAGCCCGTCATTCCGCCGGGCAAGATGAAAAAGGATCCCACCTACAACGAGGTGCTGGAGATCTACAAGCACGGCGTCAGCATCGACATCCCGATTCTCGCCACCGATGCCAGTGGCAACATCAACCTCATCGCCAAATCCCAGGGCTGCAACGAACCCATCGGCGTATGTTACCCGCCCATGACCCACACCGTTGCCCTGACGGTCAACCCGCCCATCACCGCCGGCACGCCGGAGGGGGGCAGCGCGGTGGCGGCACTGGGCAGCCTGAGTGAAAACCTCGGCCTCGGTGGCAACGATGAAGTCCCGCCCATGCCCGACGAGGCCTTCCAGCTGTCGCTGAAGTGGGAGGATGCCAATACCCTGCTGGCACACTGGAAGATCGGCAAGGGCGCCTACCTGTATGCCGACAAGTTCGTCTTCCGCATCACCGACGGTCGCGGCCACACCCTGGGCGAAGTGAAACTGCCCGAGGGCAAGCGCAAGTACGACGATGTGCTGGAAAAGGAAGTGGTGGCCTATTACAAGAAACTCGACGTGCGCCTGCCCATCGCGCACGCCGCCGGCGCCTCACCCACCTTCACGCTCTACCTGGAATATCAGGGCTGCTCCGAGACCTTCGGCATCTGTTATCCGCCCATCAGGAAACTGGCCACCCTCGGCACCGACGGCGTCATCAAGGTAAGCGATGCCGATGCGGCGCCCGCAGCCGACGCACCTGCCGCGGCACCCGTATCGGCACCGTCGGCAGCACCGGCGGAGACGACGGCCGGTAGTGAAGACGATCACTCCGACTGGGGACTCATCGCCATTCTCGCCTTTGCCTTCGGTTCCGGCCTGCTGCTGACCTTTACCCCCTGCGTGCTGCCCATGCTACCCATCATCGGCGGCATCATCATCGGCCAGGGCGACAAGGTCACGCCACTGCGCGGCGGCCTGCTGGCCACGGTCTACGTGCTCGGTACCGCCGTGGTGTGGACCGGCGGCGGCATCCTCGCCGGCGCCACCGGCCAGCAGCTGGCAGCCTACACCTCGCATCCGATCTTCGTCATCAGCGTGTCGGTGATCCTGCTGCTGCTGGCGCTGGCCATGTTCGGGAAGATCAATATCCAGTTGCCGTCATCGCTGCAGTCCCGCGCGCAGGAAAAATCGCAGGCCGTCAAGGGCGGCACCTTCGTCGGCGTCTTCTTGATGGGTGTACTGGCCTCGGTGATCGCCGGCGCCTGTGTCTCGCCCATCCTGATCCTCAACCTCGGTGTCGCCATGCAGGCGCAGGATCCGACCCTCGGCGGCATGATCATGTTCCTCATGGCGCTCGGCATGGGTGTGCCCATCATCCTCATGGGCTTCGGTGCCGGGGCACTGATCCCCAAGGCCGGGCCGTGGATGGATACGGTCAAGTACATCTTCGGGGTGTTGCTCATCGGCCTGGTCATCTACCTGCTGGCGCTGATCCCGTGGATGCCGGTGCTCTACTTCTGGGGTGTATTCCTCGTCATCCTGGGTGTCTATCTCGGCGCGACCCAGTCCCTGCCCGAGGGCGTCAGCGGCTGGCGTATCTTCTGGAAGGGTATCGGCACGGTGCTCATCGTGTGGGGCATCATGGCCCTCATCGGCGCCAGCCAGGGGGGTCGCAGCATCATGAGCCCGCTGACCAGCCACTTCGGCGCCATGGCCCCCGCTGGCGGTGCGGCGACCGCATCCACTGAGGGCGCCGCGCAACCCATGGCCGAGGTGGCGCACTTCAGGCGCGTGAAGAACCTCGCCGAGCTGAATGCCGCGCTGGCGGCGGCAAAGGCCGCCGGCAAGCCGGTGATGCTGGACTACTACGCCGACTGGTGTACCGACTGCGTGCGCATGGAACAGTCCACCTTCCGCGACCCGCGCGTGGCGGCAAAGCTCAAGGGCTTCGTCATGCTGCAGGCCGATGTCACCGATCAGTTCAACCCTGACACCCAGCCACTCAAGGATCGTTTCGGTGTCTTCGGCCCGCCGGCCATGCTGTTCTTCGATGCCGACGGTGAACTGAAGGAAAAACTCTACGGCTACAGGAACGCCGACGACTTCCTCGAACTGCTGAACCGGATCTGACTCCATCGCGTGCCAGTGGCCGCCGGCCAGGCCGGCGGGCAAACTGGCCGCGCAGTGCGGCGGGAAATCACGTATCATGCGCGACCGTAAAATAACAACCCGCGCTGGTCAGCCGGCGCCTGCCGTGAGAACCCGATATGAAACGTAGTCTGCAAATCACCCTGCTGGTGGTGGTCGCCGCCCTGGGACTGGCCGCCGGCCTGGCCTGGCAGGCCTGGCGTGACCAGCCCGCCACCGTACCAGACGCAACCGGCACCCCGGGCAGTGATGCCCGCAGCACCATCACTTCGCTGGTGGTAGGCAAGCGGCGCCCGGACTACCAGCTACCGGACCTGGAGGGCCAGGCACGCAGTGCCGCCGCCTATGACGGCAAGGTGGTGATGGTGAACTTCTGGGCCACCTGGTGCCCACCCTGCGTGCGCGAAATGCCGGCGCTGGAAGAACTCTACGAAACCTACCGCGATCGCGGCCTGGTGGTGGTGGGCATCGCGCTGGACAACGGCGAGGCCGTGGTAGACTTCGTCGATCCCATGGGTATCGAATACCCCATTCTCATCGGTGAGGACGACGGCATCGACATCTCCCGCGACTACGGCAACCGTCTCGGCGTGCTGCCCTACACGGTGATCATTGGCCGCGATGGCATCATCCGCCACGCCCACCCCGGGGAAATCGACCTGGAGCAGGCGCGGGCCTACGTGGAGCCCCTGCTCTAGCCCGCCAGCCCCACGTCACAGCAAACTGGTGAGGATTTCCGCCTAACGTGCAGCCATTTTGCGGTCATCTGCGTCTTTCTGGACATCGTCTTCCTTTTACGGCAAACTACCCTGCAATTGACCGGGGGCCGAAAATCCTCGAACAGCGGCGAAAATGGGTGATTTTCAGGCCCAATCAACGCGGCAATAGCGGGCTCATCGCCCAGACATAACTATATATATGCGTTCGGGTGCCACACGGTACGACGGACGCGGCAGGAACCGATGGCAACAGTGCTTCTCATCAATGGCCCCAATCTGAACCTGCTCGGCACACGCGAGCCGGAACACTACGGCCACGCCACGCTGGCGGACATCGAACAGCGCCTGCGCGAACGCACGCAGGCCGCCGGCCACCAGCTGCGCTGCATCCAGAGCAATGCCGAACACGAACTGGTGGAGGCCGTGCAACAGGCGCAGCGTGACGACGTGGCCTTCATCCTCCTCAACCCCGCGGCCTTCACCCATACCAGCGTTGCCCTGCGCGATGCCATCGCCGCGGTGGCGATCCCGTTCATCGAGATCCACCTGTCCAACGTGCACGCGCGCGAGGACTTTCGCAAACAGTCGTATTTTTCCGACCTGGCCGTGGGCGTGATCTCCGGGCTGGGTCCCCTCGGTTATGAACTGGCACTCACGGCAGCACTGGCACAGATCGCCGACCCGGCATCCGCGTCACGCACCTGAACACATAAGGCAATATCAGCTATGGACATTCGCAAGGTTAAAAAACTCATCGAGCTTCTGGAAGAATCCGGCATTGCCGAGATCGAGATCCACGAAGGGGAAGAATCGGTACGTATCAGCCGTCACGCCCAGGCCACCACCGTGGTCGGTGCGCCCATGGCGGCCCCCATGGCCGCCCCGGCACCCGCACCCGCCGCGCCGGCCCCGGCACCCGCGGCCACCGACGACAGCAGTGAGGCCACTCCCGAGATCAGCGGGCACACGGTGGATTCACCCATGGTCGGCACCTTCTACCGTGCCCCCTCGCCGGGTGCCAGCCCCTTCGTCGAAGTGGGCAGTACGGTCAACATCGGTGACACCCTGTGCATCATCGAGGCCATGAAGCTGCTCAACCAGATCGAGGCCGACCGCGCTGGCGTCGTCAAGGCCATCCTGGTGGAAAACGGTCAGCCCGTGGAATACGGCCAGCCCCTGTTCGTCATCGAGTAAGCCCATGTTTGACAAGATCCTCATTGCCAACCGGGGCGAGATCGCCCTGCGCATCCAGCGTGCCTGTCGCGAGCTGGGCATCAAGACCGTGGCCATGCACTCGGAGGCCGATCGCGATCTGAAACACGTGCGCCTCGCCGACGAGTCCGTGTGTATCGGTCCCGCACCGTCCACCGAGAGCTATCTCAACGTACCCGCGGTGATCAGCGCCGCCGAGGTCTGCGATGCCGTGGCCATTCATCCCGGTTACGGTTTCCTCTCCGAGAACGCCGACTTCGCCGAGCGCGTCGAGGAAAGCGGTTACGTCTTCATCGGCCCGCGTCCCGAGACCATTCGCATCATGGGTGACAAGGTGGCGGCCATCGAGGCCATGAAGAAATCGGGCGTCCCCTGTGTGCCCGGTTCCGACGGTCCACTGGGCGACGATGAACGCGAGAACCTGCGCATCGCCCGCGAGATCGGCTATCCCATCATCATCAAGGCCGCCGGTGGCGGTGGCGGGCGCGGCATGCGCGTGGTACACGCCGAAGCGGCACTCCTCAATGCCATCTCGCTGACCAGGTCCGAGGCCGGCGCGGCCTTCGGCAACGACGTGGTCTACATGGAAAAATACCTGGAGAATCCACGCCACGTGGAATTCCAGGTGCTGGCCGACGAACACGGCAACGCCATCCACCTCGGCGAGCGCGACTGCTCCATGCAGCGCCGTCACCAGAAGGTCATCGAGGAGGCCCCGGCACCGGGCATCACCGAGGAACAGCGCCAGCGCATCGGTGAACGCTGCGCGGAGGCCTGCCGCACCATCGGCTACCGCGGTGCCGGTACCTTCGAGTTCCTGTATGAGAACGGTGAGTTCTATTTCATCGAAATGAACACCCGTGTGCAGGTGGAACACCCGGTGACCGAGATGATCACCGGCGTGGACATCGTCGCCGAGCAGATCCGCATCGCCGCCGGCGAGAAACTCTCCTACCGCCAGGAAGACATCGTGTTGCGCGGGCACGCCATGGAATGCCGCCTCAATGCCGAAGATCCGAAGACCTTCATGCCCTGCCCCGGCGAGATCACCGCCTTCCACGCCCCCGGCGGGCCCGGCATTCGCGTCGATACGCATATCTATGCGGGCTACACCGTACCGCCCTACTACGATTCCATGATCGGCAAGCTCATCGCCCACGGCAACACGCGCGAATCGGCCATGGCACGCCTGCGCTCGGCCCTGAGTGAAATCGTCATCGAGGGCATTCGCAGCAACATCGAATTGCACCAGGATCTGATCAGTGATGCCGCCTTCCAGGCCGGTGGCACCAACATCCACTACCTGGAAAAGAAGCTCGGCCTGTAAAACCAGTGGCGAGGGACGGGGAGCGAGGGCCGCGGGCCGAAGATCCTGATCCCCTCACCCCAGCCCTCTACCCCTTCGGGGCACCGAGGTCCCGGAGGGAGAGGGGGGGGGCAATCTCGACATGCTCCGGCATGGAATCCGCCTCTCGCTCAGCGGGCCTGGCTGCCACAGGGGAGGCAGACAAAACGCATCCCTTGTCCTTGCCACTCGCTCCTCGACACTCGAACCTGATCTCATGCCCTGGCTACAACTCATCATCGACACCCCGCCGGAGGCGGTGGAAGACCTCGAAGACGCCCTGCTGGAACTGGGCGCACAGGCGGTGACCCTGCAGGATGCCGCCGATCAGCCGCTGTTCGAACCGGCCCCCGGCGAGGTCCCGCTGTGGAACCGCACGCGCCTCATGGCCCTGCTCGATGCCGATACCGACACCACGGCACTGGAGACCGCGTTGCGCCAGCGCCTGCCCGACGACGCGCTCGGCGACGTGCGCGTGGAACCGCTGGAGGACCGCGACTGGGTGCGCGCCTGGATGGAACACTTCGAACCCATGCGCTTCGGTGAGCGCCTGTGGATCGTGCCCGGCGGCTTCGAGGCACCCGAGCCGGATGCCGTCAATATCCAGCTCGACCCCGGCCTGGCCTTCGGCACCGGCACCCACCCTACCACCGCCATGTGCCTGCGCTGGCTGGATGCCCACCCACCCGCGGGACAGCGCGTCATCGACTATGGTTGCGGCTCCGGTGTGCTGGCGCTGGCCGCCCGCCTGCTGGGCGCGGACCACGTGCTGGCGGTGGACACCGATCCCCAGGCCCTGCTCGCCACCGCCGACAATGCCGCGCGCAATGCCCTTGATGGCATCACCCCCTGCCTGCCCGGGGACTGCGCCACCGAGCCCGTGGACCTGCTGCTGGCCAACATCCTCGCCGGCCCCCTGCAAGCACTGGCACCGCGCTTCGCCGAGCTGGTGCGCCCGGGCGGACAACTGGTCCTCGCCGGGATCCTTGCCACCCAGGCGCAGGCGCTCATGGCGGCCTGTGCCGGAGACTTCGACCTGCAACAGGTGGCGCAACAGGAAGAATGGGTGTGCCTTGCCGGGCACAGGCATTAAAATGGCGGAAATGCCCGTCACCTCGTTTCCACCGCCGCCGTGCCGATAAACAACCTGTGAACCACGACCACCACCTCACCCGCTGCCCGGAATGCCACACGGTATTCCGCGTCAGTGATGCCCAGCTCAATGCCGCCGGCGGCAAGGTGCGTTGTGGCGAGTGCAAGGCGGTGTTCTATGCGCCGGCATATTTCACCGACCCACCGGTTACCGACGCGAAGCCGGCCACCCCACCTGCACACGAAGCCTCCCCGACACCGGTGCCCCCCGCGGAGCACAGGGGCCGCTACGCCTTCGTGGCAGACGAGGGAGACAAACCGCTGGATTTCAGCCACAGCGACCTGCCGGTAGAGGACATCGAACTCACCGATCTCGCCTATGCCCGTTTCGGCAGTACCAGCGAGGACAGCGAGCACTTCGATCTCGCTGGTGGTGGTGAAGACACGGTGCCCCCTGCGGAAGACGTGCCGGAAACCGGGACGGAGCCCGCAGAAGATGGGGACATGCAGGCCACATTACCCGACGATCCGCTGGCGTCGGCCGCATCGGTGGATGACTTCCTGCGCGAAAACGGTATGACGCTGGAGACAGATGACAGCGAGGCCGCTGAAGAAAGCGGCACGGCCGATGCCGAGGGCGAGGAGTCCGCGGCACCGCCCACGGCGGACAGCCCCGACGAGGTGGACGCGGAGCAGGACATCGCCGCAGAAACCGCGGCGGACGAGGTCGCCGAGCCGGAAGGCGAAGAAGCATTGGCTGACAAAACTGACACGGTGGCGGAAAACGATGAAAGCGATGCGTCGACGCCGGAAGGTGCAGAAACGGAGGCCGGTGATGAGAACGAACACATCCCCTACGTGCTGCGCGAGTCCCTCGCCGTGGCCGCGGAGAAACCCCGTAGCCTGGGTGCACGCCTCGGTCTGCTGCTGGCGGTGATCCTGCTGACTGTCGTGCTGGCGACACAGGCGATCTATTTCCGCGGCCTCGACATCGCCCAGCGCATCCCCGCTGCGCGCGGGCTGGTAAGCCTGATCTGCGACCGCCTGGACTGCAAATACACCGGCCCGCGTGACGTACGTCGCATTCGGCTCATCAATCGTGACATCCGTGCCGCCAGGGATCGCAGCGGTGTGCTGGTGATCACCGCCACCATGGTCAACGAAGCCGATTTCGCCCAACCCTACCCGATTTTCGAGGTCGTACTCTCCGATCTAACCGGCACGAGCGTTGCAGAGCGGCGTTTTACCCCGGAAGAGTATCTTGGCAGTCTTGTCAAGGAGCAATTTCTCATGCAACCCGGCCAGCCGGTGCAGGTCACATTGGAGGTCATCGACCCCGGCAGCGACGCAGTCAACTTCGAAATAAATTTTTTATAAAAAATTTTTCGCTGCCTCCGATAGTTAGCGCCAGGTGGGCCGTTTTAGCCCGAACTGGTGGTTTTCCCCCCTGCGTCAAGCGGGTATGATTATCGGCCCTCTCGGGAAGTGACTCCGACGCGGGGCAACTACAACATTAAAACGTACCGAAAAACGTACCGACATAATGCAGATCGGCCCTTACCAGTTACCGAACAAACTTGTCCTCGCACCCATGGCGGGGGTCACTGACCGGCCCTTCCGCCAGTTGTGTCGTGCGTTCGGCGCGGGCATGGCGGTCTCGGAAATGGTGTCGTCCAACTCCCTGTTGTGGGGCAGTGAAAAGACACAGCGGCGCGCCAACCACGACGGTGAACCGGATCCGCGTTCGGTACAGATCATGGGCACCGATCCGGCCATGATGGCCGAGGCCGCGCGCCACAATGCGCAACGCGGTGCACAGATCATCGATATCAACATGGGCTGCCCGGCCAAAAAGGTCTGCAACGTCGCCGCCGGTTCAGCCCTGCTGCGTGATGAGACCCTGGTGGGGCGCATCCTCGAAGCCGTGGTCGCGGCGGTGGACGTCCCTGTCACCCTCAAGATCCGCACCGGCTGGGATCGCGAGCATCGTAACGCGCCGACCATCGGCCGCATCGCCGAAGATGCCGGCATCCAGGCGCTGGCCATCCACGGCCGCACGCGTGCCGATCACTACAAGGGCGATGCCGAATACGACACCATCGCCGAGGTCAAGTCACGTCTTGGCATTCCTGTGATCGCCAACGGCGACATCACCACCCCCGAAAAAGCGAAGTACGTGCTGGACTATACCGGTGCCGACGCCGTCATGATCGGCCGCGCCGCCCAGGGACGTCCGTGGATCTTCCGCGAAATCAATCACTACCTGGCCACTGGCGAGAAACTGCCTGAACCCGGCAGTGAGGAGATCCGCGGTATCCTGCTCGGACACCTGGACAAGCTTTACGCCTTCTACGGTGAGTACACCGGTGTGCGCATGGCACGCAAACACATAAGCTGGTATTCCAAAGGACACCCCCACGGTGGCGCATTCCGCCAGGCGGTCAATCGCGTCGATTCAAGCGAACAACAAAAGGAAATGGTCAATGCATTCTTTGACCAGATCATACAACGCTCGGAGCTCGCTGCATGAGTGCAAATCCCCTGACAGAAGAAACCCTCACCCCGCTGAAAGTCGTCAACGAAACGCAGGACAAGCCCCTGCGTGAGTGCGTGGCTTCGGCCATGGATCGCTATTTCGCGCAGCTCAACGGTGAAATGCCGGCAGAGATCTACCAGATGGTACTGGCCGAAATCGAACACCCGCTGCTGGAATCGGTGATGCGTTACACCGGCGGCAACCAGACCCGCGCCGCCCGCGTGCTGGGCCTCAACCGCGGCACCCTGCGCAAGAAACTCAAGCAGTACGGCCTGGACCAGTAAGACGCTCAGCCCGCCGACCAGGCTCACCGCAGCAGGCAGCCGCCCGCCCCCATCGCAGGACATGATCACCCACCGACGCACGCGTCGGTGGCAAAACCCGCAACAGCAAGCCCAGGAATGACATCACCATGGCGAAGATCGCACGCGCATTAATCAGTGTTTCCGACAAGACCGGTATCGTCACCTTTGCCCGGGGCCTCGCCGACCTCGGCATCGAGATCCTCTCCACCGGAGGCACCGCGAAACTGCTCAGCGAGTCCGGCATCAATGTCACCGAGGTCTCCGACTACACCGGTTTCCCCGAAATGATGGATGGCCGCGTCAAGACCCTGCACCCGAAGATCCACGGTGGCCTGCTGGGACGCCGCGGTATCGATGACGAGGTCATGGGCCAGCACAACATCCCCCCCATCGACCTCGTCGTCGTCAATCTCTACCCCTTCCAGCAGACCATCGCGCGCGAGGACTGCACCCTGGAAGAGGCCATCGAGAACATCGACATCGGTGGCCCCACCATGTTGCGCGCCGCGGCCAAGAACCATGCCGCCGTGGGGGTCGTGGTGGATGCCGACGACTACGAGCCCCTGCTCGAGGAACTGAATACCAGCGATGGCGCACTCAGTGACGCCACGCGTTTTCGCCTCGCGGTCAGGACCTTCGAGCATACGGCGCAATACGACGGCGCCATCGCCAACTACCTCGGCGCCATCGGCGAGGACGGCAGACCAGGCCGTTTCCCGCACACCTTCAACAGCCAGTACGTCAAACGCCAGGAAATGCGCTACGGCGAGAACCCGCACCAGGCGGCGGCCTTCTACGTGGAGCACGAGCCGGCCGAGGCCAGCATCAGCACCGCCACCCAATTGCAGGGCAAGGAGTTGTCCTACAACAACATCGGCGATACCGATGCGGCACTGGAATGCGTCAGGCAGTTCGAGGAACCCGCCTGCGTCATCGTCAAGCACGCCAATCCCTGCGGCGTGGCGCTGGGCGATGATCTGCTTGCCGCCTACGACCACGCCTACAGCACCGATCCCGAATCGGCCTTTGGTGGCATCATCGCCTTCAACCGCGAACTGGATGCCCATACCGCGCGCGCCATCGTTGCACGCCAGTTCGTCGAGGTGATCATCGCGCCCGCGATTAGCGATGAAGCCCGCGAAGAAGTGGCGGCGAAGAAGAACGTGCGCCTGCTGGCATGCGGCCAGTGGAGCGATTCACCGACAACGCGGCTCGACTTCAAGCGCGTCAATGGCGGCCTGCTGGTACAGGACTCCGATCTCGCTCTCTACAATGAACTCAAGGTCGTCACCCGGCGCAAGCCGAGTGACGACGAGATGCGCGACCTGCTGTTTACCTGGAAGGTGGCCAAGTTCGTCAAGTCCAACGCCATTGTCTATGGCCGCGACAACATGACCATTGGCGTTGGCGCCGGTCAGATGAGCCGCGTCAACTCGGCACGCATTGCCGGCATCAAGGCCGAGCACGCAGGGCTGGAAGTGAAGGGTTCGGTGATGGCCAGCGACGCCTTCTTCCCCTTCCGTGATGGCCTCGACCAGGCCGCCGAGGCCGGCATCACCGCCGTCATTCAGCCCGGCGGTTCCATGCGTGACGAGGAAGTCATCGCCGCAGCCGACGAACATGGCATCGCCATGGTCTTCACCGGCATGCGGCA
>DRKU01000053.1 GCA_011051615.1 Gammaproteobacteria bacterium
GATACAGGAGTTTTCAACAGAAATATGCTGAGACTGGATTCTGATCCCCGCCCCCTGTCCTTCTACTCCTGCGGGGTGCCGAGGTCCCGGAGGGAGAAGGGACAAAAATACGCGGCTACGAGTTCTCCGAGAGGGTTAAATATCAATCCCCTCTCCCACAGGGAGAGGGTCAGGGTGAGGGGATCAGATACAGGAGTTTTCAACAGAAATATGCTGAGACTGGATTCTGATCCCCGCCCCCTGTCCCCCGTCCCGGGGGCGGGGGGGGGAAGGCTGTTTCGCGATCAGATATCTCGTCGTCCTTCGAAGGCATGCGACAGGGTGCTGGTGTCCACGTATTCCAGCTCACCACCGATGGGGACGCCGTGGGCGATGCGTGTCACCTTGATTTCCAGCGGTGCGGCCATCTCGGCGATGTAGTGGGCGGTGGCCTCCCCTTCCACGGTGGGGTTGGTAGCGAGGATCAGCTCGCGGATCTCGCCTTCCCGCAGGCGTTGGGCAAGGCGATCCAGACCGATGTCATCGGGACCGATGCCGTCGAGTGGTGAAAGGTGGCCCATGAGCACGAAATAGATGCCATTGAAGGCGGTTGCCTGTTCCACTGCTTCCACGTCGGTGGGGGTTTCCACCACGCACAGTTGCGCACGATCGCGCCGCGGACTGGTGCACAGGTCACAGACTTCCTTTTCGGTCAGGGTCCGGCACTGCTCACAATGGCCGATCTGCTCAGCGGCCTGCACCAGTGACTCAGCGAGCTGGCGTGCGCCGTGGCGATCACGTTCCAGCAGATGATAGGCCATGCGTTGCGCCGAGCGCGGTCCCACACCGGGCAGACAACGCAGGGCTTCGATCAGTTGCCCGATGAGGGGACTGGCCGCCATGACGAACTAGAAGGGCAGCTTGAAGCCGGGTGGCAGTGACATGCCGGAGCTGAGTGACGACATTCTCTCCTCGTTCTGCTTTTCCACCTGCCGCACGGCGTCGTTGACCGCCGCAGCCACCAGGTCTTCGAGCATGTCCTTGTCGTCGCCGATGAGGCTGTCGTCGATACTGACGCGTTTGACGTCGTGGCGGCCGTTCATGACCACGCTCACCAGTCCGCCGCCTGATTGACCGGTGACCTCCATGTTGGCCAGTTCTTCCTGCGCCTTCTGCATCTCTTCCTGCATCTTCTGCGCCTGTTTCATCAAATTACCCAGTGGGCCTTTCATCGTCGTTTCCTCTTTGTATCAGGCAGGCTCGTTCTGCTCTGCCGTGTCGTCGATTGCCTGCACGGAGCCCGGTCGGATCTCCGCATCGAATTCCTGCATCAGGGCCTGCACGTTGGCATCAGCAGTGATCGCTTCCTCGGCGCGCGCCTGGCGCTCGCTTGCCAGCCGCTGCTGCCGCGCCGCGGGTGACTCCAGTGCGGACTCGCCCACGCGGATAGTCACCTGCGGCGTGCCACCACACAGGGTGGCGATGGCCGCCTCGATACGTCCGCGACGTTCATCGGTATTGAGCGGGGCATGCACCTTTTCCAGCACGAGACGATAGTCATTGTCATCGCGGCTTTCCAGCACGCAATGCATGGCCAGTTGCCGCACCACGCCACTCAGGGGCAGGGACCCAACCAGCTGGTGCCATTGCTCGTTGTCCGCACTGGTGGTGTCGTTGGCACCGGTCGCGCCTGTCGTGGCTGGTGTTTCGGACACCGGGGTCGATGCCGGAGACGGGGCCGCGACTTCCGGTTCCGTTGTCCGGCTTGCCGCGGTGGGTGCCGCGGAACGGGCCGCGGGCGTTGAGCGTGTACCACCGGTCGCGGTGGCCGTGGTGGACGACGGTGTCGCTGCAACCGTCCCCTCTCCCGCGGGCCGGAAGGCCAGCATACGCAACAGGGTCATCTCGAAACCACTGCGCTGATCGGGCGCCAGCGTCATGTCGCGCCGCCCGGTGAGGGCGATCTGATAATAAAGCTGAATGTCTTCGGCGCTCAGTTTCGCCGCCAGTGCTTCCAGTGCCTCGCGCTCGCCCATGGCCGCATGCCAGGCGTCAGGCACCTGCTTGATCAGTGCCAGGTAATGCAGGGTGGTGACGATCTCCGCCAGCACGTTGTTGAAGTCGGGGGCGCTCTGTGCCAGATCGGCCGCCTGCGCCATGAGCCCGGCACCATCCCCCGCCGCCAGTGCATCGAGCAGTTCATAGACATGCCGCTGCTCGATGGTGCCGAGCATGTTGCGCACCTCGGCCTCGCGCACTTCGCCACCGCCAAAGGCAATGGCCTGGTCGAGCAAGCTCAGGCCATCGCGCATGCTGCCGTCGGCGGCGCGCGCCAGGTGTTGCAGGGCGGCGGCATCGAAGGCGATACCTTCCTCTTCGAGGATATGCGCCAGCTGCCCCTCGATCTGATCCGGCAACAGGCGGCGCAGGCTGAACTGCAGGCAACGCGAAAGGATGGTCACCGGCAGTTTCTGTGGATCGGTGGTGGCGAGCAGGAACTTGACGTGAGGCGGCGGCTCCTCGAGGGTCTTCAACAGGGCGTTGAAACTGTGGTTGGAGAACATGTGCACCTCGTCGATGAGGTACACCTTGTAGCGGCCGCGGGTGGGCGCGTACTGCACGTTGTCCAGCAGATCGCGGGTCTCATCCACCTTGGTGCGCGAGGCGGCATCCACCTCGATGAGATCCACATAGCGGCCCTCGTCGATCTCCCGACAGGTGGCACATTCGCCGCAGGGCTTCGAACTGACCCCCTGCTCGCAGTTGAGCGACTTGGCCAGGATGCGCGCGATGGTGGTCTTGCCCACCCCGCGCGTACCGGAAAACAGAAACGCGTGATGCAGCCGGTCATTGTCCAGGGCGTTGATGAGCGCCCGCAGGACATGCTCCTGCCCCACCATTTGCTCGAAATTGCGGGGTCGCCATCGGCGCGCCAGAACCTGATAAGTCATTGATTTATAGTAAAAGTTGGCTCAAATCCGGGAAGACCCATTCTAGCCCGAATCGGCGGGGGAAGACAGGGGCGAGTAGTGAGTGACGAGTAGCGAGGGCATTCCACTGACGCCGTCATTCCGGGGGCCACGCAGTGGCAGCCCGGAATCCAGTGGCTCTCCACTCTGGACCCCGCATCAAGTGCGGGGTGACGGATTGAACCTGAAACGCGAGGTCTCCAGCCCTCGCACCTCGCCACTGAATTTAAGGAGGCAACCCACGCCAGCCACACCCCGGCGCCCGAATCCACCGCTGCGGCTGCTCCCTTCCGGGCCTGACCGGGTTCACGGCTTCTCGTCGCGGGGGGACCAACGCGGGTCACCATAGACAGGGGGTCCCGGCAAGCGCCGGAACCGGCTGGCGATTTTGGCATAATCGATCGGGAATATCTATTGGCCCTGTCAATCCCGCAGGCAACGGTGGATGGCGTTCAACACCGCCCATTTCTGGCTGCACCAGGCCGGGGCCAGCAGGATGTCCGCCGAGGCCGTGCCGGTGAGGCGATGGAAGATCACCTCCCCCGGCGTGCGGTGGATGAGATCTGCCGCCGCCTGGACATAGGCCTCGCGCGTCAGGGGCTGGTATTCCCCCCGCCGCCAGGCGATGGCCAGGCGGGTGTGTTTCACCACGTGCAGGGGATGGAGTTTCAGGCCGTCCACGCCCAGCGCCAGCACCCGCTCGAGGGTCTCGCGCCAGTGGCGCGGGCCCTCCCCCGGCAGACCCAATATAAGGTGTGTGCACACCGGGATCCCCCGTGCGCGGGCGCGCAACAGGGTGTCGCGGTACTCACTGAAGCCGTGGCCGCGGTTGACCCGCGCCAGCGTGGCATCGAAGGCCGATTGCAGACCCAGTTCCAGCCAGACTTCATGACCCCGGTCGCGGCAGGCGGCGAGGTGATCGAGCACCGCATCGGCCACGCAGTCGGGCCGTGTGCCCACCGACAGGCCGATGACATCCGGCTCGGCCAGGGCCTCGTCATAGAGACGGCGCAACACCGCCAGCTCGCCGTAGGTGTTGCTGTAGGCCTGAAAATAGGCGATGTACTTGCGCGCCCCGGTGCGCTTGACGATCACCCGCCGCCCCGCTTCGATCTGCGCTGCCACCGTGGGCGGGTCTTTCGCATTGGGACTGAAGGAAGCGTTGTTGCAAAAGGTGCAACCGCCGATCCCCTTACTGCCGTCGCGGTTGGGACAGGTAAAGGCGGCATTGATGGCCAGCTTGTGCACCCGCTCGCCATGGCGGCGCAACATGGCCTGACCGAAGGTGTTGACCACATCGGACAGGACACCGGGACGAGTGATGGCGTCCATGCTCGACAGTACTCAGGCGGACGGCGCGACCGCCATGCCCGCCTCCCCCATCCAGTAACCGTTACAACTGCCGGTGGGCAGACAGGCTTCGAGCCGAACGGCGAGTGCCGCACCATCAGCGCGGCCGTGTCGCCAGTCATCGAAGGCGGCAAGGATCGTGTCCATGTGACGCGACTGGGGGCTGATGCGCAACACGTCGATGGCCGCGTCTGGCCTGGCCTCGGCCGTCATCAGGTTGAAGCTGTGGGCCGACTGGGTCTGGATGCCGTTTAGCACCAGAAAGGGCTCGGCCTCGCGGGTCGCCAGCAACAGGCCGTCGGGGTCGTCAAGACAAACGAGCTGACAGTCATCCTTGGGCAGGTCATGGGCGCGGGCGGTAAAACAGCGCGCCGAATACGCCAGCGGCAGACGGCCAAAAGCGAAGACCTCGGTCTCCACCCCGGCCGGGAGATCGGCGTGGATGTCGGCAAAGGCCGCGCGTGAGAGTTCCACCGGCATCACCCAGCGGTGCAGCCCGGTCTCGGCCAGCACCGCGATACTGTGCGGGTTGTACAGATTCAGCGTCGGGCCGCCAACATAGGACAGGCCGCGTGATGCCAGCAGCGATACCGCCGCCATATCATTGGCCTCGATGGTAAATTCCCCGTTGTCGCACAGGCGCCGCAGGCTGCGCAGTTCCGAGTCGGCCTCGATGAGCGCCAGGGTGGAGAGCACCACCTCCTTGCCACTCTCGGCAAGTTCGCGCGCCAGCCCCAGCCAGTCGTCCAGGCGCAACCCGCGCCGCTTGGCGCACACGGTCTCGCCCAGATAGACGATTTCCACCGGGCTGTCGGCCATGTCGCGGTAGAAGGCCAGCAGGGTCTCCCGCGACCAGTGATAGAGCACCGGGCCCAGTGCCAGCCGCGTGTGTGTGTCGTTCATTGCCATGGCCGGTGATAGGCGCCAAAGGTGGTCTGCGCCCCCTCGGATACCGACTGCAGGGTGGCGAGCCACTCGGCCCGCGGTCGAAAGCCTTTGGGATTGCGCGCGCAGGTATCCAGCGCCGCGCGCCACACCTTCGTCACCTGCGCCACATAGGCGGGGCTGCGTTGGCGCCCTTCGATCTTGATGGCCGCCACGCCCATGGTCGCCAGCTCCGGCAGCAGCGCCAGGGTGTTGAGACTGACCGGCTCCTCGATGGCATAGCCGGTGTGACCGCGCACCGTGAAGCGGCCCTTGCACAGGGTCGGATAACCGGCATGCTCGCCCGGGGCATAGCGATCGATCAGCACGCCATTGAGACGCGACTCAAGCCCCGCCGGGGTCTCGTCCCAGCGCACCGCCGAGGCCGGCGAACAGGCGCCGCAGGTGTTGGGCGACTGACCGGTGACATAGGACGACAGCAGACAGCGGCCCTCGACCATGACGCACAGACTGCCGAAACCGAACACCTCGATGGGCACGGGACTGTCGTCCACCACGCGGCGCAACTGCTTGAGCGAGAGCACGCGCGGCAGCACCGCGCGCCGGATGCCAAAGTGCTCGTGATAGAAACGGATGGCCTCGGCACTGGTGGCCGAGCCCTGCACCGACAGGTGGCGGTTGAGATTGGGCGCGTGATCGAGGGCAAACTTCATCACACCGACATCGGCACAGATCAGCGCATCCACCCCGGCCGCGGCGGCGCGCTCCACCGCCGCCTGCCAGCGCGGCCAGCCGGCCGGCTGCGGGTAGGTATTGATGGCCACGAAAACCCGTGCACCGCGCGCATGGGCGTAACGGATCCCCTCGTCGAGGCGGGCGTCATTGAAATTGAGCCCGGCGAAATGCCGCGCATTGGTGTCATCGCGAAAGCCCAGGTACACCGCGGTGGCGCCGTTGTCCACCGCCGCCTTGAGCGAGGGCAGATTACCGGCGGGACAGACCAGTTCCATGTAACACCCTGTCATGTAATGCAAAGGCCCCGCGCAGCGCACGTTCGGTGAGACGAAACAGCGGCTGCTCCGCCTCCTCCTGGGCATCGAGAAAATTCTTCAGATACAGCCCCAGCTCCGTATCCCCCTCGGTCTTCAGGCGGCGTTGAAAGAACAGGGTATCGGCGTCTTCACGCCGCGCAGCCAGCAGAAGAAAATCCCGCGCACTGCCGGTAATGCGCAAATCCCAACAGGCGTCACCCTCGCGACCCGGCGCCGGCGCACGCACCCGCGGGCGCCCGCCCTCCAACGTGACATCGAAGGTGATCGGCGATCCACCCAACGGGCCCGACACCACCACGCGCAGCACACGGCCGTCGAGAAAATCCAGCTCACCATCGACCAGCGCACGCGCAAAACGCCGGGACAGGATCTTCTCGAACAGAAAAAGCGGCACCGGTATCGACCGACGCAACGCCACACCCCGTCCCAAACCCATTGGCCTGATCATCATGTTTTCACCTTATCCCCCCAAACAACCCGTCATTCCGGTTAAAGCGCAGCGCGACCGCCATGGAGAAGGTGAGACCGGAGGTCGAGAAGCTGGCCTGGGCCATGGCGGAAGTGCCGAAAATACATGAGCAATTTCCGGTGAGACCGGAATCCAGTGGTTCTGTTCGCTGTACATCGTCCTGCCGTGATGATCAGATCCCCTCATCCTGTCCTTCTCCCCGAGGGAGAAGGGACCGACATATTGAACCTTGCATTTCATTCCTCCCGCCCTCAGGGCGGGGGCGGGGATCAGTGACTCAGCCCTCGTACCTCGCCACTGATCTGGCAGGAGCGCCGCCCCGGCGCGATGCCAGACTCAGCCCTCGTACCTCGCCACTGATCTGGTAGGAGCGCCGCCCCGGCGCGATGCCAGACCTTGCTATCGCGGCGAGGCGCCGCTCCTGCCCAATTCCCAGCCAACCACTCAGAAACACCCGCCCAAAAACTACCGTCCTCTCTCCCTCCGGGAGACGCCGCCATGGAAGGCGGCGGTAGAACGAAGCAGGACGCCCGAGCCGAGGGACAGGGTGAGGGGATCAAAACCTTGGCCCTCGCTACTCGCTACTTGATCGTGGCGCGCAGTGTAGTCCGCCTCCTCCCCCATTATCTTGACCCTGGTCAATAACCCGTCCCACACCCCACGCTAGAGTCAGTCTCAATCACACACCGACCCCCTGCCGTGTCCCCCGATCAGATCAGCTACGTCATCGACGACCGCCTCTACCTCAACATTACCGATCGCTGCACCCTGCGCTGCACCTTCTGTCCCAAAATCCGTGGCGACAACCGGGTACACGACTACGACCTGAGCCTTTCTCATTTGCCGACAGAAGAAGAAATCATCGCCGCCATTCCCGATCCCGCCGCCTGGGATGAAGTAGTCTTCTGCGGCTTCGGCGAACCCACCCTGCGCCTGAAGGTCCTGCTGGCCGTGGCGCAACACATCAGGGAAGGCGGCGGACGCGTGCGCGTCAATACCGACGGCCTCGCCAACCGCGTGCACAAACGCAACGTCCTGCCGGAACTGGCCCAGTGCGTCGATGCCCTGTCGGTATCCATGAACACCCATACCGCCGAACTCTACGATCGGCATTGCCAGCCCGCGCTCGACGATTCCTGGCAATCGATGCTGGAATTCCTCGCCGCTGCACCTGCATATATAAAGAATGTCACCGCCACCGCCATCGATGGTCTGCCCGGGGTGGACATCGCTGCCTGCGAGGCACTGGCGCACGAGCGTGGTGTGCAGTTTCGCCGACGGGAACTGGACGTAGTGGGATGAGCGCGGTGCAGACAGACAACCCGTTCGATCTGGACAGTGACGCGGCGTACCAGCGCTGGCGTGAAGAAAAACTGCGCCGCCATCCCGAACGTATCGACGACCTCATCGTGGAGATCCGCGACCTGCGCAAACTGAGCAAGGCCGAACACAGCGCAGTGGTGGATCGCATCCGTCGCTGCAACATGGCGATCTACACCAGCCGCCATGACAGTAAAGGAAACGAAAACGAGGACAAGGCCCTGGTCCGCGCGCTGGGGAGGCAGTTTGGCCTGGAGCGGCTGGATCACAACATGGGTGCGGACGAAGATGCCATCACGTCACTGACCGTGCAGGACGACGCCCTGCACCGGGGCTATATCCCCTACACCAACCGGGCAATCGCCTGGCATACCGATGGCTACTACAACAGTCCGGAGCGGCAGATCCACGCCCTGCTGTTGCACTGCGCCAGCCCGGCACGGGAGGGCGGTGAAAACCGGTTGCTGGATCACGAGATGGTCTACCTGCAGCTTCGTGATCGTAATCCCGCCTGGATCACGGCACTGATGCACCCCGAGGCCATGACCATCCCGGCCAACATCGTCGAGGGCAAGACCCTGCGCCCCGCCGTGGCGGGCCCGGTGTTCAGCGTGACACCGGATGGGCGGCTGCACATGCGCTACACCGATCGCAACCGCAGCATCCAGTGGCGCAACGATCCGCTGACCTTCGAAGCCGTTGCCGCACTCAAGGCTACCCTGCGCAGCGGCTCGCCATGGCACTTCGCCGCCACCCTGCAAGCGGGCCAGGGCCTCATCAGCAACAACGTCCTCCACACCCGCAGCGGTTTCACCGATGGTGATGTACCGAGACTACTGTATCGGGCGAGGTATTATAATGGGATTGCCGTGCATTCAGGCTGAGTAAAATAAAGCGCAGGAGTGAAATGCAGTCACGGTCTGCCCCGAGAGCGGATCTTTCAGCGACTGCGCCACAACGGAAATCCCGTTGCCACTGAGTGTGGCGTCCTCTGAAGTCCGTTTCGCCATCAGTTCCTCATCGTAACACCTGGATCTCAAGACCCAGATCGAGGGCAGACCATGCCCTGCCTGCAGTCAGGACCGCTAGCGTCTTGTCCAGCGCTAATGCAAGGCGGGCGCGATCCGCCAGGGACAACCCTGATCCCGGGTCCGGGACCACAGGCACGCGGCGGTTTCCGCTTGCTGCGGTGTAAAAGGCTCAGGGGCGCCGCCCAGGTGGCCGATGACAGATCGCGAACGGCAGTCAGGTACCGCAAAAGGTATGGGTGACGACCTCGCGGGGGACGGGTGGGGTCTCGTAGTGTTCCCTGCCCGGCTGGCGCTCGAAGGGGTTTTGCAGGACATCGTGCAGGGCGTCGAAGACGGAGAAATCGTCCTCGTCCTCGGCGGCGCGGATGGCGGCTTCGATCTGGTGGTTGCGTGGGATGTAGACGGGATTGACGGCACGCATGGCGCTCTGGCGTTGGGCATCGTCGCCTTGTTCCCACTGGAGGCGTTGCCGCCAGCGTTGAAGCCAGGCGTCGATGGACGCCGGGTTGTTGAACAGAGCGCGCAGGGTGTTGTCCTGATCCACACTCTTTTGGGGGGCTGCCGGCAGTTGGGTGAGGGCGTCGAAGGTCAGCGTGAAGTCGGCGCGGCTTTCATTCATGATGTCGAACAGGTCAGTGATCAGTTTGCGATCATCTTCTGCAGATACACCTGCAGTATCGGTCAGCCCGCACCTGGCGCGCATGCCGTCGAGCCAGTAGCGCGCGTAGTTGTCTGACCAGGCTTCGAGGATGCCGCGTGCTATCTCGGTCGCGCGGTCCGGGTCATCGTCGAGCAGCGGCCAGATGGCCTCCGCCAGCCGCGTGAGGTTCCACAGCGCGATGGCGGGCTGCTGGTTGTAGGCATAGCGCCCCTGGCGATCGATGAAGCTGAAGCACCGGTCATGTGCGTAATCGTCCATGAAGGCGCAGGGACCGTAGTCGATAGTCTCGCCGGCGATGGACATGTTGTCGGTGTTCATCACGCCATGAATGAAGCCCAGTTGCATCCACTTCGCGATCAATGCCGCCTGTCTGTCTGCTAC
>DRKU01000054.1 GCA_011051615.1 Gammaproteobacteria bacterium
GCTGCGGTAGAAACCGGCCTTGCCCTTGAGGTTGTTCTCCTCGTAGTACTTCTCAATCAATGCGCGGTTACGGCTGCTGGCCAGTTGCAGGGTGTAATAAGCGGGTTTCTGGTTGAAGACCCAGGTCTCGGCTTCACTGTCGAACGCCACCGGCACTGATGCTGGCACTGACGCAGGTGACGGTAATACTCCTGAACCACCGTGCATGGCCAGTTGTACTGCCGGGCGGGGAACAGGGTTAGGTTTGACGCCGGCACCATTCAACTGCCGATAGGCCTGCACCAGGCCATGTTCGGCGGCGGCACGAAACCAGCGCCGGGCCTCGGCCTCGTTACGGGCCACGCCCAGTCCCCGCTGGTAGAACAGGGCGATGTTGTATTGTGCGGTGGCATCACCGGCATCGGCAAGCGTCCGCCAGAGCCCCAGTGCCTGCGCATAGTCACCACGTTCTACGGCGGAAACCGCAAGGCTGCGCGTATCCGCCAGTGCCTGCGCCTCAAACAGCGCCAGCGCCAGAATGAACAGGAAAGTCAGTCCCTTTTTCATCGGTCATACCTGCGAAGGTCAGTTACCGTTTACCGTGTCTACCATTGTTCTCTGGTACGGGGCGGTATAGCCGGGCGGGTCAGACGTCGACGGTGACCCCCTGGCCGGCGTTGCGCAAACCCAGATTGATGACATTCAACCAGTCTCGAAACAGGCGATTGAGCTGGTCCTTTTCAGCAACCTGCATCTGGCGTGGATCACGCCGCGGATAGACCGGCTGTCGCCGTCCGAGATGCTGATAGTCCAGTACCTCGGCCAGACCCGCATCCTCATAGACGCGCACACTGACGACAAAATCACCCAGCAGGCGGTGCTGCCTGCGCAAGCGGCAGTGGACATCCAGGGTCAACGTGTAGCGAAACCGCTCGACGACACGCAGGCACAGCTCCTGGTGACCAATCTTGCCTTGCCAGCCCTCCTGTTCACCCGAAAGGAGCAGGGGAAACAGGCCACGCAACAACGCATAGTTGTGTTCGTACAACCACATGGGGTTGCGTGAGCGAGACTGCGGGATCGAGTGTGTCAAAGCCTGTGCATCCTGGGCATGAGTCCATCGTAAAAACACACCGTACCATAAGCTATATCGGCAGCACAGCGGACTTCTTTATTTTGGATTTATTTATAACTCGTTGTTTTTGCTGTTTTTTTACAAAACAGAAACCCGGGCAACGGCGCCATCACGGTCCGATGCCCGGGTGTCGTGTGATCCGTAAACAGGGTTTCCTCAGCCGCTGGCGAAGATGGACTCCAGGCGATCGAGGTCATTGATCACCTGCCAGGTGCCACCGCCCTCCTCTACCTTGCGCCGCCAGTCCTCGAGACGATCGAGGTATTCACGAGGGTCGACGTTATCACTGCGCAACTTGGTGACGTTAACGGCGATGACGTTGAATCCGTTTAGCTGCAGGGGGATATCACGCACATAACCGGCCGGGATCTCCTCCTTGAGATCGGAGAAGATGATGATCGTACGTTTGCCGGGATTGCGCTCATTGAGGTATTCCACCGCCTGCAACAGGCCACCGGTAATATCGGTGTAACGACTCGGCCGCACTTTTTTCATCGTTGCCACGATGACATCGCGGAATTCCCGTTTCTGTGCATTGGTACGACTGGGGCGATCATCGAAGGTCTTCTTGAACCAGATGTCTCTTTCACTGAAGCTGGCCGTGTCGATACTGGCCACCGCAAAGCTGTCGCCTGGTTTGAGTTCGGCAAGAATATAATTGATGATGCGCTCCGCCTGCTCAAGCTCGCGGGTGTAGGTACCGGATGTGTCCAGTAACATGTAAACACCATGATCCAGCGACACGTCCCGTTCGGTACACGCAGTGACATAGAATGCACTGCTCAACACCAGCAACCAGCTCAATATTCGTTTGCTTCTCATGCGGCTCTCCCCCCGAAGCTCACCGTTGTATCACTACGGTCCTTTTCTTCGGCCGTATCCGTTTTGTTACGAATCATCTTCTCGACCCACAGGGGCGCGAAAATGATCAGGTCATACACATGTACCAGTGCCAGCCCGGTATAGCGCGCAATATTACCTATCATGCGGACCAGCCATGACAGCGTGCGCAACAGGCTGACACCCAATATACCAAGTACGGTGCGCGACGAGTGAACAAAGGTCTCGAGCGGGATGGCGACAAAGGCGATGGCAAAGGGCAGGATGAAACCAAGCCCCATTTGCGCCCCGGTCGTGATCCAGCGGAAGGAAGCGGAGACCACGGTAGCCTCGCCAGTACCCCGTAGCGCTTCGCGCGTCGCTTCCAGGTCTTCGAGCATCAGTTCACGCATGAAGGCAAGCCCCGCCTCGACACAGGCGAGAATGGTCAGAATGACGAAGGTTATCCAGATCATGCGAATACGCATCTTGTCGTCCAGCGCGCCGATAACCGGAAACAGGCGGGTAATGCGCAAGGACTCCACCAGAAACAGACCCATGGCCAGCTCGACGAGAATGATGACCAGTGCAGCGACACTGGAAACAGGTATACCAAGCACGGCGCGCTTGGCCGGCACCATCTCCGACATGGGCAGAGCAATGAGTTGAAAGTTGACGAAAGCCGCCGCCATGGCAATGGCCAGCACCAGCGCGGAAATGAAGAAGTTTTTCAGCGAAGATGATGACAGCGTGCGCACCGCGCGATCGGTGCCCTTGAGAATGTTCTCGTACTCATCCATGTGCCGGTCGATAGACTTTGAACGATCCAGCAAACTGTTGATGTTCTTGTCCACCTTGTTGAGGATCTGTAGCAGCTTGCGCCAGTGCGGCATCATCTTGTTGAGGATCATGTGGCGCTTGTGACTCGACTTGCGATACTCCTCGGTGGCAACGGTATTGGCCTTGACCAGGGAAGAATGGATGTCTTCGAGGATGTTGGCCACGCTGGGGTCGCCCTTGACACTGGGGATCTTGGCAACTGCCTCGACGGCCTTGACCCAGCCCGGTGGCGAGGGCGGTACTTCCGTGCCCTGCTGGAAGTCTTCGTCGATGCGGGTGATCTCTTCGGAGAGCTTGCGGTGCAGGGCCGGGTACTCCGCCAGGTCACGGCGCACGGTCGCATCGACACGCTCGAACTCACGCGCCACGTCACGCTCCGCCTCCTCCCGTCCCGCAGCCAACAGAACTTCGCGATTACGGGCAGTAAGAACGGACTCCGCCTTGCGCAGTGAATGGGAAGTCAGGCGCATGGCGTTGTGAATGACACGGCTGATCGACATGATGCCCCGGTGCGCATGGTCACGCGCAAAATAAAGGACCGCGATGGCGCCAAGAATAATGCTCAGCGCAAGCCACGGCGAACCGGAAACAGTATTCATCAGATCGGAAAACATGCAGACCTCCCACTCAGGTCATTGAGCTTCAAGGATTGGTAACATCCAGTATATAAACCAGTTTGAACCCGACCCCGCGTCATACCTGGGACCGGGTGCCACCTCGGCAAGAATATCTTTTAATATATAGACTTATAATATAGACCATACATGATGACAGTAACGGCCATGGTGGCAAGGGGGTTCCCCCCCAGAATGTGAACTGCTACTGATTTTGGAACAAAACCGCCGCGTGTTCCTGCAGGCGCGCACGCAGGCGCAGGTGAGCCTGGCTCAGCAGCTGGCTGACCCGTGACTCGCTGACCCCCAGCATGGCGCCAACTTCCCGGAGGTTCATCTCAGCATCGTAATAGAGGCTGATGATCATGCGCTCACGATCGGGCAGGCTGGCGATGGCATTGACCAGGTGTTGACGGATCTGACCGTTTTGCACCGAGTGGAAGGGATTGGATTCCCCATCTTTGAGAAGGGTTCCAAGGGTCTCATCGGTAATGCCCACCTCCTCGAAATTCAGGATACGGCAGGTGCTGGCATCCTGCAGGATACGGTAGTACTCCTTGATGTCCACACCCAGTTCCTTGGCAACTTCCTCGTCACGGGCATCGCGACCGGTGCTGTTTTCGATACGCTGTATGGCACTCGCCAGCTCGCGCGCCTTGCGATGTACCGACTTGGGCGCCCAGTCGTTGCGACGCAGTTCATCGAGCATGGAGCCGCGCACGCGGATAGTGGCGTAGGTCTCGAAACTGGCCCCCTGGGATCGATCATACTGACGGGCTGCATCCAGCAGGCCCAGCATACCGGCCTGGATCAGATCGTCCACCATGACACTGGGCGGCAGGCGCGCGGACAGATGATAGGCGATGCGCTTGACCAGCGTGGCATGCTGCTCCACCAGATCATCGGCATCGATCCCGAGCCCCTGCGTATAGGCATTTTTGCCTGGTCGCGCCATGAATTCTCCCTCATCTCCGGGGCAATCGTGGCGAAACCCGCCCCTTACCTCTGCATCGGTAGGGGGCGCTCAACCTTTAGGAAATATGCCCAATAGGGTATATCAGTTTTCACTGATTTACTGAAACTGTCTCAGTCCACCAGCTTGAGGATCTGTGTCGGAACCTGTCCCAGTGGCAACACCTTGTCCGCCGCGCCCAGTTTGACCGCCTCGCCGGGCATCCCCCATACCACGCTGGTGGCCTCGTCCTGCGCCAGCGTGGGTGCTCCGGCTTCCTGTAACTCCTTGAGACCGGCCGCGCCATCATCACCCATGCCGGTCAGGATCACGCCCACGGCGTTGGGCCCGACATTCTGCGCCACCGAACGAAACAGCACGTCGACACTGGGTTTGTGGCGGTTCACGGGTGGGCCGTCATTGAGCCGACAGATATACCGTGCACCATCGCGCTCTACAATCAGGTGCTGGTCGCCAGGTGCAATATAGACATGTCCCGGGACGATCTGCTGCCCATCGCTGGCCTCGTCGACTGTCATGGGAGAACAACCATCCATGCGCCGGGCAAAGGGACCGGAAAAGGCCGCCGGGATGTGCTGGGTGATGACGATTCCCGGCGAGTCAGGCGGCATATGGACCAGTACTTCGCGTATGGCCTCTGTACCGCCGGTAGAAGCACCGATGGCAATGATGCGATCAGTAGTTCGAAAACGTCGTGGCGAATGCCCCTTCTGCAATACCGCATCGGCACTGAGCTTTGGCGCAATATCACCCTGTGCCACCGGTGCACGATCCGAAAGGGCACGCACCCTGGCACCGGCGGCACCCCTGACCTTGGCGATGATTTCCGCGCTATAGTCCTCGAGCCCGTGCTTGACATCCAGCTTGGGCTTCTCGACGAAATCCACCGCTCCCAGCTCAAGAGCCTCAAGCGTAATATCGGCACCCTTCTCGGTTAGTGAGGAAATCATGACTACCGGCATGGGTCGCAAGCGCATGATATTACGCAGAAACGTAACCCCGTCCATGCGCGGCATCTCTACGTCCAGCGTCAGGACATCAGGGTTGTATTTTTTGATCTTGTCGCGCGCAATATAGGGATCGGCTGCAGTATCCACCACCTCGATGCCGGGATCGGAGTTGAGAATTTCGGTGAGTACCTGCCGCACGAGCGCAGAGTCATCGCATATCAGAACACTGATTTTTGACATACCACATTCCTGTTAGCGGGTTCGGCAAGCCACGAAGACGGATTTGCGCCGGCATGGCATTCAGGGGCAAGTCGGAACGTCGCTCCGCCTTCCATTGATTAACACCCAGATTCAAAACAGCTCGACATCACCTGAAGGCGGTTCTGTCTTGAGCTGATTCATGTAACTGGTTTCACGCTCAACGATGGTACGGGTGTGCATGCTGCGCAGTTTCTTGACGCGCACCTTGCCGGTCTTCGGGTTGTAAACCACCTTTCGCGGATAGATATCACCAAGGTCCTCC
>DRKU01000055.1 GCA_011051615.1 Gammaproteobacteria bacterium
CAATTGCGCAGCGTATTGCACCGGCGTTCCTCGTCCCTGGCTACTCGCTACTCGCCACTTGTACCTGTTCCCAGGCCGTGACCAGTGCCGCCCAGTCCGTCTCATCGAAACACAACCGGCCCTTATCCCGTGCCTTGTCCAGAGAGCGCCGCAGGCGCTTCAGATTGCCCCGCTGCCAGCGCGGGTGTGGGCGACGGCGGCGGGCGCGATCGAAATCAATGAGATAGACCGCGCCGTCCGCGTCGAGGAGGATGTTGGCCGCGTTGAGATCGGCGTGATACACCCCGGTGGCATGCAGACGCCCGATGGCGCGCCCCACATCCGCCCAGGCCATCGGCGCCAGTGTCCCTTCGGCAATCCGGTCCATGAAAGTCTCGGTGTGACGAATGCGCACAGTGATGATGTCGGCCCGATAGAGCAGGCCCCGGCGCACCACGCGCACGGCCACCGGCTCGGGCACCGGCAGGCCCTCGGCGCGCATGGCAATGAGCAGCGCCCATTCGCGGTACGCGCGCGTGGCGTGAAAACCGCGCCACAGGTAGGCGTCTTCGCTGAGGCGTGCCACCAGCCCGCCCCGTCGATAGTGACGCAGGACCAGGTCGCGGTCCTCGCCGTGGAAGAACAGCGTCGTGCCACGTCCCGCCGCCGAGCCGGTCATGGTGTACTGGCCGGTGATGGCATTGGCATCGAAAGGGATCTCGTGGGCGACGGGGAACACCGCGGCGTTGAAGCAGATCCAGGTATCGCCGCTGACATATTGCTCGGCGCAAAAGGCGGTGGCCTGGGGTGGGGGTGGGGCTGGGGCTGGATCGCTGGACATGTGTGTTCCCGTGGCGTGGATCCCGATTGTGCCACGCGGCGCGCGCTGGCGCACATGGACCGGCGGCCGTAAAATGCCCCCATGTCACGTCCTTCGCTCCCGCTCGCTGCGGCGCCCGAAAGTATCTGTATCCTGCGCCTCTCGGCGGTCGGCGATATCTGTCACACCCTGCCCGTCGTACGCGCCCTGCAGGACCACTGGCCTGAAACGAAACTTACCTGGGTGATCGGCCGTCTCGAATACGGCCTGGTGGGCGACATCCCCGGCATCGAGTTCCTCGTCTTCGACAAGGCGCAGGGCTGGCGTGCTTACGCCGCGTTGCGCCACGCCCTGCGCGGGCGGCGCTTCGATGTGCTGTTGCACATGCAGATGTCCCTGCGCGCGAGTCTCGCCAGCCTGATGATCCCGGCGCGCCTGCGTATGGGCTTCCCGCGCCCGTATGCGAAGGATCTCCAGTGGCTGTTCACCCACTGCGCGGCGGCCGTGCCCAAACGCCCGCACGTCATGGACAGCCTGCTCGCCTTCGCCGCCACCCTCGGCGTGCCCACCGCCTCGCCGCGCTGGGATATCCCGCTGCCCGAGGCGGCACGCGACTTCGCCGCCGAACACATCCCGGTGGATACCCCCACATTGCTCATCAGTCCCTGCTCCTCCATGGCCTACCGCAACTGGACCATCGAGGGCTACGCGGCAGTGACCGACTACGCCGTGGAGCACCACGGCATGCGGGTGATTCTGAGCGGCGGGCCCTCGGACTTCGAGCGCCAGTTCGCCGCCGCCATCGCCGCGCGAGCGCGACGGCCGCTGTTCGATCTCAGCGGCCGGACCGACCTGAAACAGCTGGCCGCGCTCATCGCGCGCGCACGGGTAGTACTGGCGCCCGACTCGGGGCCGGCGCATCTGGCCACCGCCATGGGTACACCGGTCATCGGTCTGTATGCCGCCACCAATCCCGAGCGTGCCGGGCCCTGGCGCGACCGCGGCCATGTGGTGAGCCGCTACGAGGAAGCGGTACAGGCCAGGTATGGTAAGATGCCGGCCCAGTTACCGTGGGGCATACGCGTACGCGACGCCGGCACCATGGCGCGCATCCCCGCCGACGCGGTCTGCGCCATGCTCGACCGCATTCTGCGTGAAGCCCCCTCATCCTGACACCGTGCGGCACAAAGGCCGCCTGATTCGGAAGTATCTGCAATGAAACTCATGACCGAAATCTCGGTGGGTGAATTTCTCGACAAGGTCACCATCCTGGAGATCAAGTCCGAGCGCATCACCGATCCCGCCAAGCTGGAGAACGTCAATCGCGAACTCGATATCCTGCGCAGGATCTGGGCCGAGGCCGCCATCGACTATCCGGGGCTGGCCGAACACACAGCCGAACTCAAGGCCATCAACGAGAAGATCTGGCAGATCGAAGACGACATCCGCGACAAGGAACGTCAGCAGGTCTTCGACGACGAATTCATCCAGCTGGCGCGTTCGGTGTATTTCACCAACGACCGACGCGCGGCGGTCAAGCGCGACATCAACGTCGCCGTCGGCTCCAACCTCATCGAGGAAAAATCCTATTCCGACTACGGCAGCGGCAACTGAGGCCGGCGCATGAAACTGTGGCGCGAGAAGGGCACCTGGGTGGGCAAGCACGCCGTCGCGCGCCTCGCCGCCCTGGAACCCGGGACGGTCACACGCATTGCCGTCATCAAGCACTGCGCCTTCGGCGACATGCTGCTCACCCGACCGCTACTGGTCACCCTGCGCGAACACTTCCCCAACGCCGAGCTGACCCTGAGTACACTCAGCGACGCGCGCGGCGTGCCCGAGGACCTGGTCGATCGTGTGCACTATTCCCCGGCGCGGCAGGAAAAGGCCGGCTGGAGGGAGAAGCGCCGCGCCTACCGGCAACTGGGTGCGCAGGACATCCTCATCGACATCACCGCCAGCACAGCGTCCATGCTCATCACCGCACTCAACCCGGCGAAGTTCAAGATCGGCTACCGGCACCGTGGCCTGCACCGCTATTTATATGACGTCGCCATCAACCGCGCCGAGTTCCGTTACGAGGCCGAGACCTTTCTGGAACCGGTCAACGTGCTGGGGATCCAGTTCGACTGGCCGCTGAAGTTCAACATGCCGCAGGCGCCACTGGTGCGCCCGCGGCCCTGGGTGGTGTACTTCCCCACCGCCTCGGTGGCCAGCCGCACCTGGCCACCGGAGCACTTCGCCGAGCTCATCCGCGACATGGCCGAGACCCTGCCCGACTACGACCATATCCTGCTCGAAGGTATTAAAGACTGGGAGGTGACGGTCTGCGACAATATCGCGCGATTGTCAGGCCCCCCGGAGAACTTCGAACGCTGGCCGGCGGGCGATCAGGACCGCGCCCTCATCAAGGGTGCCGCGGCCATCGTCTGCAACGATACCGGCATTCGCCACCTCGCCACGGCACTGGAAACCCCGACTGTCGGACTGTTCTTCAACAGTCCGCCGTTCGGCTACTGGCCGCGCTTCGGCGCCCACCAGGTGGTATTCGATCCGGAAGGCAGGCCGCCGTCGGTGGCGCGCGTCAAGGCCGCCCTGATGCAATCACTGAACAAGCACTAATTCTGAAGTATTAAACGTATGCGGAGATTGCAAGCATGGAAATAGTCGTCATTGGCAGTGGTTACGTGGGCCTCGTGACCGGAACCTGTTTCGCGGAAATGGGCAACAACGTCACCTGCGTGGACATCGACCAGCAGAAGATCGACAACCTCAACAAGGGCATCCTGCCCATCTACGAGCCGGGTCTCGAGGAAATGGTGACGAGCAACGTCAAGGAGAACCGCCTGCACTTCACCACCTCGCTGGCCGACGTGGCGAAGGGTGCCGAGATCTTCTTCATCGCCGTGGGTACGCCGCCGGGTGAGGATGGCTCCGCCGATCTACAGTACGTGCTGGCGGTGGCGCGCGACATCGGCAAGAGCCTGCACGACTATGCCGTCGTCGTCGACAAGTCCACCGTACCAGTGGGCACCGCCGACAAGGTCACCGCCGCGATCAACGAGGAGCTGAAGGCGCGTGGCGCCGATATCGGCTTCGACGTGGTCAGCAATCCCGAGTTCCTCAAGGAAGGCGCCGCCATCGACGACTTCATGTTTCCCGATCGCGTGGTCATTGGCTCGAACAGCGAGCGCGCCACACAGGTCATGCACCAACTCTACGCGCCCTTCATGCGCACCCGCTCGCGCGTCATTACCATGGGTGTGCGCGACGCGGAGATGACCAAGTACGCCGCCAACGCCATGCTCGCCACCAAGATCTCCTTCATGAACGAGATCGCCCACATGTGCGACAAGCTCGGCGTGGACGTGGAACACGTGCGCCAGGGCATCGGTTCCGATTCACGCATCGGCTTCTCCTTCATCTATCCCGGTTGCGGCTACGGCGGCTCCTGCTTCCCCAAGGACGTGCAGGCGCTGGTGCAGATGGCCAACCAGATCGACTTCGACGCCAAAGTGCTCGAGGCGGTGGAGGCACGCAACGAGCTGCAGAAGCACCGCCTCGCCGAGATGGTGCGCTCGGAGTTCGGCAAGGACCTCAGCGGCAGGACCTTCGCCCTGTGGGGCCTGGCCTTCAAGCCCGGCACCGACGACATGCGCGAGGCGCCGTCGAAAGTCGTACTGTGGGAACTTATCGACGCCGGGGCACATGTGGTAGCCTACGACCCGGTGGCCAGCGAAGTGGCGCGGCGCGAACTTCCCGCCGAGTGGTTCGACCAGGGCCAGCTCAGGCTGGTGGAACACCAGTATGATGCCCTGCAGGACGTGGACGGGCTCATCCTGGTCACCGAGTGGAAACCTTTCCGCAACCCGGACTTCGGCAAGATCAAGTCCATGATGAAACAGGCGGTGATCTTCGATGGCCGCAACCAGTACGAACCCGAACACATGGATGAGCTCGGCTTCACCTATTACGCCATTGGCCGAGGAAAATCCTGAACGACATGGACAACTACCATCGTAAACGCATCCTCATCACCGGGGGCGCCGGCTTTCTCGGCTCCCACCTGTGCGAGCGTCTGCTGAAGGAAGGCAACGACGTGGTCTGCCTGGACAACTTCTTCACCGGCACCAAGGACAACATCATTCACCTGATGGACGACCATCACTTCGAGCTGCTGCGTCACGATGTGGTCAATCCACTGATCATCGAAGTGGACGAGATCTACAACCTCGCCTGCCCGGCCTCGCCGCCGCACTACCAGTACAACCCCATCAAGACCAACAAGACCAGCGTCATGGGGGCGATCAACATGCTGGGGCTGGCCAAGCGCGTCAAGGGCAAGATCCTGCAGGCCTCCACCAGCGAGGTCTACGGCGACCCGGCGGTACACCCACAGACCGAGGACTACTGGGGCAACGTCAATCCCATCGGCGCGCGTTCCTGCTATGACGAAGGCAAACGCTGCGCCGAGACCCTGTTCTTCGACTACTACCGCGAACACAAGCTGCGCATCAAGGTAGTGCGCATCTTCAACACCTACGGCCCCAACATGCACCCCCATGACGGGCGCGTGGTGTCCAACTTCATCATCCAGGCCCTCAAGGGCGAGGACATCACCATCTACGGCGAAGGCCAGCAGACCCGTTCCTTCTGCTACGTGGACGAAATGATCGACGGCTTCATTCGCATGATGGCCACCGATGATTCCGTCACCGGTCCCGTCAACCTCGGCAACCCCGGTGAATTCACCATCAAGGAACTGGCCGAGAAGATCGTCGACATAACGGGCTCGAAATCGAAGCTGGTGTACAAACCCCTGCCCACCGACGATCCCAAACAGCGCCAGCCCGACATCACCCTGGCGAAGAAGACCCTCGGCTGGGAACCGGTGATCAAACTGGAAGAAGGCCTGGTCAAGACCATCGCTTACTTCGATGACCTCATCAAGGAAGGCAGAGCATGAAAGGAAGGTGCTAGTAGCAAGTTGCTAGTGGCGAGAGCTAAAAGATGCTCTCCACTTGAATCAACGCAAGCCAATAGAACCCCATGTACCTTTGACAACCGTCCCCTCTCTCTCTGGGAGAGGGACAGGGTGAGGGGATCCGAACCTCTGCCCTCGCTACTCGCACCTCGAAACGGTTCCCGGCCCCACGAAAGCGGGAACTCAGTAATCAGGCGGAGCTATATCTCTGGATTCCGGGTCTTCGCCATGCGCAGCATGGCTACGCCCGGAATGACGTAACAAATTTTCTCCGTGGGCCCCGTGCTCCCCGTGGTTAACAATTACCCTTGTTTCTCTCCCGCCAGGATCTTCTCCAGCTCCACGAAGTGCCGCTCCTCGGAGAACTGCGTATCGGCAAAGGCCTTGCCCTGCGCGGCAAGTGCCTCCCGAAACGCCACGTCTTCCTGCAGGCGGCGCAGGGCAGCGGCCAGTCCCGCCGCATCCCCGGGCTCGAACAACAGGCCGGTCTCGCCGTCCCTGATGATCTCCGGCACGCCGCCGGCGTTGGTGCCAACAACGGCCGTGCCGGCGCGCATGGCCTCGATGAGTACCAGGCCGAAGGTCTCGGCATAGGTGGCCAGCACCACGACGTCGAAGCAGCCCATGATGGACTGGGGATTGTCATGAAAGCCGTAGTGGCTAAAATGCTTCTCCAGTCCCCGCTCACGCGCCGACTGCAACAGTTTATCGAGATACGCCTGCGTCATGGGATGGCCGATGAGTACAGCCTTGATATCGCGACCCTCACGATTAAGCGTGTCCACCGCCTCCAGTAGCAGATGCTGCCCCTTGCCGTGCTCGATGCGCCCGAACAGGCCAATGCGGAATACCCCCTCGTCAAAGCCCGCCTCGGCGGCGAAGCGACGGCAGGTTTCGGCGTCTACCGGTCCCGGATCGGCGACGCCGTAATAGAGAAGGCGAACATCCTCGGCGGGCATGGGCAGGAAACCCCGTGCGTCCTCCTGCAACTTACGCGTAATGCAGACATAGCTGTCCACGTGGCGGTAGAGGAAACGGTGAAAGACATCGAACTTGGGCCGCGTAATGGCCATCTGTCGCGTATAGATCAGGCGCACCGGCCGCCGGGCAAATCGCCGCGCCAGCACCGCCAGCGGCAGGTCCTTGCCCCAGTGCATGTGGATGACGTCAATCCCGTTGGCATCAATCAGCTTCGCCAGCTTGCGGGCCGCCAGCAGGGGAAGATGCCGGTTGCGCACGCGCAGATAGTGCGGCACGCTGCCCGCCTCCCGCAGGCGCTTGTCGAGCAGGGTATCCGGATACACCACAGCGAGGCAATCATGCGCCGTGCTCGCAAAATGGCGCGCCACCTTGTCCACGTAGAGTTCGAGACCGCCAAAGCCGCGGGACAGACACAACTCGAGAATCTTCATATCCGGTTCATCTCAGGCATCGGGAAAGGCTACAATACACAGTCATATGTGCGAGATTGTAACATCATTCCATCATGGCTTCGTTTCCGCCGGCCACACCATGTCAGTGACACAGTCCGCCACTGACGCAAACCGAAATCCATGACAGAAAAAATGGCAACGACCGCCGTGATGTGTTTCTCCGATGGCAGCGGCGGCATGGAGCTGGATACCATCAAGCTGGCCCGTTTCCTGGCTCCGGAACATGACATTGTACTTTTCTGCAAGGCGGGCTCCTGGATCGAACAGCGCTGCGCGGAACTCCAACTGCCCTTTCCAGTCGTCGGCCTGCCCATGGCCAGTCGCGCCTTCAGCCTGTCCCTGCTGCGTGGGGTACGCCGCGAACTCAGGCAACACCATATCCGCAACGTGGTGTTCTTCGGCGCTTCGGAACTCAAGACGCTCTACTTCGCCTTTCGCGGCCTGGATATCAATCTCATCGTGCGCCACGGCACCACCAAGACCCGCCCCAAGAAAGATTTCTTTCATCGCCTGATCTATTCACGCGTCAATTATCACGTCGCCCTGTCGGAACACCTGTTGTGCAACGTGCGCCACATCATCCCGGCAGGCGCAGGCACGCAGTTCATCAAAATCATGCCCTCGTTCGTCTTTGCCGGAAACAACGTGGCCGGCGAAGACAATCGGCGTGACAACGGGGTGAACATTCTTCACGTGGGACGCATCACCGCCGGCAAGGGCCAGATCGATGCCGTACAGGCCTGCCAGGGGCTTTGTGAGACGGGCCGAGACTTTTATCTCACCCTGCTGGGCAGGAAGGAACCCGGTGACTACAGTGCGCGACTCGATGCCCTGCTCGGCGAGTTTCCCTGTGCCGCCAGGATAGCGCTGCCCGGCCATGTCGATAACGTCGAAGACTACCTGCACGACGCCGATATCTTCCTGTTTCCCAGTCAGGGTGAAGGCATGCCCAATGCTTTTATCGAGGCGCTGGCCACCGGCTGTATCTGTATCGCCTACCGCAATACCGTGTTCCCCGAGTTCCGCGAACTGGGCTTCCACTTCCATCTTGTTGCCGATGGTGACATCGCGGCCCTGCGTGACTGCCTCGAGACCGTGGTCGCCAGTCTCGACGAAGAGCGGCAGCGTTGTGAACCCAACCGCCGACTCGCCGCCCAGCTGTTCGATCGGCAACGGGAACATGAGCAATGGTGCGCCATCCTCCGGGGCGCTGCCGAGTAGACAAGGCCGGGTGGGTACAATACCATCACGAAAGCGCGCCGCCGCCCTGCCCTGACCGAAAACGATGACGACACAAGCCGATCCGATCGCCACACCTGCGCACCCCCCCCAACGAGTACTGGTCATTCGCGTCGGCCATGTGGGTGACATGGTGGTCATCACACCGCTGCTGCGCAGTCTGCTCGACTGGAATGAAAACCTGCGCCTGACACTCATTACCTCCGGGGAAGGGCGTCGCCTGTTGCACAATTTCGATCCGCGTATCGAGAATATCTGGATCTACGACCGGCGGCGCTTTCCGGGCTTCGTGGAGAAAAACCGCCTTGCGCGCCTCATTGCCTCGCGCCATTTCGACCGCGTGCTGGTGCTGGAAGACAATCCCAGCTTTCTCGATCTGCTCAGGCGCGTGGACTACCCCGTGCACGCCATCGCCTCGGCGCCGGTATCGGCGCGCCACTTCGGTGACCGCGCCCTGTCGCTGGTGGCCGACTGGGGTGTGCCGCGCCAGTGGGCCAGCCTGCCGGTAGACGCCGACAAGCAGGCACAGGTAAGGGCGGAACTGGCCGCGCTCGGCATCGACGACAATACCCTCGTCGTTGGTCTGCATCCCAGTTACAGTGGGCGCAACAAGCGTTTCTTTCGCAACCCGCGCAGTGAAAAACATCGTGTCTGGCCACAGGACTACTGGGCGGAACTGGCAAGGCAGATCCGACGCTTTGCTGAAGACAGTAATCGGGATATCCGTGTCATCGTCGATCTCCCGGCAAAGGAGGCCGCGCTGGTGGACGAGATGATGAGGCAGGCCGACGGCAGCATCACCCTGCTCACGCCACCGCCCGATTTCGAACGCTACAAGGCTCTGCTTGCACGCATGGACGTGTTGATCACGCCCAACAGCGGCCCCATGCACCTGGCGGCCGCACTGGGTACCCGGGTCATCGCCCTGTTCTCCAACTGGGACCCCGGCGAGTGCGGTCCCTATGTGGACCCGGCCGACTACGTTGCCCTGCGCGCGGAAGACACTGCGCAACCGGAACAGGGGCTGACCGCCATCACTGCAGAACAGGTCTTCACTGCACTGCGCGCGCAGATGGGAAGCTGACACGCGGCCATGAGTGACATACCACGACGTATCCTCATCATTCGCAATGACAAGCTGGGCGACTTCGTCCTCAGCCTGCCGGCCTTTGCGCTGGCGCGTCGCGCCTTTCCACATGCACATATTACCGCGCTGGTACCCGAGTACACGCGCGAGCTGGCCGAGGCCTGCGAGTACATCGACGAGGTGCTGGTGGATCGCCACCGCGACACGAGCTGGTCCCATGTCCTGCGCCTGTGCCACGACCTGCGCGCACATGATTTCGATGCCGCCATCGCCCTGTTCTCCATCGGTCGCGTGGGACTTGCCCTGTGGCTGGCACGCATTCCGTACCGCCTCGCGCCGGCCACCAAGATCGCGCAGATCTTCTACAACCATCGGCTCCGGCAACGGCGTTCGCGCTCGGAAAAACCGGAGTGGGAATACAACTGTGATCTGGTGCGCCGTTGTATCACACACTTCGGGGACGGTGATACGTCCACACCCGCGCCACCTTTCCTTCACTTCCCACGCGACGAAATCACGGACTTGCGTGAACATTTCTGTGCGCAACACACTATCCACCGTGATGCGCGCCTGATCTTTCTCCATGCGGGCAGCGGGGGCTCGGCCAACAACCTGTCACTGGAACAGTATGCCACGCTGGCGGCCGCCATCTTCACCCGCATCCCGGCAGTGCACTTCGTACTCACTGCCGGTCCCGGCGAGGAAGAAGTCGTGCATGCACTCGCCAACCTGCTCACCGGCATCCCGCACACCGTGTACCACTCCACGCAGGGGCTGGTGAACTTTGCCCGTCACCTGGCCATCGCCGATCTGTTTATCGCTGGCTCCACCGGACCGTTACATATCGCCGGTGCTCTTGACGTACCTACGGTGGCCTTCTACACCCGCCGCCGCTCGGCCACTGCCCTGCGCTGGCAGACCCTCAACAGCGAGGATCGTCGGCTGGCCTTTTCGCCACCCGATGGTGTTGAGAAAACAGATATGAGTGCCATCGACGTGGATGCCGCTGCCGTGACTCTGTGTCGAACTTTCTTTATTACCTGATGGGGCTACCGCCACGTTATTGAGATACAAACACGTTATGAGTATGTCGGCGAACTGACACTGGAAAATTTCTCGCACACAGGAAACCATCGATGGGAATGCTACAAAGCCTCCGCAAGCGCTACAACTGGGTAACCAGGGTCCGCTTCGACAAACGTACCGGCTTCTACACTTATATGCGTTTCGGACAACGTATCTATATACGTTATCCTCGCCACTTTCTCGATGAAGCGGCAAACCGCTGGACCTGCGAGAATCTCGTCTACCGCCATTATCTTCCCCGGCAAGGCGACACCATCGTCGACCTCGGTGCCGGGTATGGTGAGGAGGCTATCTACCTTGCACAGCAGAGCGCAGGATTTCGTTATATCGGCGTCGAGGCACAGCCAGTGATCTATGAATGCCTGGCCAACACCTTCCACGATGCCGGTGACAATTTTACCGCTGTACCCTACGTGATAACCGAGGAAGACATGGTGAAATTCGTCAGTCAGCGATCCTATGCCGCGGTTGGAACAACACCTGAGGCCTATCTCGAGGTGCCTACTATTGGCTGGGAAGACTTTCTGCAACGTTATAATATCGAACAGATTGACCTGATGAAAATGAACATCGAAGGGGCGGAAAAAGAAGTCCTGCAAGGTATTACCGACTTCAGCCGTATCAAACGTTTCATTATTTCCTGTCATGATTTTCGCGCAGAGAATGGCGAAGGTGAATGGTACCGTTCACGAGAAGTCGTAACCGGCATCCTCACGGACAATGGCTATACCATCAAGGGATTCAACTATGGGATCAGTTGGGCGGACGACTGGATCTATGCGGAAAGAAAGTGACCAATTCCTTACCCGTTCGGAACACGATCTGAATGGCGTATTCGTACTGCAGCCGAAAAGAAAACGGTGAGAAAGAGCAGATAAACGGACGTGAAGTTGTCATGTACGAACGGATTTTCGGTGATACCGAAAATGAGGAAGTTCGTACTGAAGATGATCCCCACGGTTGACAGCATGGGTTCCTGCTGGCGAATACGGATGAACACCCACAGGGGATAGAGAATGAACGCCAGTATTATCAGGAGCCCAACAATCCCTTCGTTGACCAGCGATTCGAAGTAAGAGCTGTGCAGACCACCGATGCCGGTGAGTGTGTGTGGATTGATCAAATCGGGATGCGCCAGGCCACGTTCTGCATAACGCGTTATGTGCCGGCCTGCATTCCCGCCACCGACCCCAAACAGGGGCGCCTCACGAACAATGTGCAGTGCGACACGCCACTGTTCCAGGCGAAACCCCACGGAATTTTCCATAATCGGGACATCCTTCGGTGCACCCACAGTGACGAAGTTCGAAAACTCAGTCCATGCCAGTTTCAACCTGTCCTGCATGGATGTCGATGTAAGAAATATACCCGCAGAAATCATCACCAGCGGGATAACAGCGAGTATGGTTTTTCGGTAACGTGCATGACGACAGGTCAGCCACGGCACCACCACCAGCGAGAAGGCCGCGGCAATCCAGCCATTGCGTGAGGTCGAAAGCACGGTTGCAATCAGTGACAGCATCAGGGCAATGACATATACCCATATGGGCGTTGTCACGCGCGCATCAAGGAACAACAGGATCAGGGTGATAGCGAAGAACAGCGCCGCCAGATCACCAAAGATGATCGGCCCGTAGATCCCCTCGCCACGATTCAGACCCAGCACTAACATGTCGTAGAAGGATTGCAATCCAAGCACCGCGGCCCCGACAACAATACCGGTCAGCAGAAGCTTCAATGTATCGGGATACTGGCGAATGAAAAGATAGAGCGGGAAGAAGAACAGGTACTTTCCCACGTTACCCAGGCGCCGAATCGACGCATCGGTCCAGTCATTGAGCGTGGCGGAGAGAAAGAAGCTGATCAGGAACAGGGTCAGTAACAGAAACAGGATCTTCTCCTCGCGATACAACCGGGTACGGCCCCGCCAGGCGGCATACAGCGAGACAAGCAGGAGCAGCGAATAGATGCCGCTCAGCCAGTGACGCAGGCTGAGGGAAAAGATGGGGAACAGCAGGACAAGGATCAGAGCCAGTTTTCCGGGAATATCCGCGCTGCGAATAACCCCTCGAAGCTGATCGGGTGTGGCCAACATATATATTCAGTGCTTCCCTGGAGTACGCTGCCTTCGTACAGGCGATCTCTATCGCCTCGTTATCGTGCTTTATGAGTATGTCCGTATTGGAAAAAATAATCTACCGGCTGAAAGCATTAAGTCTCGCTGCGTTCCTTGCGGCGATGAAAAATCACCTTGGCATACTTGACGAAGGCATGCATGCCCGAGAGCATTGATACCACCACGCCGGCGAAGCCGTCGCGGAAGCCCTGCTTGATTACATACACTTTCAGGAATGTCCACGCCCCGTGTGTGAAGGGACTCAACAGGCCGACCCTCTTCCCCTTGCGGATGATCTCGCGCGCACCAATCTCGGTGAAATTGTCCAGCGTGCGGATGTGATCGGAGATGCTGTCGAAGGAATAGTGTTGAATGTCGCCATTAAGGGTGACGATGTCGCTGCCGTCCACTTCCACGTGATCATGGGGGTTGGTGCCACCCCAGTGCGCGGTATTGCGGTTGAACAGGCGCACCTTCATATCCGGGTACCAGCAGTGGTTGAGCCAGCGATAGACATAGAAGGTCTTGCGCGCCATGCGGTAGGCATCATGCTCATCGAGCCGGTCCTTGATGGCACGAATGGATTCGATCAGTCGTTCGTCGAGGCGCTCGTCGCAATCCAGACTGAGGATCCAGTCGTGGCTGGCCCTGCTCACGGCGAGGTTCTTCTGCTCGATGTGGCCGAGAAACTTCTGTTCAAAGATCTTGTCGGTGAACTCGGCGGCGATCTCGCGCGTGCGATCGGTGCTCAGCGAATCCACCACGATGATCTCGTCGGCCACCGCCTGCAGACTCCGCAGGCAGTCGGCGATCTTCTTCTCCTCGTTGAAGGAAATGACGCAGGCACTCAGCTTCGGCATGTCAGTCGTCCATCAGTCCCGTCAGTGCCTGCCAGGCCTCCTCGGCCGTAATGCCCGTCAGGCATTCGGTGTGCCCCAGCGGGCAGGTGCGTTTGAAACAGGGGCTGCATGACAGGCCACGATAAAGTACCGCCGCCCGCTCCGTCAAAGGCGGCGTGTAGTCGGGTGTCGAGGAGCCGTAGATCCCCACCACCGGCGTGCCCGCTGCCGCCGCCACGTGCATCAGCCCCGAGTCGTTGCTGACCGCCGCCTGGCACAGGGAGAGCAGGTCGATGGTGTCTTCGAGGCGCGTGCGGCCACACAGGTTGACGGGGGCAGTCTGGTTCACCGCGGTATTGATGCTCTCGGCCGCCGCACGGTCCTTTTCCGAGCCAAGGATCCACACCTGCCGGCCCGCGTCGGCCAGGCGTCCGGCCAGCGCGGCGAAATGCGCCAGCGGCCATTGCTTGGCGGGGCCGTACTCGGCCCCCGGCATGAAGGCCACCACCGGGCGTGACACATCCAGACCAAGTTCCGCCAGCAGGCGATCCCGGTTGGCCGTATCCACGCGCAGTTGCGGTTGGGGCACCGGCGCCGGCAGCTCGGCGTCTCGTGCCGCGCCCAGCGCCGTGTAACGCTGCACCGTCTGGCGCAACACCGATTTGTCCAGCGGGCGGATGTCGTTGAGCACGCCATAGCGATGTTCGCCGCGGTAGCCGGTGCGCACCGGGATACACGCAAAGAAGGGCACCAGCGCGGCCTTGCAGGAACGGGGGATGACGATGGCCTGCTGGTAGTTGCGCGGGCGCAACTGCCGCCCCAACCGCCAGCGCGTGCCCAGCCCCAGCCGCCCGTGGCCCACCGGCAGGCTGACCACGTAGCGTACTTCGGGCATGCGCGCCAGCAGGGGCGCCGACCAGTCCGGTGCCAGTACGTCCACCTCGACGCCCGCGTGGCGCTGGTGCAGTAGCTTGAACAGGCTTTGTGCCATGACCATGTCGCCGACCCAGGCGGGGCCGACGACGAGGATGCGTTGCAGGGGGGTGTCGCTCATGTGCCCGTTATATATTCAGCGTTCGTCGGCGAGCGCGGCGCAGACCGCATCAGTGACACGCACGTTCTCGCGCAGGTGTGCGGGATTGATGGTGCCGACGATCATGCTGCTCACACCGGGGTGGGCGAAGACATGACGGAAGGCCGCCTCGATGCCCGGCCCGCCGGCGGCGCGATCGGCGTGCCCGCTCTGCAGGCCCTTCTTGACCACCACGCCCCTGTTCAGTTCGCGCGCACGATCGATGACCACGTCGTCCTGGCTGTCGGCGAGATTGCGTGTCGCCATGACCACGTCCGTATGCTCGACGATCCACAGCCCGCCCTCGACGGTCTTGGTGGACATGCCGAAGGCACGCAGCAGGCCTTCGTCCTTCATGCGCGCCAGTTCCTCCAGCGCGCCCTCGTGTTCGATGATCTGCATGTCGTTGCCGTCCGAGTGCACCAGCACCACGTCCACGCAGTCGCGGCCGAGGCGGCGCAGGCTGCGCTCCACGCTGGCGCGGGTGGCGGCAGCGGAGAAGTCGAAGGACGACTGGCCGTTCTCGAAGGCCTCGCCCACCTTGGTCATGATGACCCACTCGTCCGACGGCCTGAGCAGCTTGCCGAGGCGCTCCTCGCTGTTGCCATAGGCCGGCGCGGTGTCGATGAAATTGATGCCCAGCTCGCGCGTCAGGGCGAGGAGATCGCGCACCGCGTCGTCGTCGGGGATGACGAAACCGCGCGGGTATTTCACCGCCTGATCGCGCCCCAGCTTGACCGTGCCCAGTCCCAGCACGCTGACGGTGATGCCGGTGCTGCCCAATGCTCTCATTTCCATCGTTGTTCCTCCTGCCAGGGCAGGGGCGCGCAGGCGGGGACGTTGTCGTCCGCACAGCCGCCTTCCTCGCCCTGTCCGCCCGCGGGCTGCACACCGCCTGCCTCGAGCAATGCCATGACCTGATCGGCGGCGCGCGGTGCCAGTGCCAGCTTGGTGGGCCACACGGTGATGATGCCGTCCGCCTCGGCGACGTAGGCGTCGTCGGGGCGCCGGTTGCCCACCTGGCGCGGCTCGGCACGCTCGATATCCAGCGTCGCCCAGTCCACGCCGTCGAGGGACAGCCACGGCAACACCGCGGCCAGTTCCGCGCGTGCGCACGCGATCTGTTCGGCATCGCTGCGCGCCACGCCGTCCTCGGCCAGTTGCCCGCCCAGGTACCATACCACCCGGCCCTGCTCGTCCGCGTGGCTGGTGATGGTGAGGCGCGGATTGACGCTGGCGCCGAGACAGTGGGCAAACAGGTCACCGGGCAGATTGCCGCGTGCGACAACCATCTTCAGCGGTCGCCGTTGCATGGCGGGCTGGCTGCGCCCGACCCGCGCGAGCAGATTGGCGTTACCCGCGCCGGCGGCGAAGACCACGCGCTGCGCGCGGTACGCCTGCGCCTGGCCGTCGCGAAGGCGCAGGGCAAAATGCGTGGCGTCCGCGAAACGCAGGCTGTCGGCGGCATAGCCGCACACGGCGCCCGGCGAGAGCGCGGCGAGCCGCGCCACCAGCGAGGCAGTGTCGATGACCGGTTCGTCGAGGGCATAGACCTGGCCGCGAAAATCGGCGTGCCGCAAGGCAGCGGGATACGCGTCGGGATCGAGGGTGCGCGTGCGGCTACGCATGAAG
>DRKU01000056.1 GCA_011051615.1 Gammaproteobacteria bacterium
TACCTCCTGCATCCCTGCAGTCGTGCTTCGCTCTACCACCGCCATGGCCCAGGCCAGCCTCTCGACCTCCGGTCTCACCTTCTCCATGGCGGCGCCGCCCTGAGGGCGGGGGGACCGTCATGCAAGATTCGGTTTGACGGTCCCTTCTCCCACAGGGACCTCGGTGCCCCGCAGGGGTAGAAGAACAGGATGAGGGGATCGAATACTTGCCACTCGCTACTCGCTACTCGCTACTCGCCCCTGTTTTTTCAATAACACGTATACCGCGCCGGTGCCGCCGTCCACCGGTCGCGCGGAACAGAAGGCCAGCACTTCGTCGCGCTGTTGCAGCCAGTAGTTGACCTTGCCCTTGAGCACCGGCAACTTGTTGTGTGAGCCGAGCCCCTTGCCGTGGATCACGCGCACCACGCGCAGGCCACGCTTGCGGCAGGCGGGCAGGAAACCGGCCAGCAGCACGCGCGCTTCGTCGCTGGTCTTGCCGTGCAGGTCCAGCTCCGCTTCGATGGGCATCTGGCCTCGGCGCAGGCGGCGGATGAGGTTGCCCTGCAGGCCGGTGCGGGTGAAGAACAGTTCTTCGCCGGTTTCCAGCTCGGCCGGATCGGTGGGGTCGCGCAGCATGTCCTCGACCACCTGTGCCTCGTCCAGTTCGCGCTGGCGCGGGCGGGGCGCGGGTTTTTCCTTCCACGGCGGCACGCGATCGTGGGCCAGCGGCCTCACGTCGCCGATGGCGCGGCGAAACAGCGCGCTGTCATCGTCATCGTTGTGGGAATCGTCTCGGGACATGGCTGGGCGGGTGTCTGTCGGGCCTGGGGCGCAACGGGGTGCGCCATCGTTGTCATGGGTCACCAGCAGGCGGGATAATACATGCGCCGGATTTGTCAGCATGGCGACTTTCCCGCAGAATACCATATCACCACCGATGTTCGTGGAAGAATGCATATACTCATCAGCAATGATGACGGCTATCTCGCCCCCGGGATCGCCGCTCTCGCCGACGCCCTCGCCAGGGACGCTCAGATCACCGTGGTTGCGCCCGACCGCGATCGCAGCGGTGCGAGCAATTCCCTGACCCTGGACAACCCGATCCGCGCCCAGCAGGCCGACAACGGCTACCTGAGCGTCGATGGCACGCCCACCGACTGCGTGCACCTGGCCATTACCGGCCTGCTGGAGACCGAGCCGGACATGGTCGTCTCCGGCATCAACGCCGGTGCCAACCTCGGCGACGATGTGCTTTATTCGGGCACCGTGGCGGCAGCCATGGAAGGGCGTTTCCTGGGCCTGCCGGCGGTGGCCATCTCCCTCGTCGGGCAGGCCGGCACCCATTTCGACACCGCCGCCGCCGTGGCCCGCCAGCTGGTGTGCCGCTTGTGCGACAACCCGCTGCCTGCCGACACCATTCTCAACGTCAACGTGCCTGACCGGCCACTGGCCGAGCTGGTGGGCATTCAGGCCACGCGCCTGGGTCACCGCCACAAGTCAGAGCCGGTGATCCGCATGCAGGATCCCCGTGGCCGTGATATCTACTGGGTGGGGCCACCCGGCAGCGAACAGGATGCCGGCGAGGGCACCGACTTCTGGGCCGTGCGCGAGGGCTACGTCTCGGTGACGCCCATCCAGGTGGATCTCACCCGCCACACCTCAGTGCCAACGGTGGGGCAATGGCTCGACGGGGTGACCCTGCGATGAACGTGGATATTCAGGGTATTGGCATGACCTCTCAGCGCACACGCGATCGTCTCATCCGGCGTCTCGAGGAACACGGCATCCGCAACCCGGACGTGCTGGCCGTCATGCGCGATACGCCGCGCCACCTGTTCGTGGACGAGGCGCTGGCGAGCCGCGCCTACGAGGACACCGCCCTGCCTATTGGTTTTCGCCAGACCATCTCCCAGCCCTACATCGTCGCGCGCATGACCGAACTGCTGCTCGAAGACGGTATCCCGGATACGGTGCTGGAAGTGGGCACCGGCTCGGGCTACCAGGCGGCGGTGCTGGCGCCGTTGGTGCGCCAGCTTTACAGCGTGGAGCGCAACGCCGACCTGCTGCGCCAGGCCGAGCAGCGCTTCCGCCAGCTCAAGCTGCACAATATCGCCACGCGCCATGCCGACGGTCACCTGGGCTGGCCGGAGAAGAGCCCCTTCGATGGCATCATCGTCACTGCCGCGCCCGCGACCCTGCCCGAGGAACTGCTGCGCCAGTTGGGAGAGGGGGGTCGCCTGGTGGTTCCCGTGGGCGGGGCCGGCTCGCAGGATCTCATCCGTGTTACCCGCCGGGGTGACCAGTTCGAACAGGAAACCCTCGACAAGGTGGTGTTCGTTCCGCTGGTCCAGGGCAAGACCTGATGCGCCTGTTTGGCCGTTTGTACGAGCGGGTCATGCGCTGGGCGCGCCATCCCCATGCCGAGTGGTATCTGGGCGGGCTGAGTTTCGCCGAGTCGTCCTTCTTTCCAGTTCCGCCCGACGTGATGCTTGCGCCCATGGCGCTGGCGCGGCCCGAGCGGGCCTGGCGGCTGGCGCTGTTGACCACGGTGGCCTCGGTACTGGGCGGGCTGGCGGGCTATCTCATCGGCATGTTTGCCTTCGAGTTTGCGCAGCCGGTCCTGGAACGGGCGGGCTATGCCGATGAATATAAAGAAGTTGTCGCCTGGTTCGATACATGGGGGGTGTGGGTGGTGTTCATTGCCGGGTTCTCGCCCATACCTTATAAACTGTTTACCATCACCGCCGGCGCCCTGGGCATGGCGGTGCTGCCTTTCCTGCTTGCCTCGGCGGTGGGGCGGGGCGCGCGCTTCTTTATCGTCGCCGGGCTCATGTACTGGGGTGGGGCGCGTATGGAGTCAGCACTGAAGCGCTACGTAGACTGGATCGGCTGGGGTGTGGTGGGGGCCGTGGTGGTCCTGTACCTGATTTTTGGTCTCTGAGCGCGGATTTGCACTGGAGGGTTATGACACGGGTTTTCGTTCTGTTCATGGTGGTGGTGGTGCTGTCGCTCTCGGGCTGCGCACGCACGGGCCACTATGGCGAGGGCTTCTACCGTGGCAACAACGCCCGCTGGCATCCGGGTTACCACACTATCCGCCACGGCGACACGCTCTACTCCATCGCCTTTCAGTACGGCTACGACTACCGTGAAGTGGCGCGCTGGAACGGCATCCGCCCGCCTTACCACATTTACCCGGGTCAGCGTATTCGCCTGACGCCACCCGAGCCTGCCGTGGCACAGGCGCCCCCGAATCAGCCGGCCACGCCGCGCGCCACGCCGAAACCGGCACCACGCGCCGCCGCGCGCCCGCCCCGAGCGAGCCCCGCACCGCTCCCCGCATCACCCAGGCCCGCCGCGGGCCGTGGGCGTATCCGCTGGCAATGGCCCGCCAGCGGCAAGCTTATCGCCCGCTTCTCGCCGAAGGCCAAGGGCAAGAAGGGCATCGTCATTGGCGGGCGCCCCGGCCAGCCTGTGACGGCCGCCGCAGATGGCACAGTTGTTTACGCCGGGAGTGGACTTCGGGGATACGGTCAGCTTATTATCATCAAGCACAATGAAGTCTACTTCAGTGCCTATGCGCACAACCGTAGACTGCGTGTCAGGGAAGAACAGAAGGTAAAGAAAGGGCAGCGTATTGCCGATATGGGAAGTAGTGGAACGGACAGGGCCGTGCTCCATTTTGAGATACGGCGCAACGGCATCCCGGTCAATCCACTGACATATTTACCAAAACGATAGTAGTCGGGTAGGACTGATGGCGAACCGACGGAAGAAGGAAACAGTGCAGGACAAGGAAGAACTGGAAGAGGTCGTCGGGGAAGAATCCGAAGAGCTTGTCCTCGAGGAGGATCCCCTGAAGGAGGAGAAAGAGGCGCGCTATGCGCCGGGACACATCCCGGACGGGCAGATGGATGCCACGCGCCTGTACCTCAGTGAAATTGGTTTTTCTCCCCTGCTGACCGCCGAGGAGGAAGTGCATTACTCGCGCCTGGCGCTCAAGGGTGACGAAGCCGCCCGCGCCAAGATGATCGAGTGCAACCTGCGCCTGGTGGTCAAGATCGCCCGGCGCTACCTCAACCGCGGCCTGGCCTTGCTCGATCTCATCGAAGAAGGCAACCTTGGCCTCATCCGCGCGGTGGAGAAGTTCGACCCCGAGCGCGGCTTCCGTTTCTCCACCTACGCCACCTGGTGGATCCGCCAGACCATCGAGCGGGCCATCATGAACCAGACCCGCACCATCCGCCTGCCCATCCACGTGGTCAAGGAAATCAACATCTACCTGCGCGCCGCCCGTCACCTTGCCCAGACCCTCGACCACGAGCCCAGCCCGGAGGAGATCTCCGAGATGCTCGACAAGCCCATCGAGGACGTCAAGCGCATGCTGGGGCTCAACGAGCGCGTCACCTCGGTGGATCTGCCCATGGGTCGCGATGCCGACAAGTCGCTGCTCGACGCCATTCCCGACGAGAACAACACCGATCCCGTTGTCCTGTTACAGGACGACGACGTGCGCGGCAACATCGAGAACTGGCTCTCGCAACTGACCGACAAGCAGCGCGAGGTGGTGGAGCAGCGTTTCGGCCTCAACGGCTACGATGTCTCCACGCTGGAGGAAGTGGGTAACACCATCGGCGTAACCCGCGAGCGTGTGCGCCAGATCCAGATCGAGGCCCTCAAGAAGCTGCGCGATATCCTCGAAAGCCAGGGCTTCTCCGAGGACGCCCTGTTCAAATAGGCCCGCGGCCCCTCTCTCAGATCATCATCAGTGCGGCCACCACCGGGCGGCCTTCGGCGACCAGAATATTAAAGGTACGGCAGGCCTCGGCCGTGGCCATGACCTCCATGCCGATACCGCGCGCCTGGGGCCGGGCGAGGATCGCCGGGGCGGGGAAGCGCTGGCGGGCGCCGGTACCGAGCAGGATCAGTTCGGGCTCCAGCGCCAGGGCCGCGTCCAGGTGTTCGGCAGTGAGTTCCTCGGTATGGCGGGGCGTCCAGCCCGTGATCAGACGCTCGCCAGTCAGCAGCAGCGAGCCCCGCACCCGTGCCAGGCCACCTTCGAGCACCTCGACCACCGGGTCGGCGGCGACGGGGCCACTGGTGCGCAGGATGATCTCACCCTCGGCGTAACTGTGGATGCTGTAGCCGGTGGGCTTTTCGAGGCTGAATTTCACGGCCGGTTTCCTGTTCGGTTTCAGATATTTAGCCGGCGGACGCGATTGACAGTAGGCCCGTCGGGCCAGTAATGTTATCCTTTTACAGCACGGGGCGGGAGCCCCGTGTTTCTTTATGGGCCACGCCCCCCGGAATGACAGCGGACATCGCGTTTGATAGACGACTTTCCCAGGATCCAGCGGCTGCCGCCGTACGTGTTCAACATCGTCAACCAGTTGAAGGCGGAGGCACGCGCGCGCGGTGAAGACATCATCGACTTCGGCATGGGTAATCCCGACCAGCCGACGCCGCAGCACATCGTCGACAAGCTGGTGGAAGTGGCCCAGCGCCGCGACACCCATCGCTATTCCCTCTCGCGCGGCATTCCGCGCCTGCGCCGCGCCATCTGCAACTGGTACCGCGACAAGTTCGAGGTGGAGTTGGACCCGGAAACCGAGGCCATCGTCACCATCGGCTCCAAGGAGGGCCTGGCGCACCTGGCCATGGCCACGGTGGGACCGGGTGATGCCGTGCTGGTACCCAATCCGGCCTATCCCATTCATCCTTACGGGTTCATCATCGCCGGGGCCGACATCCGCCACGTGCCGCTGGTACCGGGCGTGGATTTCTTCGATGAGCTGGAGAAGGCCATCACCGATTCGTGGCCGCGGCCCAAGATGCTGATCCTCAATTTCCCCGGCAACCCCACCACCGGCTGCGTGGAGCTGGAGTTCTTCGAGCGCGTGGTGGAGGTGGCCCGCGAGCACCAGATCTGGGTGGTGCACGATCTGGCCTATAGCGACATCGTCTTCGACGGCTACAGGGCGCCGTCCATCTTGCAGGTGCCGGGTGCGCGCGAAGTGGCGGTGGAGTTCTACTCCCTGTCCAAGAGTTACAACATGCCCGGCTGGCGCGTGGGCTTCATGTGCGGCAATGAAACCCTGGTGGCGGCGTTGGCGCGCATCAAGTCGTATCTGGATTACGGCATGTTCACGCCCATCCAGGTGGCGGCCATCGCCGCGCTGGAAGGGCCGCAGGACTGCGTCGAGGAGATCCGCGAGCGCTACCGTCAGCGCCGCGACGTGTTGTGCGATGGCCTCAATTCCATCGGCTGGAAGGTGGAGAAGCCGAAGGCGACCATGTTCGTGTGGGCGCCCATCCCCGAGGCCTATCGGGACATGGGCTCGCTGGAGTTTTCCAAGAAGCTGCTGCGCGATGCCCACGTGGCGGTGTCGCCGGGGATTGGCTTTGGTTCCTACGGCGACGACCATGTGCGTTTCAGTCTCATCGAGAACGAGCACCGCACCCGCCAGGCCATCCGCGGCCTGCGCGACATGTTCCGCCATGACATGGAAGCGGGGATCAGTACGGCCTGAGGTGGATCACGTTTTTCGGCGGTTTTCAGATAAAAGCTGGAAACTGCCTGCGGAGTTTGTCGGAAGATTTCCGGAGGATGCCTTCGTCAAGACCGTCGGCCGCCTGGAGCGGCCGTCGAGCCGGCAGGGATGCCGTGTTTTGCGTGTCTTGACGAAGGCATCCGCAGGGAATTGTTTCCACAAGTAGAGAATAATAGAAGTGCGTACAAGCCGTGCTTAACGCTGAACGTTGGAGAGAAGAAACTTGAAACCGGTCAAGGTAGGTTTGCTGGGTCTGGGTACCGTCGGTGGCGGCACCGTCACGGTGTTGCGCGACAA
>DRKU01000057.1 GCA_011051615.1 Gammaproteobacteria bacterium
CGGACCGTCAGCCGCAGGGATGCGGCTGTCGAGCGTACAGGGACGTATTTACCGCGTGTCCGTAAACGCCGCCCCGGTGAGAGACAGGCAAATGATGTAATCCGTTGTTTCATGTGATCGGGGATTTGGAACACGTATTTAGACCTTCCGCACGCAGAAGCGTTCGATGAAACGCGTCAACAATGTCAATGTGGGGGCGATGCGATCCAGTGCAAGGTATTCATTGGGGCGATGGGCCTGGGCGATGTCGCCCGGTCCCAGTACCACGGTATCCATACCCAGCTGGCTGAGGTAGGGCGCCTCGGTGCAGTAGCTGGCGGCCTCGGCATGATGGCCACTGAGTTCGGCGGCGGCAGTCACCAGCGGTGAGGCGGGATCGGTGTGCAGGGGCGGGGTGCTGTCCATGAGCGAGACCAGCTCCATCTCGCAATCGGAGTCGGCCAGCGCCGTCACCAGTCGCCGGCGCAGTTCGGCACGCAGGGTCTCGATATCCATGCCCGGCAGGGGACGCAGATCGAAGTGCAGTTCGCAGCGGCCACAGATCCGGTTGGGGTTGTCGCCGCCGTGGATGTGTCCGGGGTTCAGGGTTGGCACCGGCGGCGTAAAGGCCTCGTGCCGGTAACGTTGTTGTAACTCGGCCCGCCAGGTGAGCAGTTCACCCAGCGCCCGGTGCATGGCCTCCAGGGCATTGACTCCCAGGTCGGGGTCGCTGGAATGCCCGGCCTGACCGCGCAGGCGAATGGCCTCCATCATCATGCCCTTGTGCGCATGGATGGGACGCAGACCGGTGGGCTCGCCGATGATGGCGTAGCGCGCCTTCGGCCGACCCAGCGTGACCAGCTGGCGGGCGCCATCCATGGAACTCTCTTCGTCGGCAGTGGCGAGGATGATCAGCGGCTGGGCCAGGTCCCGGGCGCGCAGGGAGCGCGCTGCCTCGATGGCCAGGGCGAGAAAGCCTTTCATGTCCGTGGTGCCGAGGCCATGGAAACGACCGTTGCGTTCCACCAGGCGGAAGGGATCGCTTTGCCAGCGCGAGGGATCGCAGGGCACGGTATCGGTGTGTCCCGCCAGCACCAGCCCACCGGGGCCACGTCCGAGCGTGGCGATGAGGTTGGCCTTGTCGGCGTGGCCGGCCAGCGGCAGGATCTCAATGCTGAACCCAAGCTCTGCGAGCCACGCCGCAAGGCGCTCGATGACCGCGCGGTTCCCCTGGTCGAAGTCCGGGTTGACGCTGCTGACCGAGGGCGTGGCGATGAGCTCGGCCAGTAGCGTGCGCAGTTTGGGCAGGGCGTTCTGGCTCATGGCTCGCACGTGCCCCCGGGTGGGTATACTGGTTCAGAAGGAAGCCGCGGCCCGCGACGTGATAGCGCCACGGGCCGGTAAGGGTTCGCCGAATCGGCTACCAGCCGGAGCGGCGGCGTACGCGCAGGCGTGGCAGCACCAGGCCGAGGACGATACCGACGATCAGTACCGCGGCGCCGATGACGAACCACTCACGGTCCGACTTGTCCTTGAGGATCTGGTTTTCCTGGATCTTCAGTTCCAGGTCCTGTTCCAGCGCCAGGTTGGTCTCGCGCAACTGGCGGTTCTCATTGTCCAGCGCGATGGGACGCTCGGCCACTTCGTTGAGGTGGGCAAGGCGTTTTTTCAAGGTCGCCAGTTCCTTTTCCAGTTCACGTTTGGCGGCCTCCAGTACGGCCTTGTCCTTCTTCAGCGCGCTCAGCTGTGCGCGCAGACCGGCCAGGCTTTCTTCCACCTTGGCGAGGCGCGCCTGGGCGGCGGCCAGCTGATCGCGCGCGATGGGCTCGGCCATGAGATACTGGGTGCGTACCCAGCCCTCGGTGCCATCACTGGCGCGCACGTGCGAGTAGCCCGTCTCGGTGGTTTCCAGCACCTCCACCTTTTCGCCGCTGGCGAGGGTCTTGAGGATGCGGTGCTCGTTGCCCTGTCCGGTGCGCAGGGTGATGCGTAGCTGGTCGCTGACATACATGGTCTCTTCGGCCTGGGTGAGAGGGCTCAGAAGCAGCAACAGAATCAATATGGTCGTTTTCACAGGCTCCACCCGTAGATTTCTTATGGAATTAGTCGGAGTGTGACGCCATTATATATAGAGCCGACAGCGGCCGGGTGCGGGCCCAATCACATCCTGGCCACAACCCCGCCATACTTCCGGTCACACTCCGCGGGTATTAACTGGTTGATTAGGCATCAAATTTGTGTGGCAGTCAATAAATCCCGGGCCGAACGGGCTGTCATCACCCTGTCATACAGGGGCGTTTTAATCGCTCCCTGCTATGCAACACAAAATACCTGCAATCCCCCATAATGGCAGCACCATGAAGGCAACCATTCTCCTTGTCGAAGACGAGACCGCCATCCGCGAGATGCTGCGCTACACGCTCACCCGCGAGGGCTTCGAGGTGATCGAGGCCGGCGATGCGCGCGAGGGTGAGCGCCTCATCGCCTCGGTGGCACCGGACCTGTTGCTGCTCGACTGGATGCTGCCCGGTCTCAGTGGCGTGGAACTGGCGCGCCGCCTGCGCCGCAGTGAACGCACCCGCCGCCTGCCCATCATCATGTTGACCGCGCGTGGTGACGAGGAGAACCGTATCCAGGGACTCGAGGAAGGCGCCGACGACTATGTCACCAAGCCTTTTTCACCACGCGAACTGGTGGCGCGTATCCGTGCCCTGCTGCGCCGCAGCGGTGGTGATGCGGACACGGAAGGACCGCTGGAGACCGAGGGCCTGGCCCTCGACCCGGCCAGCCACCGGGTCACGGCCAATGGCGTGGATATCTCGCTCGGCCCTACCGAGTACCGTCTGCTGCATTTTTTCATGGCCCATCCGGAGCGGGTTTTTAGCCGGAACCAGTTGCTTGATCAGGTCTGGGGCGATAACGTTTACATTGAGGAGCGCACCATCGACGTGCATATCCGCCGCCTGCGCAAGGCGCTGGAGAAGGGGGGCCATGACCGCCTGATCCAGACCGTGCGCGGTGCCGGCTACCGCTTTTCCACACAGGTGTAGTCAGGTTTGCCAAAACAGGGCTGGGAAGAGATCCGACGTATTGTGGCGTTGGCCGGCGTGGCCGTCGCCCTGGGCTGGTTGTTTGGCCAGATATTCCTTGCTCTGGCGATCCTCTTTGCCCTGCTGTTTATCTGGTATTTCCGTAACCTGATCCGCCTGCAACGCTGGCTGCAGAAGGGCAAGAAATACGTGCCCCCGCTGGCCGGCGGCCTGTGGGGCGAGGTCTTCAATGGCATCTATCGCCTGCAACAGCGTTCGCGCGCGCGCAACAAGCGTATCGTCAAGCTGCTCAACCGCTTCCGTGAGTCCACCGCGGCCCTGCCGGATGGCGTGGTGGTGCTGGATCAGTCGGGCGACATCGAATGGTGGAACGAATCGGCGGAAAAACTGCTTGGCCTGCGTTACCCGCAGGACGTGGGGCAACGCCTGACCAACCTGATCCGCAATCCCGACTTCGTTCGCTATTTCGGCCAGCCGAATCCCACCGAGCGCGTGGAGTTCGAATCGCCGCGCAAGGAGGGCATGATCCTTACCGTTCGCCGCGTGCCCTATGGCAACAAGCAGGAACTGGTGCTGATCCGCGACATAACCCTTATTCGGCGCGTGGAGGACATGCGGCGCGACTTCGTCGCCAATATTTCCCATGAATTGCGCACCCCGCTGACGGTCATGCGCGGATTCCTGGAAAACCTTGCCCACGGCGAAGTCGAAGAAGAGGAGCGCAAACGTTCGCTGGAGTTGATGTTGCAGCAGGCCACGCGCATGCAGGTGCTGGTGGAAGACCTGATGATGCTGTCGCGGCTGGAGAACCAGGAGACCAAGGTAGCCAGCGAGGTGGTGCCGGTACCACAGTTGCTGACAACCCTGCGTGAGGAGGTCGAACTGCTCAACCGCGAGAAACAGCACCGTATTCACTGGGACATCGACGACACGCTGTACCTGCGTGGCAACAGCAAGGAACTGGACAGTGCCTTCATGAACCTGCTGGTCAACGCCATCAACTATACGCCGGCCGGGGGCGAGATCCATGTGCGCTGGTATGGGCGCGAGGATGGCAGTGCCTGCTTCGAAGTGCAGGACAATGGCATTGGTATCGCTCCCCAGCACGTGGCGCGCCTTACCGAGCGTTTCTACCGCGTTGACGTGGCACGCTCCCGCGAGTCGGGCGGGTCCGGCCTGGGGCTGGCCATCGTCAAGCACATCCTCAATCGCCACAATGGCCGGCTGGAGGTCGAAAGCCAGGTCAACCGTGGCACCACCTTCGCCTGCGTGTTTCCGCCCGAGCAGGTGACACACGCGGAAACCGATGACGATCTGCAATCGGCCACCGGGCCCTGAGGATTGTCACGCAGTCGTCACATTTCTGTTATTTAATCGTCATCGACGTGTCGCATACTGGTGAGGATGCAAAAACGTATTCTGTTTTCTTCGAGAGGATAATTCATGTTCAACAAGAATCTGTTCAAGCCGGTCGTCATGGCCGTCGCCATGCTGGTCGCCGTACCGGCCCTGGCTGCCCCGAGGGTCGACCCGACCATTCCCAGCTATCACAAGGCGCCCGGTGTGGCCGGCAATCTCAGCAGTGTCGGCTCCGACACGCTGGCCAACCTCATGACCCTGTGGGCCGAGGAGTTCAAGCGCCTGTATCCCAATGTCAATATCCAGATCCAGGCCGCCGGTTCATCCACTGCGCCGCCCGCACTCACCGAGGGTACGGCCAACCTGGGCCCCATGAGCCGCAAGATGAAGCCGCGTGAGATCGAGGCCTTCGAACGTCGCCATGGTTACAAGCCCACGGCCATCCCCGTCGCCATCGATGCGCTGGCTGTCTTCGTGCACAAGGACAACCCCATCAAGGGCCTGACCATTCCGCAGGTGGATGCCATCTTTTCCTCCACCCGCAAGTGCGGCGCGCCAGCCGATGCCCGTACCTGGGGTGATCTGGGGCTGACCGGGGCCTGGGCGCGACGCGACATCCAGCTCTTCGGGCGTAACTCGGTTTCCGGCACCTATGGTTACTTCAAGAAGAAGGCCCTGTGCAAGGGCGACTACAAGCCCACGGTCAACGAGCAGCCGGGTTCGGCCTCGGTGGTCCAGTCGGTGACCGCCTCGCTGAACGGTATCGGCTATTCGGGGATCGGTTATCGCACCACGGGTGTGCGTGCCGTGCCGCTGGCGAAGAAACCGGGCCAGCCCTTCGTTGCGGCCACACCGGAGAATGCCGTCAACGGCACCTACCCGCTGGCGCGTTTCCTCTGGGTGTATGTCAACAAGGCCCCCAATCGGCCACTGGACCCCATGGTGCTGGAGTTCCTGCGCATGATCAACTCGCAGCAGGGCCAGGCGGTGGTCGTCAAGGACGGCTATATCCCGTTGCCGGCCAGAGTGGTCAAGAAGAACCTCGCGCGCCTCAAGTAAGCTCCATTCAGGTTCGCCTGGCATGCGGCAGGTCCCTGGACAGGGGCCTGCCGTTTTTTCCGGATATTTTCCTCACCGTTCCTGGCGGGCTATTTCCGGGCTGGCGGCCCGGTTTTGTCACATAACTGTCATAAACCCCCCTTACCATGCAATCCATGTCCGATAACGCCCCCGCCTCGTCTCTCGATTCCCACTCGCTCAAGGCCAGTCGCCATCTGCGCTGGCGCCTGTGGAAGGATGCCTTCGTTCGCCACGCGGTGGGTTTTGGCGGTATCAGCGTCATCATCATCATCACCTTGATATTTTTCTACCTGCTGTGGGTGGTGCTACCCATCTTCAGTGGCGCCGAGCTGCACCCGCTCAGCCAGTACACCACGCCGGCGCCGGAGCGGGGCCGCACCCTGCACCTGGCGGTGGAGGAACAGGCCGAGGTGGCCCTGCGCGTGACCGACACCGGCCACCTGGTCTTTTTCCGTACCACCGACGGTCAGTTGATCCGGGATGCGGCGATCCCCCTCAAACCCGACCAGCGCGTTACCACGCTTGCGGTGGGGCAGGCCAATCGCGCCATCCTGGCCTTTGGCCTGTCCGATGGGACGGCGCTTGTTGTGCATCATCGCTACGAGGTGAGCTACCCACCGGAAGGCGGGCGCGTGATCACGCCGGTACTGGAATATCCCGTCGGCGAGGCGCCGGTGGACGTGGATCCCTTTGGCAAGCCCATCAATGTGCTGGCGGTACAGGATGGCGAGGAGCGCCTGTCGCTGGCCGCGCCACTCCATGACGGTCGCCTGGTGCTGGTGACCTACATGAAGGAAGAGTCTTTTCTCGGTGATGAGATGGCTTTCGAACGCCGCGAGGATTTCCTGCACGGGCCGACCAACCGTACCACGGCCTTCCTGCGTATCGATCAGGATCAGCAGGAACTGTATGCCGCTACCGAGGATGGCACGCTGTTCTACTACGACATCAACGATCCGGAATCGGCCTCGCTGTTGCAGCAGTTGCCGCTACTGGGCCAGGAAGGTGTCAGCCTGACGGCCTTCGAGTCCCTCATGGGGGGGATCTCCCTGCTGGTGGGCAGCAGCGATGGACGCCTGTACCAGTGGTCGGCGGTGCCCCAGGAAGGTGGGCCACCGGTCATGACTCGCATTCGCGAATTCGATCCGCTCAGTGATGCAGTGGTGAGCCTGCGGCCGGAACATCATCGCAAGGGCTTTCTGGCCACCGACGCACGCGGCAAGCTGGGGATCTATCACACCACCGCACATCGCACGCTGTTGCAGGAACCCATTCTCGACGGCGCGGTGCGACGTCTGGCGGTGGCGCCGCGCGCCAATGCCCTGCTGGCTGAAGATGATGCCGGCAACCTGCGTTTCGTGGGTATCGAGAATGAGCATCCGGAGATCTCGTGGTCGGCCCTGTGGGGCAAGGTCTGGTATGAGAGCTATCCCGAGCCCAGCTACCAGTGGCAGTCCTCGGCGGCGACCAGTGATTTCGAACCCAAGTTCAGTCTCGTCCCGATCTCCTTCGGTACCCTCAAGGCTGCTTTCTATGCCATGGTCATCGCCGTACCACTGGCCATCATGGGCGCCATCTTTACCGCGCAGTTCATGACCCCGCGCATGCGCAAGGTAGTCAAGCCCAGTATCGAGATCATGGAAGCCCTGCCAACGGTGATCCTTGGTTTCCTCGCCGGCCTGTGGCTGGCACCCTTCGTGGAAAATTATCTGCCGGGGATCTTTTCCATGCTCATCGTCATGCCCTTCGGCATCCTGCTGGCGGCCTATGTATGGCACCGCATGCCGGAACGTGTACGTCACCGTGTTCCCGATGGCTGGGAGGGGGCCCTGTTGATCCCGGTGATCCTGCTGGTGGGCTACGTTTCGCTGGCGGTCAGTCCATTACTGGAGACCATGTTCTTCGACGGTGACATGCGTCAATGGTTGACCAGCAGCGGTATCGCGTTCGATCAGCGTAACTCCATCGTCGTTGGGCTGGCGATGGGTTTCGCAGTCATCCCGACCATTTTTTCCATCGCGGAGGACGCGGTCTTCGCCGTGCCCAAGCATCTTATCAACGGTTCACTGGCTCTGGGCGCCACGCCGTGGCAGACCATGATGCGGGTGGTCATGTTGACCGCCAGTCCGGGGATCTTCTCCGCCATCATGATCGGCTTTGGCCGTGCCGTGGGTGAGACCATGATTGTCCTCATGGCCACCGGCAATACCCCGGTGATGGACATGAGCATCTTCCAGGGCATGCGTACTCTGTCCGCCAACATTGCCGTGGAGATGCCCGAGTCCGAGGTGGGCAGTACCCATTACCGCGTGCTTTTCCTGGCTGCGCTGGTGTTGTTTGCCTTTACCTTCCTGTTCAATACCTTCGGTGAAGTGGTGCGCCAGCGCCTGCGCCGCCGTTACAGCAGCATGTAAGGGGCCGTCGCGATGCACGACATCAGGACCTGGTTCAAGAGTGGCACGCCCTGGATCTGGCTCAATGCCGCCGCTGTCAGCATGAGCCTGATCATGGTTTTTGGCCTGCTGATCCTCATCGCTGTGCGCGGCCTGGGGTATTTCTGGCCCGCCGACATCGTCGAGACCTGGTATACCGACGGCGAGGGTAATCGTTCCCGCCTGATTGGCGAGATATGGGAGACGGAAACGGTCTCGGCGGCACAGCTGGCGGAAAACAATGTCACCCTTCCGGAAGGTCTTGAGCACGTCACCCGCTACCTGATCAAGGTGGGTAACCGCGATCTCTACGGCGCCGACTTCAAGGTGGCCATCGCCGTGGGGCTGGAGGAATTTACCTGGCCCGAGGAACTGGTGCGCATTGAGCGGCGTGAGTGGGGCAACTTCTATGGGCGCCTGCTCGTGGTCAAGGAACAGGGTCGCGTGGTGGCGGAGGGTGATGAAGCCTGGGCTGCCTTGCAGCCGCGCCTCGAACGTGCCGTAGCCCTCTACGATCGTATCGAGGAAA
>DRKU01000058.1 GCA_011051615.1 Gammaproteobacteria bacterium
CGCCGCGGGCAAGTGTGTTACTGTCCCAACGCCGAGTTTTCAGCATTTCAGGTAATGGCATGAGTATCCAGTTTCACAGTCCTGACGACATCCCGCCACTGCGCATGTTGCGCAATCCCATACACCTGCTGAGCCTTGGTTTCGGCAGCGGGCTGTCGCCCTGGGCACCCGGCACCACCGGGACCCTAGCGGCGATCCCCATCTACTGGCTCATGCTGTCACTCTCGACACCTATATATATAGGTATCACGGTGCTGTTTCTTGTGATGGGGTTCTACATTTGCGGACAAACCAGCCGTGCACTGGGTGTCGAAGACCACCGGGCTATTGTCTGGGACGAGGTGGTTGGCTACCTTATTACCATGTTCCTCATGCCGCCGGGGCTGCTGTGGATCATCGCCGGATTTTTCCTGTTCCGTTTCTTCGATGTCCTCAAACCCTGGCCGGCATCCTGGCTCGATCGCCACATCAAGGGAGGCACGGGTATCATGCTCGATGATGTGGTGGCCGGCCTGTATGCGTTTGCGGTAATGCAGGGTCTGCTGTATGCGTGGACCCGCTACACAACGGGGTAATTCAATGTACAAATCACTGTTCCAAATGGGTTGCACGGCCGTATTGCTTGCCATATTTGTATCGCCCGTCATGGCGGGTGAGGTCACCATCGTCGATGCCGTTTTCAACCGCGGCGCGGTGACCTGGAACGCCTCGGTGACACTCAGACACGCGGACACCGGCTGGGAGCACTATGCCGATGCCTGGCGCGTAGTGGACGAGCAGGGCAACGTCATCAAGCAGCGGGTGCTCTACCATCCCCATGTGAATGAACAGCCCTTTACACGTAGCCTGCAAGGTATCGAGATCCCGACAGACGTTGGGGTCGTCTATATCGAGGCCCACGACAAGAAACATGGCTGGGCGAAGCAACGCATGAAGGTGGAACTCAATCATGTGTTTGGACGCGGCAAGGGTGTGGGGCTGGTGCCGCGACCACAGGGTAAGGGCGGCGATTAGCCGGCCATTCGCGTCAAACGCATGCGGCGGATACTGATCACGATTTTGCTGGTGCTGATCCTGGCGCCGGCCTCGCAAGGTGCCGAGATCGTCGTATTTGCCCTGTTTCGCGATGTGGCGGTGATCACCGTAGATGGTCAGCGTTACCAACTACGTACAGGCGAGGCCACACCCGAAGGCATCATTCTGCTCAGTGCCGACAGCGAGGCGGCGATTCTGTCGATCAACGGTCAGCAGGAACGCTACCTGCTCGGCAGTACCAACCGTATTCCGTTGGGACCCAGTCAGCCGGCAACGCCTCCCGTCGCAGCCGAGGTGCGCATCTATCCGGTCAACGGCATGTACATGACGGCCGGTTCCATCAATGGTTACCCGGTGCGATTTCTCGTCGATACCGGCGCCACCTATGTGGCCATGAACGAGAATACCGCGAAGAAACTCGGAATCGACTACCTGCGTCTTGGTGAGCTCGGCGTGGCCGCCACTGCCAATGGCCAGGTGCAAATCTGGGAGGTAGCGCTGGATCGCGTCAAGGTAGGTGGTATCGAGTTGCTCAACGTGCGCGGCGCGGTTATCGAAGGCGGCAGCCCTGAAGAAGTCCTGCTGGGCATGTCCTTTCTCGGCCGCACGCGCATGCTGCGTGATGACGGCGTGTTGCTGCTGGAGAAAAAGTGGTAACAGGCACCGTGTTACCATCCAGATCTCCCCAATCAGTCACTTCTCTCCCTCTCTAGACCGTCAGGTTTAGTACCTGTGTAGTACAAAACCGGCCGCAGGGCATTGCCTCGCGGTACCCTTTATCACCCCGGCTCGTGTCAACCCTTTTGAGTTAGAAGCGTTCTATCCGGTAAGCACTAACGCATCCTTGCGATGTACTCATTCTAAGAATCTGTATAGCTTTTGGGTGTTGAATCCTTTCAGGGATATTTCTACGCGGGAGTCGTACATTTCAGTGCAGCAACCGGAGGTCGTCAGGATTTCGTTCATGGAAGGGAGCAACACCGGACGTGTTTAACAACAAAAAGGAGTTTTCTATGTACAGGCAACTTTCGAAGTTTATAGCAGGTGCGGGGATCTCCCTCGTCATACTGCAGGGGGTTTCCGCGAGTCCATTGCCGGATCCGGTCACCGATGCGGACTTTTTCAATAACGGGGACTTCAATACCGCCAGGGTCGAATTGGGAAAACTGCTGTTTTTCGACAAGATCCTCAGTGGAAACAGGAATATCTCCTGTGCCACCTGTCACCACGGCCTGACCGATACCGGTGACGGATTGTCATTGCCCGTGGGTGAAGGCGGTCAGGGTCTGGGCGTAGCGCGCAACACAGGTAACGTGCATGAGCGCGTACCGCGCAATGCACCACCGGTCTTCAATCTGGGGGCTACCGAGTTTGTGCGCATGTTCCATGATGGCCGCGTGGCTGTTGATCCCTCCCAGCCATCCGGTTTCTTCACGCCGGCCGGGGACGATCTTCCCTCGGGACTGGAAAATGTCCTCGCCGCACAGGCCATGTTTCCGGTGACGTCGGCAACCGAAATGGCTGGCCAGGCCGGCGAAAATACAGTTGCCGATGCCGCAGCGGCCGGGGATCTGGCGGGCCCGTCCGGTGTCTGGGCGCAGCTTGCCGGGCGTGTCAGCGCCATCCCGGAGTACGTGGACATGTTTATCGCCGCTTATCCAGGCGAAATCCTGTCGGCGGCGGATATCCGCTATGTGCATATCGCCAATGCCATTGCCGCATTCGAAGGGAGTGCCTGGCGTGCCGACAACAGCCCGTATGATCGCTTCTTGCGTGGCGAGCGTGGTGCATTGAGCCATAGTGCGCGCAAGGGCATGAAACTGTTCTACGGCAAGGCAGGTTGCAGCAACTGTCACAGCGGTAAGTTCCAGACCGATCACGCGTTTCACGCCATCGCCATGCCACAGATTGGCCCGGGCAAGGGTGACGGTGTAGATGGTCATGACGACTATGGCCGTGAGCGGGTGACCGGTAATGTCCAGGATCGTTATCGCTTCCGTACGCCGACACTGCGTAACGTGGTGTTGACCGGCCCATGGGGACATGATGGTGCCTACAATACCCTGGAAGCCATTGTGCGCCATCATCTGGATACCGTGACGGCACTGGAGAATTACGATACGGCCCAGGCCGTGTTGCCGCCAGATGAAGATCTCGATCCACTGGACTTCATTGCCCACAATGACTGGTTGCGTCGCAGCGAGATCGCGGCAGCCAATGAGCTTGATCCGGTGCATCTGAATGACCGTCAGTTTGGCTACCTGATGGATTTCCTGCATGCCCTGACGGATCCCGGCAGCATCGATCTGCGCAGTGACGTGCCAATGGTTGTGCCCAGCGGCCTGCCGGTAGCAGACTGAGTTCCTGCCGCAAACGACAAAGGCCGCCTCACAGGAGGCGGCCTTTTCTGTTCAAGTGCCGGTAAGCGGCCTTTAGTCGTCCTTGCGCTTGTCGTGTTCGATGAGCGCGTAGGCGGAGTGATTGTGAATGGACTCGAAGTTTTCTGATTCCACCACGTAGGCGTCGATGCGATCATCCTTGTTGAGGCGTGCGGCGACATCGCGCACCATGTCTTCGACGAACTTGGGGTGATCATAGGCGTGCTCGGTAACGTACTTCTCATCCGGGCGCTTGAGCAGGCCATAGAGCTGGCACGAGGCTTCTTCTTCGACAAGGTCGATGAGTTCCTCGATCCACACGAAGTCGTTGACGGCGGCGGTGACGGTAACGTGCGAGCGCTGGTTGTGTGCGCCGCGCTCGGAGATCTTCTTGGAGCAGGGACACAGGGAGGTCACCGGCACCTGCACCTTGAGGCGCATCTGTTCCACACCGTCGTGGATCTCACCGATGAAGGAGACTTCGTAGTCGAGCAGGCTCTGTACGTGGGTGACCGGTGCGGCCTTGTTGACGAAATAGGGGAAGGTCATCTCGATATGACCGGATTCCGCTTCCAGGCGTTGCGCCATCTCCGAGAGCATCTGTTTGAAGGACTTAACCGAGATCTCACGCTCGTGCATGTTGAGGATCTCGACGAAGCGCGACATGTGTGTGCCCTTGAAGTCGTGCGGCAGATTGACGTACATATTGAAATTGGCCACGGTGTGCTGTTCGCCGCCATCACGATCCGAGATCAGTACGGGATGACGGATGTCCTTAATGCCCACCTTGTTGATGGGGATCTGCCGGGTGTCCGCACTGCTTTGAACGTCTTCAATCATTTCTGCCACATTTTTCTGTTTGGTGCTCATTAAACTGTTTCAACCGTATTCGTTTCAGTGTAGCTGACGCAGGCGCGTTCGGTTTCCCACAGGGTGACCTGCTGCACGCGTATAACGTCGTTGTTGAGACGGGTTTTCAGCTCGGCAAACAGGTGAGCGGCGATATTCTCCGCCGTCGGGTTGAGCCGATCGAAGGGCGGGATCTCGTTGAGGTGCTGGTGATCCAGTTTCCCGATGATATCCTTCGTTGCCGCCTTGATGTCCTTGAAATCCATGCCCATGCCGATGTCATTGAGGGCGCTGGCGCGCACTTCCACTTCCACCTTCCAGTTATGGCCGTGCACGCGCGCGCAGTCACCGGGATAGTCCCGCAGGGCATGCGCGGCAGCGAAGTCGGTAACGACTTTCATGGTATAGATGGCGGTCATGTCAGATAGCTGAGTAAAGAGGTGGGACTTTAAGCCAGTGTGGCGCTCCTGGCAAGTGCCGGCTGGGCCAGGGTCTGTTGCACGGCGGCAATTATACCATCCCGGTCCAGACCTGCATCCCGCAACAGGGCCTCACGCGAGGCGTGATCCTGAAAACGGTCAGGTAGCCCCAGGTTTCGCAGGGGTATGGTGCAGCCCTGTCGCGCCAGCGCTTCCGCTACTGCTGCACCGGCGCCGCCGGCCACCACGTTGTCTTCCAGGGTGATGAGCAGATCGTGTTGCGCGGCCAGTTCCAGCAACAGGGTCTCGTCCAGTGGCTTGATGAAACGCATGTTGACCACCGTGGCATCGAGTGCCTCACCGGCAGCCAGTGCCTCGCTCACCGGGCTGCCGAAGGCCAGCAGGGCGACGCCGTGGCCACGGCGCAGGATCTCACCCCTGCCCAGCGGCAGGGCCTGCATGTGGGTCTGCGGTTTCACCCCCGGTCCGGTGCCGCGCGGGTAGCGCACCGCCGCGGGACCGTCGTGCAGGTAGCCGGTGTAGAGCATCTGCCGGCATTCGTCTTCGTTGGCCGGTGCCATGATCACCAGGTTGGGGATGCAGCGCATGAAGCTGAGGTCGAAACTGCCTGCATGGGTGGGGCCGTCGGGTCCCACCACACCGGCGCGATCGATGGCGAACAGCACCGGCAGGTTCTGCAGGGCCACGTCGTGAATCAGCTGATCGTAGGCACGTTGCAGGAAGGTGGAATAGATGGCCACCACCGGGTGCAGTCCTTCGCAGGCCAGCCCGGCGGCGAGGGTCACGGCATGTTGCTCGGCGATGCCCACATCGTAATAGCGTTCGGGAAACTGTTCCGAGAAATGCACCAGTCCCGAACCCTCGCGCATGGCGGGGGTAATACCCACCAGGCGTTCGTCCTGCGCCGCCATGTCGCACAGCCAGTCGCTGAAGACCCGGGTGTAACTGATACCGTCGCCGGACTTTTTCTCCAGCTTGCCGGACTCGGGATGGAAACGTCCCACACCGTGGTATTCGCAGGGGTTGTCCTCCGCCGGTTTGAAACCCTTGCCCTTGCGCGTGACCACGTGCAGGAAGCGGGGGCCCTCCAGGCGTTGCAGGTTCTTCAGGGTGCGCACCAGGGTTTCCATGTCGTGGCCATCGACGGGGCCGATGTAGTTGAAACCCAGTTCCTCGAACAGTGTGCCCGGCACCACCATGCCCTTGAAGTGTTCCTCGGCGCGGCGCGCGAATTCCCACATGGAGGGGATCTTGGAGAGTACCTTCTTGCTGCCGGCGCGCATGCTGGAATAGAGCTGGCCACTGAGGATGCGTGCCAGGTAATTGGACAGGCCGCCGACGTTGGGCGAAATGGACATGTCATTGTCGTTGAGGATCACCAGCAGGTTGGCGTCCACGTCGCCGGCATGATTGAGGGCCTCGAAGGCCATGCCGGCGGTCATGGCGCCGTCGCCGATGACCGCGATCACCTGGCGGTCTTCACCGTTGGCCCGCGCACCCAGCGCCATGCCCAGCGCGGCACTGATAGACGTGCTGGAATGACCGACACCAAAGGTGTCGTAGTCGCTTTCACCGCGCTTGGGGAAACCGGCCAGGCCACCCTCCTGGCGCAGGGTACCCATCTGGTCGCGGCGGCCGGTGAGGATCTTGTGCGGGTAGGTCTGGTGGCCCACGTCCCACACCAGGCGATCATAGGGTGTCTGGAAAACGTGGTGCAGGGCCAGGGTCAGTTCCACGGTACCGAGGCCCGCCGCCAGGTGGCCGCCGGTATGGCTGACCAGGTTGATAAGAAAGTCACGCAGCTCATCGGCCACCTGATTGAGGGTGGCGATATCCATCTCGCGCAGATCGGCGGGGTCGTCGATGCGCTCGAGGAGGGGGTAGGCGGTGGTATTTTCCATGGGGTGCGCGGACAGTCTACAGCGGCAGCAGGAGGGTCCATTTTACATGGAAGCCCGCCCGGCGACGACCACTAATCCGGCCCGCATTTTCAAGGACTTGGCGTGCCACACCGGAAGCCGCCGGGTCAGTGGCCGCGTTCGACGATATAGCGTGCCAGTGCGCGCAGGGGGTCGGCCTGCGCGTCGAAGTCGGTGAGGCGGGTGAGGGCGTCGTCCACCAGCTCCCGCGCCAGCTCGCGGGCGCCGTCGAGGCCGAGCAGATCGGGGTAGGTGGGTTTGTCCTGGCGGGCGTCGGAGCCCTGCGGCTTGCCCAGGGTCTCGGTGTCGGCGGTGACATCGAGCACATCGTCCTGGATCTGGAAGGCCAGGCCGATGCACTTGGCGTAATGGTCCAGTTGTCCCAGTGTATCCTCTGTTACCTCCGGTATGCACAGGGCACCGAGGCGCACGCAGGCGCGGATCAGCGCGCCGGTCTTGTGGATGTGCATGTTCTCCAGCTCGGCCAGATCCAGTTCGTGGCCCACGGCGGCCAGATCGATGGCCTGCCCGCCGGCCATGCCGCGCGAACCCGAGGCGCGCGCCAGCTCGGCCACCATGCGCAGGGCGCGTGGCGCATCCACCTGCTCCTGGTTGGCGAGGATCTGGAAGGCCAGCGTCTGCAGGGCGTCACCGGTGAGAATGGCGGTGGCCTCGTCGAAGGCCCGGTGGCAGGTGGGCTTGCCGCGGCGCAGGTCGTCGTTGTCCATGGCCGGCAGGTCGTCGTGGACCAGGGAATAAGCGTGGATCAGCTCTACCGCACAGGCGGGGGTGTCCAGCACCGGCCCGGACTCACCCAGTGCCGCGCCGGTGGCATAGACCAGCGTAGGGCGGATGCGTTTGCCGCCATTGAACACCGCGTAGCGCATGGCCTGGTGCAGAACCACGGGCAGGATCTCACCGGTGGGCAGGACCGCTTCCAGCGCGCCATTGACGCGCGCGCAGCTTTGCTCGAGAAAGGCGGGGAAGGACACGGCGGGCAGCGGTTCAGTCTTCGTCTTCGAACGGCGTCAGTTCACCCTCGCCGCCGTCCTTGCTGAGGATCTGGATCTTCTGCTCGGCCGCCTTGAGGGCCTGCTGGCACAGGCGGGTCAGCTCCACGCCGCGCTCGAAGTCCCGCAGCGAGTCCTCCAGCGACAGCTCGCCCTTTTCCATGCGCTCCACCAGTTGTTCCAGTTCCGCCAGCGCGGTTTCGAAATCGGGTTCCTCGGCGGACTTGCGCGGGGTCTTTCTGGCGGCCATGGGTAAAATTATCCGGTTTTTCGTGGCCGCTTACGTTAGCCTACGCCGTCTACCGGGTCAATCGGAGCCACTGGAAACGGCGAGCGCCGTCCCCATATTGGTTCCAGATTTGGTTCGCGCCGGCGGTGGTTGTGGCGGCCGGAAAAAGGGGATGCAAAGAGACTGGACAAGCCTCGCCGCATGAATTAGATTAAGTCTAATTTCCGGGGTGGCGCCAGTTTCAGGGTCCCCGACCGGCAGGCCGGCCCCGGTGGATTGTTTTTTCGACCTGATAACTCAAACAACGGGAGGTTTACTATCATGGCTGATCTCAAAGGCTCCAAGACCGAACAGAATCTGAAAGACGCCTTCGCTGGCGAATCTCAGGCCAACCGCCGCTACCTGTACTTCGCGGCCAAGGCTGATGTAGAAGGCTACAACGACGTGGCGACCGTGTTCCGTTCCACCGCCGAAGGTGAAACCGGCCACGCCCACGGTCACCTGGAATACCTCGAAGCCGTCGGCGATCCCGCCACCGGTCTGCCCATCGGCGCGACTGCCGATAACCTCAAGGCCGCTATCGCCGGCGAGACCCACGAGTACACCGACATGTACCCGGGCATGGCCAAGGCGGCACGCGACGAAGGCTTCGACGAAATCGCCGACTGGTTCGAGACCCTGGCCAAGGCCGAGCGTTCTCACGCCAACCGTTTCCAGAAGGCCCTGGATAACCTCGACGCCTGAGTTTTTCACTGTTCGAGGAAGGAATGCACAGGGCCGGTCTTCCGGCCCTGTGTGTCTCCACCTGTTGATTCTGAATAAACCGCGATTCACCACGGAGGAAAGCGCACATGGCAGGTTCCGGTCACCGTGAGGGCAGCCTCGAAGCGCCTACACGTCATCCCCTGAACTGGAAAGACAGCACGTTCCATGACGAAGACGATCTCTTCGCGGAACTGGAACGGGTATACGACATCTGTCACGGTTGCCGCCGCTGCGTCAGCCTGTGTAACGCTTTTCCCACCCTCTTCGACTTGGTGGACGAATCGGACACCATGGAAGTGGACGGTGTCGCCAAAGATGATTACTGGAAGGTCGTCGATCATTGTTATCTCTGCGACCTGTGTTACCTGACCAAGTGCCCCTATGTGCCGCCGCACGAATGGAACGTGGACTTTCCCCATCTCATGTTGCGTGCCAAGGCGGTGCATTTCAAAAAGCACGGCACCAGTGTGCGCAACCGTATGCTGTCCAACACCGATCTGGTCGGGCGTATCGGTTCCATCCCGGTGATTTCACAGGGCATCAATGCGGCCAACAACAGCAAGCCGGTGCGTAAGCTCATGCAGGCGGTGGGTGGTGTTCACAGCGAGGCCACCCTGCCGCGCTTCGAGAGCAACACCTTTCGCAAGCATTTTCAGGCCAACGACAGCCTGCAGGCCGATCCCGGCGAACGCACCCGCGGCAAGGTAGCCATCTTTGCCACCTGCTACTGCAACGTCAACGAACCGCACATCAACGACGACCTGGTGGCGGTACTGGAACACAATCGTATCCCCGTAACCATGGCGCCGAAGGAACGCTGCTGCGGCATGCCCAAACTGGAGCTGGGCGACCTCGAGGCGGTGGCGCGGGCGAAGGATGTCAACATCCCGCAGCTGGCGAAGCTGGTCGATGAAGGCTGGGATATCGTCGGCGCCGTGCCCTCCTGCGTACTGATGTTCAAGCAGGAACTGCCACTGATGTTTCCCGACGATGAAGACGTCAGAAAAGTGCAGGAAGCCATCTACGATCCCTTCGAATACCTGATGCTGCGCCACCGCGAAGGCAAGCTCAGGACCGATTTCAATCAGACGCTGGGCAAGGTGGCCTATCACGTGGCCTGCCACCAGCGCGTGCAGAAGATCGGCATGAAGACCCGCGACGTGCTGCAACTGATCCCGAAAACTGAGGTGGTGCCTGTCGAGCGCTGCTCGGGTCACGACGGCACCTACGCGGTAAAGAAGGAATTTCACGAAATATCCATGAAGATCGCGCGACCGGTGGTCAATCGCGTCAAGGAAGCCCACGCAGACCACTACACCAGCGATTGCCCCATGGCCGGCCACCAGATCGAAAACGGCCTGCGCGATGGCAGCAAACCCGAACATCCGCTGAGCCTGTTGCGCAAGGCTTATGGTATCTAGTTACAGAGGTGAATCATGAGCACACTGACACGAGACGATCTCCTTAGCCTGGAAGAATACGCCGAACAGCGCGCCGACTTTCGCACGCGCGTCATGGAACACAAGAAGCACCGCAAGGTGCACCTGGGTGAACACGAGACCCTGTATTTCGAAGACCAGCTGACCATCCAGTACCAGATCCAGGAAATGCTGCGCATCGAAAAGATCTTCGAGAAGGACGGCATCCAGGAAGAACTGGACGCCTACAACCCGCTGATCCCCGATGGCAGCAACTGGAAGGCCACCTTCATGATCGAGTACGAGGATGAAGACGCGCGCAAGGCCGCGCTGGCAAAACTCATCGGCATCGAAGACAAGGTGTGGGTGCGTGTCGCCGGGCACGACAAGGTCTATGCCATCGCCGACGAAGACCTGGAACGTGACACCGAGGAAAAGACCTCCTCGGTGCACTTCATGCGCTTCGAACTGACGCCCGAGATGATCACCGACCTGCGCAAAGGCGCCAGCCTCGCCATGGGCATCGACCACGAAAACTGCATGCGCGAAGTGGACCCCGTACCTGACGAGACCCGCGAGAGCCTGCTTGCCGACCTGCGTTCGCATTAACGACAGGTGCGAGGGGCGAGTAGCGAGGGGAAGGGGATCCGATCCTCAGCCCTCGAACCTTTCGTCGTAGGAGCCGCGCCACGCGGCGATAGCATCACCGAATCATCGCGCCGAGGCGGCGCTCCTACAAAAGATCATCAACCACCTGCGCGGGAATCACTGCACGGATCTCGAAATTGCGGTTTTCCCCCCCACCCGGGACCTCGATGCCCCGCAGGGGTAGAGGGACAGGGTGGGGGGGATCTGATCCTCAACCCTCGCCCCCTGCTACCGTGTTTATAACCCAATCCGGTGAGGCGGCGTCATCGGATCAGGTGGTTCGCCCACCGCGGCCGATCTGTTAGCGTATGGGGTTGGAAAACCCGAACAATTCGAACCCGCCCGGCGTGAAAAATCCCGCGTGAAAGTCGCCCATATCATCGATGAACTGCCGCCCAACGGCGCCGAGCGCCTCATGGTGGACATGGTCACCTGCCCGCAGAACCGCTACACGTACTGTGTGATCTGTATCGTGCGGGGTGGTGTACTGGCCGAGGAACTGGAAGGGAAGGGCATCCCGGTGCACTATGTCACCCGGCGAGGCAAGTTCGACATCGGTCACGTCTTTCGCCTCGCGCGCTTTCTGCGCCAGCAGGGGATCAAGGTGGTGCATACCCATCTCTTTACCGCCGATCTCATCGGCCGTCTCGCCGCGCGGCTCGCCGGCATCCGCTGCATCTACGCCACCATCCACAGCACCAACGAATGGAAGGGTCGCCTCTACCGGTTTCTCGATAACCTCTGGGCGCGCCTGTTCTCCACGCGGGTCATCGCCTGCACCGAAGGTGTCCACGACGTGCTGGTCAACCGCGACGGCCTGCCGCCCGGCAAGGTGGTGACCATCAACAACGGTATCTACCTGGACAAGTTTCGCCGACGCGAAGTCCCCGAGGCATTGCGGCGCGAGATCTTCGGTGATCGCGATCCCGGTTTCGTCTTCGGCATCATTGGTCGCCTGCACGAGGCCAAGGGCCACCCCGTACTGCTCGAGGCCCTGGCGCGCATCAAGGCCGACGGCGTGGCCTTCACCTGCCTCGTCATCGGTGAAGGCGAACTGGAAACCATGATCCGCGCGCGCATCAATGAGCTGGGCCTGGAAGACGACGTCCTGTTGCTCGGCCGGCGCAGTGACGTGCCGGCGCTGCTCAATCTCATCGACATGCTGATGATGCCCTCGGCGTGGGAGGGCCTGCCCATCACCCTGCTCGAGGCCATGGCCAGCGGCACGGTGGTCAATGCCGCGCGCGTGGGCGGCATCCCCGGCGTCATTCGCCACAAGAACAACGGCCTGCTGCATGACAGTGGTGATGTGGACGAACTGGTCGCGACCACGCTGGAAGTGATCCGCGACGAAGGTCTGCGCCAGATCATCGAGACCAACGCACTGGCTACCATCAAACGCCATTACGACATCGATATGACCGCCCAGCGTTACGAGAGCCTGTATGTGGCCTGTGGCAAGCATCGGCAATGGAACCCATGAACGCTACCAATCCTCTCAAGCAGCCCATCGGCATCATCATCTCCATGTTCCCGGAGCTGCACGAGACTTTCATCGTGCGCGAGCTGGACGCACTGGATCGCCGCGGTGTGGACTTCCGTATCTTCTCCCTGCAATACCCGGCCGATCCGGTCACCATTCCCTCGGCGGTGCGCCTGATGAACGAACGCACCACCTACGCGCGTCTGTTCGGCGCGCGTGCACTGGCGGCCTTCGCGCGCCAGTCCCTGCGCCACCCGCTACGCACCCTGCGCGCCATGTGGGACATGGTATGGATCGGCCGCGACCGGCCCAGGGAGGCGCTGAAGAACCTCGCCATCATGCCCATCACGTTCCACTTCGGTGAACTCATGCGTCGCGACGGCATCAACCATGTCCATGGTCACTGGGCCAACGTGCCCACCACCGCCTGCTGGCTGCTTGGCCGCGTCATGGGCTTCACCTGGTCGGCGGCCATCCACGGCGAAAACATCTTCACGAAGAACCGTTTTCTCGAACAGAAGATGAACGAGGCGAAGTTCACCGTGGTGTGCACCGGCCACTTCTGCAATCACCTCAAGCATCACATGCACAACTGCCACGCCGAGGACACCTACACCAACTACCACGGCCTCGACCCCCTGATCATGGAGAACATGGAGGGCTTGCGCGATGCGGACGAACGCATGCGCCCGCCGGTGAAGCTGCTCGCCATCGGGCGGCTGGTGATTACCAAGGGCCATGACGTGCTGATCCGTGCCGTGCGCCAGCTGCGCGAGCAAGGCAGGGACGTGGAACTGGATATCGTCGCCGGCGGACCGCTGGAAGGGGAGTTGCGTGAACTGGCACGCACCGAAGGTGTGGCGGACCATGTGCACTTTCGCGGCCAGTTGTCCTTCGCCGAGACCATCGCCGCCTTCAAGTCCGCGTCCATCTTCTGCCTCGCCAGCCGGCTGGTGGACGGCCATCCCCCCGACGGCATTCCCAACGTCATCGCCGAGGCCATGGCCATCGGCCTGCCGGTAGTCAGCACCCGCGTCAGCGCCATTCCCGAACTGGTGCACCACGAAGAAACCGGCCTGCTGTGCGCGCAGGACAGCGTCGACGACTTCGTTACCAGTATCGGCCGCCTCATCGACGACCCCCGGCTGGCCTGCCGCTATGCCGCCGCCGCGCGCGACAACGTGCTGAAAATGTTCGACCAGGACGCCAACATCCAGGACCTCATCGACATCTTCAACCGCTACCTGTAACCCTGCGGCAATCCTGTTTAACCACAGAGGCACAGAGAAAACCAGATGCAACCACGGGGGCCACGGGGCACACGGGAAAAGACAGTTCCTTCTCCCTCCGGGAGACGGCTACAGGGATGTAGCCGTTAGAGCGAAGCAGGATGCCCGAGCCGAAGGACAGTATGAGGGGGATCAAAATCCTCAACCCTCGCCCTTCGCCCCTCGCCACTCGAACCTTTTTGTAGGAGCCGCGCCCCGCGGCGATAGCGACCCGGGAAAATCGCGCCGTGGCGGCGCTCCTACAAAAGATCGTCAATCACCTGCGCGGGAATGACGACACGAGGCGAAATAACGGTCCCCCCGCCTTCAGGGCGGGGGACAGGGGGCGGGGATCAAAATCCTCAGTCCTCGCCCTTCGCCATTATTCTTCATGACGACACGGATCTCGTAATATCGGTTTCCCCCTCCCACCCGGGAGGGGGACAGGGGGCGGGGATCGAAATCCGGCCTCAGCATATTTCTGTTGAAAACCCCTGTATGTGAGCCCCTCATCCTGTCCTTCCCCCTGAGGGGGAAGGAACCGTCATCCAGGGCTTTGTGTTTTATCATCACGTTCGTGCAGGGTTCGGGGAAAGTAATTCGGAAGTCATCTCGTCGAATTCCCTC